>NZ_JBWKVR010000002.1:0-405252 GCF_059421805.1 Rhodoferax sp. GW821-FHT02C08
CCATCCGCGGTATCCGTCATCGGATCCACAGGCAGGCTGCGGATATAGCGTTTCTCCACCAAGCTCTGCAAGGACGCAGGGAGTTGCCCGGTATCCGCGCGGTATTTGTCGATGGCTTCTCGCAGCACATGCAAGTCGGTACGCAGCACTGCTTCCTTGGCCCGGTCCACCGATTCAAAATAACGCGGTGCCGCAATCGACAGCAGCAAGGCCAGGATGGCCATTACCACCAGCAGCTCCACCAGCGTGAACCCGTGGGCTCGCTTGTTGGCCACTCCTGTCCGACGGGCCTCGGGCAGGTTCGGGGTGCCGTCCGGGGTGGCTGGGGTAGCTGGGGCGCACATCCCAATGTAGGTACGCGGCAGCATCACCAGTCCTTGTAGGCCAGGCCATTCAAACCGAGTGCCGTGGATTTGGAGTGCACGTCGTACACGTCCTTGCCGGGCTGGGGATCGGTGGGCGGGCTGGCATAGCTGCGCAGGGCCCAGGTATCGGCCGCGGCTCCAATCTCTGCCGGTGCAAACGGATCGCGCGGCAGGCTGCGCAACAGGTACAGCTTGCTGGCGGATGGCGACTGCGCATCCTTGACTCCATCCACCAGAACCTCCAGCGATGGCGGATAACCCGAGCTATCGGCGGCGCGTTCAATACGTCCCACGTCGACCAGGCGCTTGTAGTTGTCCAGGGCCGTACGAATCTCCCGCAGCGAGCGACGCAGCTCTTCTTCCTTACCGCGCTGGCGCGCCAGCTCCGTCAAGGGCATCGCGATGCTGGCCAACAGCGCCATGATGGCCAGCACCACCAACAGCTCGACCAGACTGAAGCCACGATGAGACCGAGGGGCGCCGCGCAGAAGCACAGGAGACGAAGTCTTGCGCATGGGAGGTCGCCTGTTACTGCGCTGGCGAGGTAGGAATCAGAGGGGGCGCGGTGAACGCCGGTGGCGCCGTCGGTACAAAGTCGGATGCACCCGGTACCGCGCCATTCGTACGGGCAGGTGTACCTGGCACATAGATTCCGGGCGTCGGTGGAGCAGTCGGCTGCGTAGCGCTCTGTGGCTGGGGTGTCGGGTTGGGCGGTGCTGCATTCACCGGGGTATTCGTGGTATTGGCCCGCGCAGCACCTGCGGGTTGTCCCAACTGGATCGGAGCCCCACCCACGGCACTGTCTGTTCCAGAAAGGAATTCCTGCAGACCCACGCCCGGCAGTTCCAGATTGCGCACGATGCGCGGCGTGATCAGCAGCACGATCTCGGTGCGGGTGTCGCTGTCCTGCGAAGTGCCAAACAGCTTGCTGACCACCGGGATCTCGTTCAGGCCCGGGACACCGGTGTTGGAACGCCGTTCATCCCGCTGGATCAGGCCGGCCAGGATATTGGTCTCGCCATCCCGTACGCGCAGGTTGGTGGAGGTGTTACGCGTACCCAGGTGGTAGGCCTGGGTGCCGCTGGCCGTGGTGATGGTGCCCAGGACGTTGGAGACTTCCAGGGCGATTTTCATGGTCACGTCGTCGTCCAGCAAGACCGTGGGTTCGATCTCCAGTTTGAGACCCACGTCCAGGTAGCTCACGCTGTTGGAGGAGCCTACGTTCGCGGTGGTGGTGGTGGTGATGACGGGCAGGCGTTCACCAATCAGTATCTTGGCGGCCTGCTTGCTGCGCACCCGCACCCGCGGGTTGGCCAGCAGATTGGCGTCACCCTTGGTACTGCGCAGCTGCGCAGAGGCCAGCGGGTCGTTGAAGTTGAGCTTGACCATGCTGGAGTTGTAGTTGCGCAGCTCATTCAAGCGCAGCTGGCCGGCGACACCGTCGGTGCCCACCACACCGGCGGACACCGAACTCGGCCATTGGATGCCCAGCTCCAGCAAGCGGCTGACACTGACCTCCAGCACTTCCAGCTCCAGCATCACTTCCGGATCCGGTAGGTCCTGGGCCGCGATCAATTTCTCGCACAGACGGATCACCTCGGCGGAGTCGCGCACCACCAGCAGATTGAGTTTCTCGTCGACCACCACATCGCGGGCCTTGGCCACCGTCTTCAAGACATTGGCCATCTTGGTGGCGTCCGTGTTGGTGAGGTAGAAGGTGCGCACCACCATTTCCCGGTACTCGGTCACCTTGGCCGCCGTATTGGGGTAGATCAGCAAGGTGTCGTCGTCCAGCACCCGCTTATCCAGTTGGTTGGTCGCCAGCAGCAAACGCAGGATGTCTTCCACCGGCTTGTTGGTCACGGAGATAGTGACGCGCAGGTCCGGCTTGACGTCGCGCTCCAGCATGTAGTTCAAACCTGACGCCTGGCGCAAGGACTCCAACACCTGCAAGAGCGTGGCGTTGGTGAAGCTGAGCGACACCGGTACACGGTAGGCCGCCTTGAGCTTGGGGTAGATGCCCAGCTCCTTGCCCGAGGCATCGGCCTGTTGGCGCATCAATTGCCGCAACATGATGGTGGCACGGCGCATGGCCGGATTCTCTGACAGCACCTGCTGGACCTTGGCAATCGCGCTGTCGAGCTTGCCCTCGCGCCCCAGGGCGACCGCAGCCTCCAGCGCCTTCCAGTGCCGCTCCGCGCTGTCGGTGCGAGCCAGGCCATCCGCAACCCGCCGGTTGGCCGGGTCCAGTCGGGCGGCTTGCTCATACGCATGGCGGGCCGTGGTAAAGCCACCTTGGTCCGTGGCCTGCTCGGCTTCGCGCACCAGGGCATTCACCTGGTTCTCGCGCTGCGTGAAGTAGGTCCGTCGGTATTCAGTGTTAGCCGGATCCTGGAGCATGGCCTGGTTCAGTTTGGCCAAGCCTTCTTCGGTCTGCCCTTCGGCCAACTTGGACTGGCCTTCGCGGAAGGCTTGGTAGCCGGTACACCCCTCCAGGCTGAGCAAAGTTCCGACCAAGAGCAACAGCGTGCAGGCAAATGCAATGCCGCTGCGGCGCGTGCTGCGCTGCACGTCGCGCAGCCAGGCATCAGAGATTTCAGGACGGAGAGGAGTCATATAGAAAAGCGCATAAGACAAGCAGACACGGTCCGTAAAAATTATTTACCCGCCACGCGGGGAATGCTGAGCTGCAGCTCGCGTTTGGTCGCAGTGTGTTGAACGGTCATTTGCTGGGGCGTCAAAGCCGTCACGACGTACTCCGTGAGCAGCACGGTTCCTTTGCGTGCCAACTGGGTACCGTTGGGCGTGGACACAAACACGCCAGGCGCCACCCCGTCATCCCAGGTACCGATCACCTGTATGGGCGGAGGAGCAGGCGCTGGCGCGGGTGGTGGCGGTGTCGGTGCCACGAGCGCTACTTTGGGTGGTGGCGGTGGTGGGGGTGGCGCCGGCTGAACAACCGGCATGCGTACCGCAAAGGCGTTGCCGGGCATATCCACCGCAAGGGCTGCCGTAGCAAGTCCTGCGGTTATTTCTGATTTGGTGGATACGGATACCTCCTGGGGAGGTGTTGGCGCAGATCCAGCGAGCCCTGGAGCGGGTGCCACGGAAGCTACTGCTGGCGGCATATTGGGACGCACCACGGCCTCGGACGTGGCTACCTGGCTGGACGGATTCGGTACCCACCAGCGCACCAGGATCAAGACGCCCATCACCAGGAGCAGCAGGGTAAGACGCCGCTGCTTCATGGCGTACCCACTGCCAGCGTTTGAACAGCTGCTTTCTGTGCCGCCAGTGCAGCAGTTGCTGCAGGTGCCCTAGACGGTGCAGGCGGTGCATCTTGCAGCAGCACGGCGATGGTCAGTTTGGCATCCACTTCCGCGATGTCGCTGCTGGGACGGGACATGCTCAACTCCCGCACCGTGCTGGCGGGAACCTCCCGCAGAATCTGGGACAGCATCTTGCGCAGTCGGGGATAGGAGGCTTTGAAGGTGCTGCGTATCTCCAGGCCGGCTGGCTGTGTATCCGTCGCAGGAGTGATGCGGTAGTCTGCCGCGGTCCAACCGAGTCCATTGCCCAGCGCGATCTGCTTGATTTGCGTCAGCAACAGGGGGACATCGCCGACGACCGCCAATTCTGGCTCTGGTTCGGCTGCAAACAGTGGGCTGGCTTGCGACGCCACAGGCGCCCGGACAAGGTCCACGCCAGAATCTGCGGACGGCAGCGGTAGATCAGCACGGGACCGCTCGCTCCACGCGAGCCCCACCACAACCAGCGCCACCGCCATGAGGGCGACACCGCAGAGACCGGCTTTGCCAATCGCTTGCTCTGCCCGCGCGAAACGCACTTGCAGAGATCGGAAGACGGGCATCTTGGCGGGCATCACCGGATACTCCACTGCGTGGTGGCACTGAACTTGACCCAGGGCTTGTCACCTTGGGGGGCGGGTATTTCCGCATGCGACTGCAGGGTGGCCGGCTGCAATGCGCCCTCCAGGTCCAGCACCTGCACAAAGGCCAAGGCATGGTCGAAGCTCGATGCTTCGGCCTCCAACTTGACCTGGCCCGTGAGGGGATCCACGTTCAAGGACAACAGATAGACAGGTGCCACTGCGGCAGACTCCACGGCGCGCAATACCGGCAGCCAGGGCCGCCGCAGTTCGGCTTGGGCTTGGCGCACACGGCGTTCCGCCTGGGTCGGTGCAGCGGCCCTTACCGGCTTTGCCTTCGCCTGCTGTTCCGCCAAGGCTGCCAACGCTGTCTGGTGCACGCGCTGAACCTCCGTGCGCTCGGCCGTCCACTGCTGGTCCAGCCAGATGGCAGCGCCCAACGCTATCCCCCCGAACGCCAACAGGATCCACCCCACCCGTGGCGAGGTGACCGGATGCAGGAAGTCGATACGGTTCAGGCGCATGTCTGACCACCCACGGCGGAAGGCCCGCTCTGAGGCAACTGGGCCACGCAAGGCAATGCGGGAGCCGTGATCGAACACCACTCCAGGCGATCCGAAGCCGGAGCTGCAACCATCCCGGAAGACCAGGTCGCGGCACGGATAGGCGCATCGGCTACACCATTGCCGGTACGTGCCGCTTCGGCGGCCACCATCCGCACGATGCTTGCAGAGTTGTCTGTCAAGGCGAGGCCGGGATGCAGGGAAACCATGCGTTGGCCCTCCACCCTGGCAAGCAGCAGGCGGTCCTGCTCTGGCCAGACCCACCAGACGGATTTGTCGGTGCTATTGGTGCTGTTGCTCCTGTCGGTCCTACCGCTCCTATTTCTCCTATTGCTCCGGCTGCTCCTGTCCATTCTGTCGCGTGCGCGGTACGCCGAGCGGAGGCGCTGGAATCCCCAGCCAACCGCTGGCAAGAGCGCCGCCCAGCGCAGCCCCAAAACCTGGCCCACCGCGACCAGGGACTGCCGGAGCTGTGCGGGGATGCCGTAGCCCAGCGCAAACGGCTGTCCGGGGACGTAGTCCAGCCGCAGCTCCCAGTCCACAGGCATGCCTTGCGGTTCACCGTACAGGCTGCCCAGGCGATGCCTCAGCAAGGGCTCGACCTGGGCCGAGGTCCACAGCGTGGCGCCCACCTCCAGCAGGAGCACGGGAAGCCAAGCGGACTCCAGCAGCACCGTGATCTTCATCTGCGGAGGGTTGGGAAACAATAGAAGCAGCGCGGATTGCAACTCAGTGGAGGACAGGGTTGCACCTTCCGGCAATGCTTGCCGCGCCACCAGCGACAGCGCACTCGCCGGTCCTGACCATCGCTCCAAGGCATGGCGTCCGATCCGCAGGTACTCCTGCTCGCGCTTGCGCTCAAACGGCCACACGTTCGACCTCCTCCAGCGTGGTTATGCCACGCGCTGCAGCTTCAAAGGCCTGGCTCTGCAAACTGCACCAACCGGTCTTGGCGGCCGCGGCCTGGATATCCATCTGCGGCGCGCGGCTGGCCACCAGGGATTTGAGCGCGGGCGTCAGCGTGAGCAGTTCGCCCAGGGCGAATCGCCCGGAGTAGCCGGTGCCGCGGCAATGCTCACAGCCTCTGGCGACCTTGAAGGCCGGGGTTTCCGCATAGCTCGCCAGGAATTCCAGCAGTTCGGGACTGCGCTGTAGCGGCGTCGGATCTTCGGCTTCGGCACAGTGGGGACAGAGTCGGCGCAGCAGGCGCTGGGCCAGCACCCCGTTGATGGCCGAGGCAAAGGTGTAGGCATCGATGCCAAACTGGTCGAAACGCCCAACCACGTCAAACACCGTGTTGGCATGCACCGTGGTGAACACCAGATGCCCGGTCAGGGCGGACTGGATGGCGATCTGGGCCGTTTCCGCATCCCGGATTTCTCCGACGAGGATCTTGTCCGGGTCGTGGCGCAGGATGGAGCGCAAACCGCGGGCGAAGGTCAAGCCCTTGCGTTCATTCACCGGGATCTGCAGCACCCCGGGGAGTTGGTATTCCACCGGGTCTTCGATGGTGATGATCTTGTCGCGGGACTGGTGGGTCTCGGCGATGGCGGCATACAGGGTGGTGGTTTTACCGGAGCCCGTGGGGCCGGTCACCAGCATCATGCCGTGGGGCTTGCGGCACAGCTGGCGCAAGGCTGTTTGCTCCGCTTCACCATAGCCAAGCTTGGCCAAGGTGAGCCCGGACAGGCTCTGCGCCAGATGTTCACGGTCCAGGATACGCAACACCGCATCTTCTCCATGGATGCTGGGCATGATGGAGACGCGCACGTCGATGTTGCGGCGCTGGTAGCCGATTTGCAGACGCCCATCCTGGGGGACGCGGCGTTCGGCGATGTCCAGTTGGGCCATGACCTTGATACGGCTGATGGCCTGGGTGGCCAGCTCCGTGCTGTCCATGCGCCGTATCGCGGTCAGCACCCCGTCGATGCGGAACTTGACGTTCAAGCCGGTGGCATCGCTTTCCAGGTGGATGTCCGAAGCACCCACCTTGAGCGCATCGTAGAGGGTCGAATTAACGAAACGGATGGCCGGGCTGGCATCGGCGCCGATGTCGCGCAAGGTCAGGATGTCGGACAAAGCAGCATCGCCCCCTTGCTCCGCCAACGCGACGCCCGCCAGCTCGCCCAGAGAGCCCAATGCCGTCATCCCCGCCTCGGCCTGTGCCAGCAGGGCGTCCAAGGTTTCGGGGGCCACCAGCAGTACGCTGGAGACGCCCCAGCGGGTGAGGGCCCAGGCACATTGGTCGGTATTGAAGGGGTCCGTCACGAGAAGATGGAGTTGCTGGCATTGCTGCACGCTTGCGCTCTCTGCTGTACCTGCTGTACCTGCTGTACCTGCTGTACCTGCTGTGTCTGCCATGTCTGCCATGTCTGCCTTCCCGGCGGTATCTCTCAGCAGAACACAGCGGCGCTGCACCACTTCGGCGAATGGCAACAGATCAAACGCCAACAACCAGTCTCGGATGTCGTGCATGCGTACGACGGGCAAGCCCAACAAGGAGCCCAGTTCGTCCGTCAGCTGCGTCAGTTGCTGTGGGTCCTGCGTGGACAGCGACAGCGCGGCCAGCAAATCATCACAGCCCTGGGCCCGGAGAGTCGCAATCCGGGCCAACAGGGGATGGGTGGCCGAGAGTGGCGAGAGCGGCGAGGATGAAGAAGAGGATGCCGAGGATGCAAGGGACGAAGAGACCGCGACCTGCCCGGACTCCAAGCGGGGGATCTCCCGTTGCCAGGGCCAGAGCCAGGGCCGGTACCAAGTTTTTTTAGGCCGTACTGCCTGCGTCGACTTCATTGGATGGCCGCCGCCAGTTCAAAGATGGGCATGTACATGAGTACCACCACCACGCCGACCCCCAGGCCGATCAGCACCATGACGACCGGCTCCAGGGTGCGCATGGCGCGCTCCAGATTGCGGCTGACTTCCGATTCGTGGAAATGGGCGATGCGGGACAGTACGGCACCCAGGTCGCCCGTGCGTTCGCCCGCCAGCATCAGCTGCTCCGCCACCGGTGTGACCATGCCGGCGCGCACATGGGCGCTAGAGGGGGACAGCCCCTCGCGCACGCCTTGCTCTACCGCGCGGCCGCTGTCTTGCATGGCCAAAGGCAACAGGCTATTGGCCAGATGCAGCGACTGAGGCAGCGGAATACCGCCTTGCACCAGCATGCCGGTGGCCCGGTACCAGCGGGCCAGGAAGTAGGTGTGCAGGCGCTCCTGCAAGGGACGCCAAGCCAGGGCGCGTCGGAACACGCGGGCACGGATGGCCGAGGAGGACAGCAGGCCCACAACACCCAGGAGAAGCACGGCCATGCCGGACAACCACCAGGCGCCATGCGCGTGCAAGACCTGGGCCCAGGCCAGCATGGCGCGGGCCGACCAGGGGAGCTCTCCCGCCATGCCTTCAAACACGCGGGCAAACCGTGGCATGACGTAGAACAGCAGGAACAGAAGCACCATGGTCCCCACGCCCATCAGCAACAAGGGGTAGATGGAGGTGGATACGATGCGGTGGCGCACCTCGGCGACCCGCAGCTCATGCTCCAGGAATCGGCTCAGGGTTTGCGGAAGATCGGAAGTCAGTTCGGATGCGCGGACCAGCGCCACCAGCAAGGGCGGGAACAACGGGTCCGCCGCGAAGGCATCGGAGAGCGTCCGGCCTTCCTGCAGTTGGCGCTCCAGGCGCTCGATGACTGCAACCGATGCCCCCCGCGCCCCTCGGCGCAGGGCATCCAGGGCCTCGATCAGGCTCAGGCCGGCAATCAGCAGGTCGCGCAGTTGTTCGATGAAGACGGGGATGTCCATGCGTTGTCCGCTGGAGCGGCTGCCACCTTGCTCTCCTAAACCACGCTGCCCCGAACCCAAACCCCAACCCGGCCACTGCCACCCTGCCGACGTGGCGGATAGCACCGTGAAACCCTGCACCGCTGCCTGCTTGCGCGCTGCATCGATATTGGCGGCTTCGAGCTCCAGAACCCGGGGAATGCCGCGGCCCTGGACAACACTGAGTTGCACACGCATGGGAGGGACTCGCGAACCGGCACGCAGGCGCTAGCGCCCGGAATCCCAAATACTCAGATCGGCATCGATGCCGGTGCCGCCCACGCGACCGTCCTTGCCCAAGGAGCCGAGTTCGAAGTCATGGCCCTTGTCTCCGGGATTGCGGTACACATACGGGTTGCCCCAGGGATCGGTGGGCAAGGACTTGGCGAGGTAGGGGCCGGACCATTTAGGTTCGTCGGCAGGACGCTCGACAAGGCTTTTAAGGCCTTGTTCGGTACTGGGGTAGTGGCCGGCATCCAGACGGTAGGTGCCCAGGGCCTTGTCGAATGCATCGAGCTGGGCCCGCGCGGCCTTGGCTTCGCTTTTACCGATCTGGTCGAAATAGCGTGGTGCGACGTAGCTGGCCAGCAGGCCGATGATGACCATGACTACAAGCAGCTCCAGGAGGGTAAAACCCCTGCTGCGCTGGATCGGATATCGCTTCACTTCTTTGGATCTGGCCGGTGGATGTCATTTGGGAGTGCGCCGGGTGGCGCAACGCATGCCTCTTGCTGTGCTATCGGCGGCTGCCGCCAGACGGGAGCTATCCGGGTGGATCGTCCTAATCAGCAAGGCGCCTACCAAGGCATATTACAAGAAGAAACAAATGGTAACAAAAACTGACGGCTATTGACGCCTCATCCTACTGGATAGATGCCGTGTAGGCGAAAGTTGTCACCCATATGGGGGATACCACGGACTGATCGAGTGCGATCAACCGCGCAATAGAGATCTCTATTTAACACCGCCAGACGCTGGAAGCCGCCCAGCGCCACGAGAGCAGGGGGACCGAGGAGCCAATCCGATACCTTGCAGGCCAGTACGACACTGGCCAAGGCCTCCCTGGACAGAAGCCGGGCCCAGGGAGCCTATGCCAAGGCCCAGTCGGTGCTGGTGTATGTGTTGGGGATGGGAACGGTCATTGATCTATTTCTGGCCGAGCGTGACAACGGCCAGAACGCCGATATTCTGGTGTTTTTCCATACTTACGACTACCCGACACCGCGCAATGCGCCGGCTTTCGCAAGGGCAGGGCCTTGGCTCTACAAAACACTGCACGATATCTATGCAATCCCGCCAGAAGACTGGATTGATCTGACGGATGGACTGTTCCAGCGCATGGCCACCATGATGTATACCATCGCCGCAAACAGGGCTGGCATGAATCTCCACGTGGTAGATACGGCGGGAACCATCGTACGCGCCAATATAAATATCGCGGGTGTATCCAACGATTGGGAGAACGAAAGCCTCCGCGTCATGGTCGCAAGATGCACCCATTGTGGAGCCAGGACGCAAATTTCGTTTGGTTGAATTCCTAACGTCTCCACATTGTGCCGAATCAGTCTGACAATCTGGTTCACCAGTTCGACCCTCGCGGTTGCGGTGTCGTACGAAACCAAGCTGGGATAGGCTCGGTCATCGGATGCTGCAGTTATGGTCGTGTTGAAGACGTTGAAGTTGCCGAAGTACCGAGTGATCCGTTCCGACGATCGATAGTTGAGCGACAGTTCCCGCTGCTCTATCGGGATAGCCGCCAATCTATGAAGATCGGCAGCAGCGATGGGATAGCCTCCGAGCGATCCATAGATCGCTTGATTGGGGTCAACGAAAGCCAGCGACCACGCGAAGCCTCTTCAACTTCAGAAGCCACCCGCCGATGTCGCGACAAAACCCTGGTAGGACCGCTATTGGTCCGAAACCCTGCGCCAAAGAGACCGGGAGTTGTTTGCATAGTGTGCAGTGTTCGATCCCGCAAATAAATGGTATTTATCCAACTTGCTGATGGTTCTGGTGCGACTTGTGCAAGTCGTTGGGTTGACTCCAACTTCTTCACTGAGGCCCAGGCTTTAAAACTGTTTCAACCGTAGGCCTCCATTTCTGCGCAGGCTGGCGATAGCCATGTACGGTGGGTGGATTCCCTGAAGCAACCGGCGCCACCCGCGTCTCTTTTATTAAACATAGATGTCGGGATCATCCTCGTAAGAATGAGTTGCCCCACCCAACTTACCACCTAACCTCCTGAGAAAATACACGACAGGAGTCACAGTGAAGCTTCTGCACCTTCGGAGTCAAAAATATGGATCGACATGGAACAAGGATATGAGCGAATTTGAATTCCAATCCTAGGATATGGAAAGCAATTTCCACGTGTTATCATTCCACTAAATGTCCAAAGCAAAAGCACTGCCACCAACGATTCGAGCCGCCATTGCCCGCGGGCGAGAGAAGGAAGCAGCGGAACTGGAGAAATTAAACGCTCGCTTGGCTCAGCTTGAAGTCGACTTCCGACAGGTCGAAATCGAGAAAAATAAAGCCCTCAAAGCTATCCAAGAATTTGACGCCTGGCTAAGCGATATCACTGAAGTACTTCCATTGTCGACGGCTGAACAGCAGCCGCTGAACCCCAAGCGAGCAGACCGGCTAGAAACAAAGAAAATTATCAATGCTGTGCGGGCAACAATTCAACAAAAGGGTACCCCGTTACACACCAAAGAAATTCTAGAGGCGTTAAGAGAGACGCATAATTTAAAAATAGCTACTGCACATCCCGTCACTAGGATGTCCCAGATGCTCTCTCGATCACCAGAATTCAAAAACGATCGACTTCACGGCTGGTCGTTGCTTTCTCAATCGCACAATAGCGAAAGCCCGGTTGGAGCCGGGCTTTCTATTTCTAACCAAGCCAGCGTCACTGCGGCACCGAATCAGTCGGATTGATCTGATATGGAGGGCTCGGATATGGCTAAAACCCATGTGATCGGATAAGCGACCCCTAGGTATCAACCAGGTGAGGTGATGGGAGCAAACCTCACCACCTACAGTCAGTCCTACAAAAAGACTGGCTATTATCTTAGCCTAGTCTATGGCTGTAGTAAAGATAAATTTGCCCTCTAACAGAAATTTGGAGGCAAGATGTCTAACAACGACTACAAGCCAAAGGATGTGCTCGTCCGCTCATACACACGGTTGAGGTTTGATAACCTCGAACATGTCGTGCAGCACTGGCGTGCGCACCCATATCAATTAACTTTGTCTGATTGATTAGCATTGGCACTGATCTTTTCACTAGATCAGTGCCTCTTTTCCTTGAATAATCATTATGAAGATACTTTTCTGCATGAACAGATACCAAGGAAAGTGGAATGACTTCGATCTCCGCACTCAGAAAAACTTAACGTGCTTTAACAGCGTGTAAGCGGTTTACATGTAGCGTCGATCGTGATAGGGGCCTCTTGTGAGTGGCTGTCCTAAAACGTACTTTTCTGGATTTTGAGTGCGGTTTGACATTTGGCTGTCTCACGGCTTCGACAGCGCCCGCTTGATGACATCGGTTCCAAATCCAAGCACCAACAATGCGACAGTTCCGGACACCCAATCCAGCGTTTGCAGCTTCTCCTGTGCCGCAGTCAATAGCCCGATCGTCACGATAAACACGGTGATTGTGAGGCTCGCGAGTGAGAGTGCCGTGCTGCTGCGAAAGAAGATGCGCGGCGGCAGAGTTAACTTCACTTCTTGCGGTACGACTAGGTTGACGCCAGCCGGACCCGCTAACTCCGCAGTGATCTTGAACTGCGTCGGAGAGCGTCTGTTCTTGAAGGTTCCGGGAAGCTCGAAGAACGTGAATACGGACCAATCATCTCCATCGACAGGCCTGTCGTTGACTTTCCACGAGCACCGGATCGATCGACGCGCGTCGGCCTCATCGAAACCCGCCTTGGAGATTCGAAGACGCAGCGCGACGATCTGATACTCGCTGGGACTGCGCGGATCGACTTCGATCCAAACCTTCGGTGTGTTGGCCACCTTAAGAGCGTCCAAGAGCGCAGCGTCGCTCACGTTCTGCTCGATTTGACGCATCAGCGCCCGCACGGAGATTACTGACGCATCGGGGCCCGGCGACAACGCATCAATCAGCTCGCCAGCACGGGCCATACGCTGCGCCGCCACCTTCGGGTTCTCAGCGTTGCGCACCAGCGCCGCGAAAAGCAAGACCTTTTCGGCCTTCCAAAGCCCTTCCGACGCTCGGACAAACTGGGCACGCGTCATCGCCGTGTCGCCCGCATTCGGAAGGGTTACGCTCACATCGAATGCTGCTCGCAGGTCATTCAGACGGCCCCATGTAGCCTTGTTGTCCGGTGACTGAACCGGACCCAGTAGCATGGCCGGTATCTCCCCGAGACTGACCGACGTCGAAGCTTCGCGCAGCTTCAGTGCGTCCACGGCGGCCTGCGTCGGCGGTTCATCCTCCGCATCCACCTGGGTAGACGCCAAGCTGAGGGCGGCCATGGCCCTTTGGAGATCGGCGTCCGTGGGAGCGGACAACTCGGCGACTTTAACCGCCACGTTGCAGTTGGCGGTGATTTGTTCAACCTCGTGAAGACCGAGCGTCTTGATGTCCTTCAGCGCCACTAGGCAGGTGCTAGCGAGTACCGCTAGATCCACCCGCTTGCAAAACACCTTGACCCGCACCTCCAGGAGCGGCATGGCATCCTCGGCGTCCGGGAAGAATGGATTCAGATCGCTGACATTGGCCCGCAACCGTCGCCGCTCGACGCGCAGGACAGTCAACGTGTGCGCTCCGATAACCCCGACGCGCCCGCCCAGTTGTGCTTCGGTCTGGTCCAAGACCTTCTTCAAGGCGACGCGCCGCTTTTGCATGGGCAGCGCGAAATTGATGACCAACGACGTCACGACGCCGAGCATCAGGACCATCAAAGTCCAACCCATATTGACCAGGGTCTGATACGTGGGCTCGAAAGCCCGCAAGGTCGCCGTCACGGGAAACCTTTGCGAATCGCCGGGCAGATCCCGAAACCCGGGGTCGGGTTCGTGCCGCAGCACAAGCCGTCCTTGCAGCTTGGCGGGGCGCAGAAATTCACTGTCCATCACCCCATAGGCGGAGTCATCAAGCTTCACCCGCAGTTCCGATGAGCCCGTTGGAGCCACCGTTGCCCCGTCCTTCAGCACATGCTCGCCCAACTCGAGGCGCCAGCGAAACCGATACGTCATTGAATCGTCGTTTCTTAGTCGAATCACCGTGGGACAGCCGCGCCTGAACGACAGATCGAGCGCTTCCGGATTGGGCCCGTCGATCTTGAGGGCGAACGGCACCCGCTGACGCAAGGCAACGAGCTTGACCAATTCCTCATTACCGTTAAACAGTGTGGCGGTCATCGGTCCCGCTTGCCAGAGCCTCCCAAGGTCGATCCTTGCATTCACGCATTTGTTCTGCCCCAGAGTCGCACCGTCCTCGACGACAGGCTTGTCGCCGGATGTCTCGCCGCTGATCTTGCGTGTGGTGTTCAGCGGCAACGGGTTGACCTCCAGGCCGATGGCACTGAAATCGCCAACTGACAAGGCTAGCGGCACCGGTGCATCGCCTGCGTTGCAAACGCGCAGGACCTGCGTGGCGAGTCCGTCCGCACCTACCTCGAAACGCGGGTTGTCTCGCACGCAAATCGTGCAGTTGACTGGAGAGGGGGCCGTGCAATAGCTGCACGACGGCGTGGCCTGCACAGGCTGCGCGGCGGTCGCGGGGACCGGATCCACGTCGCCGCAATCGTTGTTGGACGCCGAGTGAGCGTTTGCGTCGCGCGATCGCGCCTGTCCACACCACAGTCCAACCACGACGAGCAGACCCAGGAGAAGCAATACGGCGACGACCAGGCCGCGGCGTGAGCAAATTGGATTGTCCATTCGACCCTCCGACTTAAGTTGATGGCATCAGGCCAGTGCACCTGGCATCAGGCCGCGACTAGCGCCGCAATGAGTCTCGCGGCGTCGCGACCAACCGCGCCGAACTCACTTTATCAGTGTGGGCCCGCGATGTGTTGCGAGACATCCTCAAGGCGAGTGAGGCCAGACGCGCAAAAGGCCGTACCGCCCCCGTGAAGTCCATGTCAAACTACACGGGCGTCTAGTTTCAGACCTGCCGACGGTGTGAATCAAGACTGCGATAGCGAGCGACAGCGGTAAAGCGCAACCCAAGCTGCGGCGCGTAGTTCCGCATGCACGTCAAATCTGTAGGAATATGGCATTCAACTAAGCCAATATTTCCGCTGCCTCTCGTACAAGTCCTGCAAGTCGGGCCGCATCAGAGACACCTGGCGGGATGCCAGAGCGGCGTTCACGCGGCGCCGACTCGGATACACGCCTGCAGCACAAAGGTTCTGTACGGTAGCTTTCAGAAACGCATGGTCCTCCCGATACCGGACGTCCAGCCGACGAGACTCACACATCCGGCTCTTGCGCACGATCTCCCAAGACTGCTCCCGAAACCAGTACTTCAGCGCATGGCGAGACAGTCCGACCTGATCGGCCACCGCCGCTAGCCCGCGATGGTCGGTGGGATCCGCCAGAATCACAGCCAACTGCTTCTGAATCCGCTCGCGTTGTTGGTACCCCAGCAACGGCCGAAGCTCACGTGCACCTGACGGCGTATGTATGGGCGTTGATCGACTGGCATGCATCACCGCGTCAGGCAAAAACATATGTGACGGCATCAGACCAACGCCATGGCATAGACGGAGCAAAACAGTCAGCGATGGCCGCTCCGACTTGTTGATCCATCCATTCAAAGCGTATATCTGCAGCCCAATCCCCTCGCAAAGACGCTTACGGTTGCCTTGCGCGAACCGCGCCACGATCGCATCTACATTTGCACAGAAATGCTCCAGACTTCCACTGCAGCGCAGAGCGGGCAACTTTTCCACCAGATCGACCAGCGCGGCTGAGCACCACAGTTCGAACTCGGATATTTCTGGCCCAAGAGTGCTATGACCCAGCGGCACAGGTCCGATCAATGGCCCGCCGCAGGTATCGCAATGCAGCAGGCTCGGATAGCTTGGCAAATGTGCTTGCGCCCCCCCGCACGCAGGGCAATGCTCACTCATCGCCACCTTGTGCACATGGCAAACGCGGTAGTGCTCGAACGACCATGCCAACGGAAAGTGGGGACGGACTCCGGATCGAGCCTGCTCACACAAGCAAGCGTGGCACCATCTGGGGCTCTTGGCCAACAAGCCTTCGCCATTGCGCGGAAGCAGGTGTGCCAAGGACAACAGCGTCATTTGCCCGGGCTCAGCAGGTAAGGCCGATCCGAGCACATCCAGCATCATCTGGGCATATGACCCCAGGCCGTTTACCGTGCCACTATCGCGTTCGAAGAACGTGGAGCCACGCCAGACGGCACTGTAGGCATCTGAACAGGACAGCAAATGCCGCAACAGCAGCCGCGGCCCGACACAATGCGCCTGGGCCAGCCCAACAATCCAGGAAAGCAAGCCCTCCGGCTGTCCAGAGCGCCCCTCCATCGGCAAGCGGTACAACGAAGGCGCGTATTCAGCCGGATCCCCTTCGGCAAACGGATCATGCGCTTCCTCATGCATGGAGACCGCCTACCGGATCGCGTGTGGCCTTGCGCTCGCCAATGCGGCGGGCTCCGATGCCAGTCCGTCCCGTAGCATTCCCTTGGCGCGATTTCGCTGGAGTTGCTGTTACGATTTTCTCGGGGCCTCGCGTCAAGCCGGCTTCGAGCACACGCCGCACCTCGTCATAGTCCACATCGGTGAGTCGTGCCTCGCCAAGGCGCGCATCCTTCGCAACCTCCACCGCGACCACGTTTCTAAGCGCAAAATCAAGAATGAAGGACTCCGTCAATGCCTGCCCGGTTCGCAAGGAATGCTGAAAGGCCATCGTCAGCATTTTCTTCAGGCTTCCCACACACCCGATGGAGCTGAAATAAAACTGCTCTGCACCCGCCTGGCTGATTTCTTCCAGACGCCGATCTGTCGGCATGCTCGCCAACAGTGACATCAGCACTTGGACAAACTTTTCATACTCGTGTGGGCTGTACCGGTCATACCTTCGGAAGTGAACGATATGCTGCCGGCGCAACCAGTTGTCACGCTCGTAGGAGGCATGGACGAGCCGGTATCCACCGATCAGTACAAACCGGGCTTCGGTTCTGGCGGCCAGGTCCATCAAAATCTGCTGGCTACGGGTACAGCCCACCGGATCGCTCTCCGGAAATAACCTATCCGCTTGGTTGATCAAGACCACCTTGGTCTTGCGGTGCTTCAACATGCTTGCCGTGGCGGTGACCAGTGCATCGATTCCCATTCTTCCCGTGTCACCAAATGGGAGGGAATGGGTCAAAGAAAATTCATGGGCTGGCACAAAGGATTTTTGATCAATCAAAATATCCCCTCCGCGGCACAAGATACAAGAAAGCAGGCGATTCCAATACTTCGCATCAATGCTCCCTGCTTGACAGGGAGCATCCAATCCGATGGAGTTCGCATTTCTGACACCGGGGTCATACGACGCCCCGTCCGTGCCTTTTCTTTGGTATTCCGTCCATATTCTTCTGCCAAGCACGGTTGTGCCCACACCCGTCGGCCCAACAATGGGAACAATCTCCCCTTCGGAAGAAAAATCGATGTTGTCCAACGCCAGGTTGAAAGCCTGCGTAAGGTGTTCGTGTGCGATCACCTTACGCTGGAAATATGCCACCCGATCTTCTGTCGGGAGAGCAAGCAACGCGGTATCAAATGTGGGACGTATGTGGTTCATTGCTTCAGAAATCCTCAAGTACTTGCTGTGTGATGTTTGCGAACGAGAAAGTAGCGGTATGGACAGAGCCCTCGGGCGGAGACACGCTCTCGGTGGGAGCATCCCCATCTGAGCCGTGTAGGGCTGCTGCGATCAATCCCACGTTTTGGTCTGCATTGCGCAGCTCACGGTCACGGGCCTGCTGCACCGCAATCGCCATGACGGCTTCCTGTTCTCGCATACCGACGAGGTAGTTGCCCAGGGCGGCCGCACGGTCTTTTTCACGGATGCCCGTACGGCTGTTCATGCAGTCGATTTCCTGGGAGATCGCTGCGATCTCTTTCTCTGAACGCCCTACAAGTTCTCCCGCGTACATGCTGTACGCCTCGATCCATCCGCTGCGGCCCATGGCATATGCGCGGGACAAATCGTACGGGTCGTACCGCACCGCCAGCTCCTGGCCCGCGAACCCAATCAACTTGTCAGAAAAGTAGTCGATCCGGTTCGCCTTGAAGGAGCCGTCTGGCTGGATCTTCGAGGTGCCCTTATCCGTCGTCGGCATGGTGGCGATCAGGAACTCGCGGTTGTAGCTGATCAGCATATGGCTACGCGCACCCGCCTGCAGACGACTTATTTCTTGTGCCTGGCTCGGACTGACACCTAGCGCAGGATGCTCAACCACGTGGTAGACGGTATTCAGAAAGCTCTCGAATGCCTCACGAAACGCCCGCAGATTCCAGACCGCCAATTTGCGCGGATCATGGGTAGGAGACATACGCCGCGGCGACTGCAGCGCTTTGTTGTTGCCGCGCAGTACATGGACAAATGCGGAATTGCTCAGGCCAAAGAACCGTTCCACAATGCTTCCGAAGCGCGGATGGCTGGCTGGGCGCATACGCTTGTGGATACCCAGGTAGGCGAGCAATTGTTCAAAGTAAATGCCTTTGAACTCACTGCCTTGGTCTACCACGATGGTGCGAGGAATGCGCCCGTGGCGTCGCACGCAGTCCCGGATCACCAGCATGCAGGAGCGGTAACTGGGTGCATTGAACATGATCACCCAGGCCAGAATCAACCGGGTAACGGCATCGATCATCACGGTCAGCCAGGCCTTGCCCATGTTGGTCCCTGTCGCTTCGCTCACGAATTGCAGATCCATTTCGGTATGGTCGATGTGCACCACATCAAACTCCCGCGTACCGTGTCGAGGCGTTTCCCGCTCCAGGCTGATATAGGGCAACTCCAGGTCGTAGCCAGCTTTTTCTCCTTCGCGTGCCTTTTTGCGCGCCTCTGGCGTGCTTATCTTTTTGATCTCCGCATAAAAGGACTTCTTGCAGGGCCCCGCCACTCCCGCTTCCTTGCACCGTACAGTGACGATAGAAAAGCTGCTGAACTTTCCTGGCGCCGATTTAGCCAGCACTTCGGTCTCTATCACCTCGTGCATGATCTCAACCGCCTTGGGATCGAACCTGCGACTGCGATTGCCCCGCAACCGCACGTTGGGTAGCAAGCCGATGAATTCGTTACCGTATTTGGCGTAGCCTTCATGGGCCATGGCCTTCCATTTGCGGATGGCCCGATCCGATGCCTTGTGCGCCGGTTCGTCTGGAGGGCACAGTTCCGGGTGGAGGCAGTAGTACCGGTGCATGGCGGATCGCATGTCTTCGCTACTGGCAACCCGGAGGCACTCCGCCGCCTGTTCAGCCCGAGGATCTGCAGCCTTGGCCTGGCCGAGGATCAACCCATCGCGGACCATCTGTTCGAAGCTCTCCAGCGACAGGGTTTGCACAGTGCCCTCAGCCCTGCGCAGATATACCTCCGCCTTCCCCACGTTGATGATTTCCGCGGCGCTGCCATCCCACGTAATAGCGGATCCTGGAGCCAGAGATACCAGGCTCATACGATTCTGCGGGGATTCCAATAGCGGCGGTAGCCATAGGCCGCTTGAATCCATCAACGCCTTCGTACGAAAGACCCGTACCCGGTGCGGCTCCCGCATCAAGGAGAAGGCACTGAGATCCAGGTGCAACTGCTCGTCCACCACCATCTTGTATATGGCATCAACACCGAGCCCGACCTCGTTGGCGATCAGATCGCGCAGCCAACACCAACCGGCATCGCCCATCAACTGCTGGGCCTGCAAGATCTGCTCACCACTCGCTCGGGGGCAATCCGCGCGGTAGTAGTCGGACAGGTCTGCAATGTTCTGCGTGACGATCGGGTCGGACTCCAATGAGGATCGGACAGCAAACCCTAGTCCCACACTCTTGGCATAGGTCTCTGCCGACGGGCAACGCCAGGTGCCGTTCTGGTCCCGTACATACTGCGGGTCGGGCGCTTGGGCGTGCTCTACAAGCCAGCCTTCTGCCTTGCACTCCACCCAGCCTACAAAGTCATCCGCCAAGACAAAGAAGTCCGGGGTGTAGCTGGTTGCTCGGGTCCGGCCATCTCCCCGGTCATGGATTTTCTTGATACGCGGTGGCTGGTCATAAAACTCGTGGGTTGTGCGGTCATGGTCCCACTCATAGATGGCAGCCAACTCCGTTGCCCGGGCCTCGGCTTTGATCACGCAGCCCATCTTGCGGCTGGCGTAGTGGGTCACCACGTTGTGCGTACCACTGCGGACCACGCGGGATGGCTGGCTGCGACGGACCTCCTGCACCGTGGCTCTGGCAAACTCACCCAGTTGGTGCTTTTGGCATAGATCTACTAACTCTTGTTCGGTCAGCATTTCAAACTCCTGGAAATGCCCATCCGGTCAGCGCAAGCAACTCACAAAACGACAGACAAAGCTTCTCCCCGCCCCACTTGACGCGGGGAGTTGAAACCATATACTTTGGGTACGAAAACGCGAAGCACTGGTTGCTTTGGACTCAAGCCCGGATCCTGGCAGATCCGGGCTTTTTTATTTCTTCTGTACGTCTGGGCTCGTTTGGGCTGTCCTTCCTGGCGTTGGTTTAAGCCTGCGCTCTTGTGCGCAAACACCGCGGCACATGCCTTGGTTAGTTCAAGCTACTCCGCAAGCACCGATAGTCAAGGCGACCGAAACCCCAATTGCAGTTAAATATGATTAAATTGCAATCAGGATGAACACCCCCAAGAAGCCCACACGAGGACGCCCCCAAACGCCCCTGTTAGAACGATTGCGCGTCATGACCTGGAGCCTGTATGTCATGGAGAGGTGTGGCTCCACAAGATCGGACCTCGTAGAGGAGCGCCTCAACCAATCCGGGCTGGGATTGACCAAGGGCCAGTGGTCCAGGTATGTGCGCGGCGACGTCATACCCCAGGGGGCAAAAACTGCCGCAAGCGCATCCCTGGTTCGGCGGATCGATGCCGTTGTGCCAAATTCCGCCTATGTTTTCAACCACCCGGTCTGGCTACTGCTGGACTTTGACTACCTGCTTGGGCCGTACGAATTACGGGATATCTATAGAGGACTGGGGGACGACATATGGGCTCTGATACTGCCTGATGAGCAGAAATCCAGCATTACAAAAAGTCCTGATCAACGCAACGAATTCTGGCTCCCACAATTCGATGCCCCGGGTCGATTTGACCGATTCAAAGATATCGAATGCCTGGATGGTGTTGCCATCAGTCTGATTGAAGTTCGCCTGGCATACCTAGGACAGGCCCCTCGCGAATTCGTAGCCTGGACGATGAATGCGATACGACTACTGGGAAAAATCGCCGCTGAGGAAACGCGTATTGACCGTGCAAAAGCCAGAACCTTGACATTGCTTGCAGGGGTGATATGTATCTTGCATGCCTTGGTGATGGTCCGGTATCTGCCGGATTTTCCTGAGCCGCTCAAGAATTTGCGAGAAGGCGTATGGGCGGAGTCGGAAGAGCTGATTGAGGCATACGTAGAGCACATTCAAAAGCACCCCCCGAAAGCGCAACGCATACTTCATACGTGGATCAACGAAGTCATCGAGAACTCTGGCCTTCCCTTTTCGTTTCTGATTGACGGTTGGGAGTGAGATAGACCCTAGTGCCAACACGGATGCAGTTGCCCCCGCTTAGGTCAAACACATATTGACCGTGCACGTCAGCCGTGTCGTCG
Source organism: Rhodoferax sp. GW821-FHT02C08 (assembly GCF_059421805.1). Lineage (NCBI taxonomy): Bacteria > Pseudomonadati > Pseudomonadota > Betaproteobacteria > Burkholderiales > Comamonadaceae > Rhodoferax > Rhodoferax sp. GW821-FHT02C08. Next base: position 21,483 of record NZ_JBWKVR010000002.1, read on the forward strand.
AATATGTCGAATATATATAGCGGTTCTCCTGCTAGCTCCACAAGTTCCCGCCGACGGCAGCCGCCGGTTTGTAGGCGGTGGAGCTAGTTTGGGCGGATGGTCATAGGTGGGGCTTATGTTGTGGATCGGCGGGCCCGCTGGCGGATACGTCCAGTTTTAAGCATGCTCAAGGGGCTAATGGTGGCCATGGGGGCAACATTGCGCAGCCAGTCTTCTCGCCCCAGGGCCCGCACTACGACAATGACCGTGCGCAGGGTGGAGCCAGTCCCGTACTCCAAATTCTTCAGGGCACTGACGCTGCAGCCCGCACGCATGGCTAAGGTAGCCCGATCGATGTTCTGCGTCAGACGCAGCGACTTGAGCTGCTCTCTCAGGTCCGCTTCGAATTCTTCTATGGTGTTATTTGTCATTTACAAGAGCTTCAAATAAAGCCATTACTGACGAAAGCAGCACATCATGGCTTTATTTATAGCCATTATTGGGAATGGTGCACCACTATTGTCACGACCAGCATTTAGTGTGCAACTGTGCCGGGAATCGACAACCGACATGACAGTTACGTAGAACTTCAACGTCACCCGCCGAGCACGCTGCCCAGCAGTCTGCGGCGCTCCCGTGCATCCGACCTGGGCGCATGCGACGCATGCTTGGCCGCGCCGCCGTAAATATCTCCGAGGCCAAGCTACGCGCTGCCTTCTCCACCAAGGCGGTAGAGACCAGGATAGATTTACCGAGTGAATCTTTGACGCGCTTCAAGGAGTGATGCCGCGGGCAGCAACGCTACTGTGTATTCCGACCAATAATGCCAGTTACGTCACCCCAGAGAAGCCACCGACGCGGGCGTCGGACTCGCCAGTTGTTCTGGACCTCGCCCGCTTCAAAGGATTCACTCGATCTGATTTTTAACGGATGCCATGGAAGTCCGCAATGAAAGATGGAGGTTTGATATGAATGCACCAACCCCGCCGACCAATTTCCAGTCTTGGCTTGACTACGCCGTCGCCACCATGGACGCGCGAGGCGCAAGCTTGCAGCACATCTTTGATGAGGGCGACTCGCCATCACCATCCCAAGACGATATCCGGGCTGCAGTCCAGGAAGAGCTTGACCACCTCAGGAAAAAGGCCGACATGCCATGGGTCGGTATGCTGGAGAACTGGCAGATGGCACTTTCAAAGAGACTGGGCCGCTCTGTCGAAGACATTCTTGAATACAACCTGCTGGCGGCAGATTTTTCAGATGACAGTGTCCGTGTCCAATTCAAGGATGGCTCCGATCTGACATTTCAGCGGGCGTTTTACGTGGGTGCAACACCCGCTGAGGGAGGCATTTATCGCATCGCGGTATTTACCGAGCATTGCGGGTCCCACGAGTTCTGGATCGGCCCAGGGGACCGGATTTCGGTAACCTCCACATCTGACGCTGAATACACGCCCTCGGATGAAGACGTGGCATGGGATTCCATGGTGCCAGTCGGCGGTGAATTGGGAAGCCCTGACTTCGACAGGCTGATGGACGAAGACGCGAAGAAGTTTGCGTCAGACTTGGCCCGCTGGATCCAGCTCAGCAGCGCCGCCCATGGGGCGCTGCAACTGGAGGAGGACGAGATATCAGACGCACGCAATGTTCAGCAGGCATTGCATGAACTTGGGCAAGACGTCACGGTCGACGTCGCCGCTGCGGTGTGGAAGCAATACTCACAATCCTTGATGGCAAGCTGGATGTCAGGCGCGGAAACGGTTCAGTCTGCCGCCAGAACCCTGTATCTACATTGCCCCAGAGATCCGTCGGACCATGACCCCTTGGGCGGCGGCTGACCAGCCGCGTACATCGTAAGAGCAGCCCGCCTGGACGCTGGTATGGGGAGTCGTCGTATTTCCATACCCGACACATAACGGGTATTACACGCTACAGCACCCGGTTCACCGTCAGCTGCATCAGCAGCAGAAACATCCGCAGCGGCCAGGCCACGAACATCAACACCTTCTGGGCCACCACATTCGACAAGGTGTTGTACATCGGGTGGAAGTCAGAAATACGACGCATCACCCAACTGGTCATCACGAATCCCGTGGCCATATAGCCGTAGCCAAAGGCATTGGTCCAGCCAAACTTGAAGCACACCGCCAGGAAACCCACGGCACCCAGATAGACCAGCCAGGCCACACCCAGTCCCATGGACGGCCGCTCATCGGTAAGGTCCGTGCCGTCGTGCTGCCCAGGAGCCAGCGCCATTGAACTCTGCTGGCCACCGGCCTGGGAATTCTGGGAATTCCGGGCGTTGCCGACCACGTCGTAGCCGCAGCTGCCACAGAAGCGTGCAGCCTGGGCCAGGGACGTTCCACACTGTCCGCAGTAACCAAGCCCGCCCTTAGAAACCTGTTCCATGATTCCTCCCCTTTATGGCTGTCTCAAATGTATGAATTAGTGTGTGTATGAATAAGTATACAAAGTTGACAGTGCGGGGGTGTCCAGCAAACCCATCGATCCCCGCAAAGCACTCGGATTGCGCATCAAGCAGTTGCGCGCAGAGCATCAGCTGACGCAGGAGGATCTGGCGGACCGGTGCGGTTTGTTCCGAACCTATATGAGTCGGATCGAGTCCGGCTTGGCGAATCCCACGCTGACGGTGCTGCACACCCTGGCGGCGGGACTGGAAATACCCATCGTGGAGTTACTGGCCATGCCTGCGGCCAAGCCAGTCGCCAAGGTGCGTTCGGCCCAACCTATTTCCCGGGGACGGGTGGCACGCTAGCCGTAGATGCCGAGGCTGGAAACTTCCAGCCCAGCCGGTCTGCCACTTGTTGCATGATCCACTGGCACTGGGGAACCGTACACCAGTGCTTATGGATAAGACCTTGCAGCACCCGTTGCAAAGTGTCCTCGTCTGAGGTGCCAAGTTCTTCCTTCTTGCGCTGGCAGTAGGGAAGCATCTGCAGGACCAGATCCTCACACATCTCAAACACCTCTAGGACGGCCGAAGGATTGGTGCCGGACGCGTAGTACCGGCCATCCTCTTCCACCAGATTCAGCTTGGGCTGGACGCCGGCCACAGCGGAGGTGACTTCTTCTATGGGGAAGTCTTGCGGAATGCCAGGATAGTTGCTCCGATCAAGTGGCATGGTCGAGCCTCTGGTGACGCTGTTGGTGCTTCAGGATATCTGGGGTGTTCGTTTATTTCAAGGAGCGTTAGGGAGCCATGGAGGCCCGCGGCCAGATGCTGCCGCGCACAAAACCATCACGCGTGGTCACATCGCGTGCCTGATATGCGAGGACGATATGCTTGAGTCTTCCTGTTTCACCATGCCACCCAATATGGTCCACGCCCAAACCCAGTTTTACGGCAGTTGCCTTTGCCACGGTGTGAAATACGAAGTCCGCTCCGAAATTCAGGCGGTGTCCCATTGCTACTGCGGCATGTGCCAAAAAGCCCACGGTGCCGCTTTTGGTTCTTATGGCCGTGTCCCAGTCCAGGATTTCGCGGTGGTGCAAGGTCAAGACCTTGTGCGCAGCTACAGTTCTTCACCAGGGGTCACCCGGACATTTTGTGCGTCATGCGGCTCGCCGCTGACCTGGCACAACGCACAAGGTGAACTCAGTACCTGGGTAGCGGTGGCGCTGGGTACCTTGGACACACCTTTTTCTCCTACAACGCATAGATTGCTGCACGTCGAATCCGCGGCGTTGTGGAGCACAGGCCATGACGGTTTGCCCCGCGGTGAAGATTGAACGGGCAGCGCATAGCCTTGCTATCTTTTTCCTTCCTCAAACTTGGGGGCAAAAATGAATGCTTGTGCCAGATACGACCGCAGCCGTAGGCCGGTATTCTTAGCCCGAACTTCGGCTGGTTTTCCAAGAAAAATCATCGGGTCCGGGGCGTAAAGCCTCACGTTTGGAAAGATCACTCGCTTGGACAAATGCACTTAACCACGGCATTTCCAAGCACCGTGCGCGCAACACACCACGGATTGACACCTCCCCTCGGATGAACAGAATGCTGCAGTGCAACATGTTCAACCTTTGAGGGAGATCTGCTATGTACCGTACCCGCATGCAACGATGGTCCGCCGGCTTTGCGCTGGCTCTGAGCAACTTGGCAATGCCAGCGGTTCACGCCGCAGAGGCCTTACCCGCGCTCCATGCGGACCCCACGCGAACCTCGGTGTCTGGCCTGTCTTCGGGGGCCTTCATGACGGTCCAGTACGGCGTTGCGTTCTCGTCGAGCGTGGTCGGCTTGGGCGTCATTGCCGGGGGACCCTACAACTGCGCCTACGTCAACCTCGGCGGCATCGCAAGCTGTATGTCAGGAACACCCACTGGCAGCCTGTCGTGGACGGCTGCCCAAGGGTTTGCATCGCTGGGCCAAATCGATCCGGCCGCAGGTATTGGCAAATTCAAGGTCTATGTGTTTGGTGGCACCAAGGACGAGGTGGTGTATCCGCCGGTTGTGGCGGCCACCCGGGATTTCTTCCAAGCAGCAGGCGTAACACCCAAGAACCTCGCCTATGTCAGCAAGATGCCTGCAGGCCATGCCTTTATCGCACCATCGTTTGGCAACGACTGCGGCACCAACGGCGCTCCTTACATCGATCACTGTCCCAGCAAGATCAAAGGCCAAGCCTATGACCAACCCAAAGAGATCTTGCAGCACATCTATGGCCCCTTAAAACCACCGGCAGAAACCTTGTCCTCCACCGTTCAGCCATTCGACCAGAGTGCCTTCGCAGGTAGCGGAACCAGCATGGACTCAGCGGGCTTTGTCTACATCCCCAAAACCTGTACTGCGGACGCGAGCGGATGCGCTGTGCACGTCGTGTTCCACGGGTGCAAGCAAGGGGCGCAAAGCGTAGGCAGTGATGTCTACGGATCGGTCGGCTACAACCGCTGGGCCGATACCAATCGGGTGATCGTGCTGTATCCGCAGGCGGTGACCAGCCAGGTGTCTCCCAGTAATCCTGAAGGCTGCTGGGATTGGTGGGGCTACACCGGTCTGAACTTCCAGGTGCGCAGTGGGGTGCAGTTGGCGGCGGTCAAGTCGATGGTGGATCGACTGACGGGAGTGAAATGAACCAGGACCGATACCAGCTTCGTCGCCCAAGTCGGCCGCACCATGACCGAGGTGGTTTCCTCCATCCTCCGGGGCGCGGACATCATCGGCGAAGTCAGTGCCCCAGCACTGAACAATGCCAGGGCGTGGCACAAGTGGGCACAGCCATCACCCAGATGGACCAGGTCACACAGCAAAACGCCACCCTGGTCGAAGATAGTGCCGCCGCCGGTAGCCTGGGTTTTCAGGCACAGCAATTGCTGCAGTCGGTGGCCGCTTTCAAGCTGGGTACCAGCAGCTAGCGTTAGTGTGGTCTTGCGATTTTCGTTGACCGAGACTCACAGTCCTACATCAGCAGAAATGGAATGCAATGACGCAGTTCTTGAATCGACTCTCCATCATATCCAAGCTAGGTTTACTGACCGTGATCAGTATTCTGGGGCTAGTCGCGGTATCCACCTATCTGGTGCGGGACCAGTACTACCAAAGTCGCCAGGAGCGTGAAAACCTGGTGCGCCATACCGTAGAGACCGCTTCCGGCACGTTGGCATGGGCGTATCAATTGGAGACCTCCGGAAAAATGCCGCGTGACCAGGCGCAGGCCATGGCCAAGCAGGCCATAGCGCAGATGCGTTACGGCCAAAACGCGTATTTCTTTCTCTACGACATGCAGGCCAATATGGTCATGAATCCGATCAAACCGGAACTCGACGGCAAGAGCGGCAGCGAAATCCGCGACCCCAATGGAGTTTTGATACTCGTGGAATCTGTGAAAAAAGTGCGTGAGCAAGGGGCAGGATTTTTGGAGTATCAATGGCCCAAGCCTGGCAAAGATGTGCCGGTCGGAAAGATTTCTTACGTCAAAGGCTTCGAGCCCTGGGGATGGGTGATTGGCTCAGGCTTGTACGTGGACGATCTGAGGGATGAGTTCATGGCGAGGGCCATGAATCTGGGAATCGTGGTATTGCTTGCAGGGCTCATCATTGGCTGGATCGCTTGGGTGATCTCCCGCTCCATTGACCGTGGCATTGGGAATGCGGTGAAAGTGGTGAATGCCATGTCGGGAGGCGATCTGACAGTTGCGATTCAACCCCAAGGCAAAGACGAAGTGGCGGGTCTCTTGCGCGCGATGGCCACCATGCAAACCAGCCTTGCAGCTGTCGTCACGGCTGTGCGCCAAGGTTCCGAATCTGTCTCCACCGCCAGCGCCGAAATCGCGCATGGCAATGAAGACTTGTCTGCCCGTACCGAGCAGCAGGCCAGCGCCCTGGAAGAAACCGCGGCCTCGATGGAGCAACTCAGTTCCACCGTCAAACACAACGCGGACAACGCACGGCAGGCCAATCAACTGGCGCTGAATGCCAGCACGGTGGCTGTCAAAGGTGGTGATGCTGTCGCCCAGGTGGTGCACACCATGAAAGAGATCAACGACTCTTCGCGCAAGATCTCTGACATCATCAGTGTGATCGACGGTATTGCCTTCCAGACCAATATCCTGGCGCTGAATGCTGCGGTGGAAGCAGCCCGTGCGGGCGAGCAGGGACGTGGCTTCGCGGTGGTGGCATCGGAAGTGCGCAGCTTGGCCGGCCGCTCCGCCCAAGCGGCCAAAGAAATCAAGGAACTCATAGGCGCCAGTGTGGCGCGTGTTGAGCAGGGCACGGTGCTGGTGGACCAGGCGGGTGTCACCATGGCCGAGGTGGTGGGGTCTATCAAACAAGTCACGGACCTCATGGGTGAAATCAGCGCAGCCAGTTCTGAGCAGAGTACCGGTGTGTCACAGGTTGGCGAAGCGGTGGTTCAGATGGACCAGGCCACGCAGCAGAATGCGGCGCTGGTGGAGCAAATGGCGGCGGCGGCTGGCAGCCTGAAGACCCAGGCGGAGGAGCTGGTCAGCACGGTAGCGGTGTTCAAGCTGCCCGCTGGCGTCAAGAGCGGGCACAGTACCCGGGCAGGTGCACCTACTCAAGGGATGGCGCAAACAGCATCGCCTCTCAAGCGAGCGCTACCTCGCCCCGTGCAACAGGCAGTTGCCGGTGCCCGCAGCTCGGCGACGAAGTCCACGACGGCAGCTCCACCCCATGCGCCCAAAGCTTTACCACGCACCTCCGCGGGACAAAGCGAGGGCGAGTGGGGCAGCTTCTGATGCCGGCGCAAAACCCTGAAGAAGAGAGAGCGGACAATGAAAAGGCCACGCTATTGGCTCTGGCGCAGACCTTGAACGAAATGCGCCCCTTTCGAGGGCCGCTTCAGGCTAGTTGCGGCCGTTGGCAGGTGCTTGGCGAATAGGTACTATCGGCCAATTGCGGACGGTCGCCAATGTCGATTCCCGACACGTCGCTGGGAGTGCGACAGGCTATGCTTGTACTGTTGAGCTTTGCGCTCGTTTGAACTCAAAACCTTGCTTGCACTTTCAATCGTCACGCCCAGTGGGAGAAACATCGCAGACGGTCGTAAGACGCTCGAAGTGAGGTCCTGGCGTCCCGAGGGCCTGCCGCTGACGGACTTGCTGATCGTTGAAAACGGGCGCTTTCTTTCTGAACAGGGCGATTCGGATGATGACGGACGACTGGTAGCCGTCGTCGATATCGCCGAAATTCATCCCTGGCTGCCGACCGAGGTTGAAGCTGCATGCGCCAGCGCTTGGGCCCCTGGCTACTGGGCTTGGCGCATCAGCAATGTTCGACCCATTTCACGCGCGGTGAAGGTCATTGCCGCGCGCAAGCTGTACGACGTGCCCCTTGACCGCAGCGACCTGGCCCAGCTGATCGCGCAGTAGCTGCAACCGGCCAAATGCGGCCCCTCAAGGTCGGATTTCTGCGTCCAACGGACGATAGCCTTTTGCTGGGCTTATTGATCGCCTACCCCATATTCCTGCCGCACCTGCCAAGGTCCCGTACCCTCCTGCTCAATCAAAGCGATGGATCGAAAGGTGGCCGTGAGACAGGTCAGCGCAAGGGTCATCTCTGGCAGGTTGTAGGTGACGCCGGCAGCATGGCGTGGGTGCAGCAGCGTAAGGTGTGCGCCATGAACGCTGGCCGACGCCCCCAGAACCGATTGCCGCAGCTGGTGATAGGGCGCGCCCCCATGGATTGGACGCAAGAGGACACAGCCATCGGGTAGCACCTGTGGCCCACCGAATTGCAGGGTGAGGGAAAACGCACCAAGGCTTTCAAGTCGCTGGCCTATGGCGTCCCAATACGTCAATTCGTCATCTCGGCAAAGTGTGACGTGAGCGGGAATGAGGGCATACTGCCGGGGGTCCAGCTTTTGCCTGATCGGCTCAACGATGGCGCGCTGCTCAGACGGTAGGAATAATGTGAGTTGGCGTCTCATAAGCGGCGGTATTGTTACGTAAAAATGGAGCATCTCCAGTCTTGCAATTTGCGGAAAGGGCAAGCTGTCAGCAGTTGAGAGTTTCAATAGAGGTTGTCTTACCTAGGATATTGCATGCCATCCAAAGACCGTGGTCCACGAGCTGGGCCAAAGGTCCGCGTTGGGTCGGAATCGTCAGTAGAGGTGACGGGAAAGCGGTCGCTGGAGTAGCACATGTGGAATTGCGGAAGCGCTGTGACCGCAGTACCCAAGACAGCCGTCGTTGGCGGTCCCTTGGCTGCCGAACGCAACAGCCGCTTACTGGCACACAGCGTGAGTGCGCTTGGTCGTGTCCATCGTCAGCATCCGCTGCATCGCCGACTTCGTAGAAGACCGTTTCAGGCTGTCTGCGGACGATCAGCCTCGATAGTTCAATGGCTGCACTTTCCGAGACCGGTCACCAGAAGCACAAAAGAACTGACGACCGCTACACCTTCCAGACCGGTCGTACGTACGCCACAGACAGATCTTCAGTCCTGGATGATTCCTACCACCTGCGATCACCGACAGCACGGCTTATCCTTCCTTCAGGATTACCGCGATTTGGCTCTCGATGAGCTGGCTCTTCCTCATCGGCCTCTCCTTTGGGGCTCGGGCCGCATTCTCCAGTTCCGAGTTGTCTACTGCGAGGGTGAGCTCAGGGATGCAGCAACGAATGGCGCTTGACAACCGGCGTGTAGCAAGAGTTGGAATGGGCGAAGTCAGTGCATCAGCGCTCCAGCCATCGGCCTCACTTCCCGACCGCAATAGCCTTGAATCGAGAGATCTTGCCAAAGGCCAGAACGCAGGGGTTCTGCGTTGCGACGGGATAGCGGCTCACAACGAAGTGCTTGACCGCGGTCAGGCCAACTCCCCCAACAGCATTTGCTCGCGGGCGTGCTCCTTCTCCAGAGCCTTCTTGTATGTCTGACTCCTGGCGCCGCCAGTCTGCCAGTTGAAATGGTTTTTTAGACCGTTTGACTTAGTGTTATTATTACACATATACTTAAAGTATGAAATACACATACAAGTACGCCAGACCAGCCTTAACCGTCGATTGCGTCATCTTCGGCTTTGATGGAGAGCGGATGCAGTTGCTATTCATCAAACGTGCGCTCGCTCCCTTCCAGGGGACTTGGGCGTTACCGGGTGGTTTTGTCCAAGTGGATGAGTCGGTGGATAACGCGGCGCAGCGTGAACTGCAGGAAGAGACGGGAATTGCAGACGTCTTTCTGGAGCAGCTCTACACTTTCGGGCAACTAGGGAGAGATCCTCGTGAACGGGTGGTGAGCGTCGCCTACTTTGCACTGGTCAATCGTTTTTCCCACACGCTACAGGCGGCTACGGACGCGGCTGATGCCCAGTGGTTTGCGATGCAAGATTTGCCCGTGTTGGCTTTTGACCATGCGCAAATCGTAGAAGTAGCTTTGGCGCGCTTGCGCGGCAAGTTGCGCTATGAACCGATTGGATTCGAGCTGCTGCCCAAGAAATTTCGTCTGTCGCAGCTGCAGTCACTGTATGAAGCAGTGTTAGGGCAGACATTGGACAAACGGAATTTCCGCAAAAAGGTCCTGAGCTACGACTTGCTGATTCCGCTGGAGGAAACGCAGCGCGACGGCGCCCACAGGCCTGCGCAACTTTTCCGGTTTGATACGAAACGCTACCAACAACTAAAAAAGAAAGGCTTCAGCTTCGAATTATGAATAGAGAACAAAGAGTCAAAACCGCCGAAGAAACGCTGGTCGTCCTGGAGAAAGGCAGCTATCAGAATGCCGCGGCTCAAATGGTTGAGATCGGCAGCTTGGTTGAGAAGGCGAAAAGCGCCACCAAGACCTACGCGTTGAGCGATATGCAGACCGCAAACCTGCAGCGGTTCGCCGAACCCGTCACCCTGACGGTCGCGAACGAAACCTGTGGCGCCGCGCTTCACCGTTTGACGGTTGAGGGTCATCAGCGCATCGGGCTATTGAACTTTGCGTCAGCCAAGAACCCTGGCGGTGGCTTTCTGAACGGTGCACAGGCACAGGAAGAAGCCTTGGCGCGGTCGAGTGGACTCTACCCGTGCTTGCTGACTCAAATGGCGGCGTTTTATGAACTGAATAGGACCAACAGGTCATCGCTCTATCTGGATGCGGCGATTTGCTCCCCCGACGTCCCGTTCTTCAGGAATGACGCGGGTGCCTACTTACCGCGGCCCAATCTGGCCACCGTTGTAACGGCTCCTGCTCCCAATGCGGGAGCTGTGGCCAGCAACCAGCCGGAGGATTTGTCACTGGTACTGCCAACTCTGACCAGACGCGCAGCAATGGTCCTGCACATACTCGCACTGTCAGGCGTTGAAACAGTGATCTTGGGCGCCTGGGGGTGCGGGGTATTTCGGAATGATCCGCGCCAAGTGGCGCAGACGTTTGCAGAGTTGTTGCAACCGGGCGGCCCATACAGCTTTGCCTTCAAGTCCGTGACGTTTTCCATTGCAGGCTTGAAAGATGACACGAACATCAATGCATTTAGAGAAAAATTTGAAAATGGAAACGATTAATTTTTACAGAACCAAGGACACCTACGGAGATTTTTCTAACTTTGCGTCATTCCCCATTGAGATCGACGGCGTGCGCTGGCCTACTAGCGAGCACTACTTTCAAGGACAGAAGTTCGTGGGACAACCCTTTGCGGAAGAGATCCGCAGTGAGAGTTCTCCCATGAAAGCGGCTCAAATGGCGCGCCAGCAGCCTGGGCTTCGCGCCGACTGGCTCGAGGTAAGGGATGACGTGATGCGCACCGCACTGCATGCAAAGTTCACCCAGCACCGCTCGCTTCACGCCTTGCTATTGGGAACGGGCACCGCTGTACTGGTTGAACAAACCAAGAACGACAGCTACTGGGCTGATGGTGGAGACGGAACGGGCAAAAACCGTCTTGGTGTCTTGCTGATGGAGTTGCGATCGCAGCTCGCCTCGACGGAAGAGTAGATTAAAGGATATGGGATGAAAGAAGAAGAAATAACTCAGCTCAGCAAGTTTCTGAGCTACGTACTGCGACACAAGCCGGAAAGTATTGGCATAACCCTGGACCCCGAGGGTTGGGCCAGTGTCGCTTCAATCATTGCCGGCGCGGCAAAGAGCGGGCGGGCAGTGGTACGCGACATGGTCGAACGCGTGGTTGCCACTAATGACAAGAAGCGCTTCGCCTTTTCGCCTGATGGGCAGTACATCCGTGCGGTACAAGGTCATTCAACCACTGAAGTGACCATTAGCTTTGAGGAGCAAGTGCCGCCCGCGCATTTGTATCACGGTACTGCCACACGTTTCTTGCCATCGATTCGTGAGAAGGGCCTTGTAGCCGGCAACCGGCACCATGTGCATCTGTCCGCCGATGTGCAGGTTGCCGTCAGCGTCGGCATTCGCCATGGGAAGCCCGCGGTTCTTACCGTCGATGCAGCTGCCATGCATGCGCAGGGGTACAAGTTTCATCTTTCTGAGAATGGGGTTTGGTTGACGGCAGTCGTTCCGTCTGCATTTCTCACCGAGCCGCCAAACTATGGCGAGGCAATCTAAAGTCATGGACGTAGTGAACAATTCGATCACCCCTCTGGCACCACCTCTTAGGCAGATTCGCGGTCTGTATGACGAATCCACCATCCGGGTTTATCAAGCGTACTCTGAAGGCATTGCGGACAGCGCTCTTGAGGGAGAAAGATTTGTCTCTCCACCCTTCAAGATGGAGCGTATGACATGGATAAAGCCGTCCTTCCTGTGGATGATGTACCGAGCGGGCTGGGGATTCAAGGATTCTGGTCAGAGCCGCATCCTGGCAATTGACATAAGCCGGGAAGGTTTCGAGTGGGCTTTGGCACATGCCTGCGCGAGCCATCCGCCGGAATCGATGACTCCACAAGAGTGGGCGGAACTGAAGGCGAATTCACCGGTTCGTGTTCAGTGGGATCCAGAGCGGGACCTGCACCACCATCCCTTGTCGCACCGCGCCATCCAGATCGGACTCAGCGGTGAGGCCGTTAGACGGTACGTAAGTGATTGGACCCAACGGATTACGGACGTGACACCGTTGGCACATGCGATCCATACACAAGTCCAATGCGGCAACCTTACCCAAGCGCAATCCATGCTTCCGGTTGAGCGGCCATATTCATGAAAAGGTCGCTGCACAAATACGCTCACCACCCCGGTGATAGCCATTGAAGCATTGGAACGAGCACTAGTTTGTTCGATGCTGGGTACAGCCGTATCCTCGACCGCATCAGAGAAGACTCGCTTTAGGCCCGGTTCGTAGAGCGCTACGAATACACCGAGACGGTTTCGGACCCTTACGGGAAGGAACTGATGTTCGACCGGCTTGAGTTTCGGCAGACAGCCTTCCGCGCCAGGCCTGTATTGCCCGGCCTGGAACTCCTCGACCCACCCAGGTCAACACAGAGCTTGGTCAGCGGGCTTCTGGAGGCCTCCAACTTCGAACTGGCCGTCTCGCCCATCGAGGTCAACGTCTTGGCATGGGCAGACGCATTGCAGCGGGCGCTTGGAGCGGAGGCCGTGATTGACTCACTCCAAGTAGCGGCGCTCATGGTTGCCGATGGCATCAAGGCCAAGGTCATGTTCAAAGGCGAAACGGACGTTCGGATTGCCTGCAAAGAGATGGTCCAGGGGCGCAAGCACGTCCTTGAGAAGTTCCAGCTGCGCGTAACCGTTGGAGGCACCCGACCCACCGTTGTGCTTACCAACGGAGCGCGCAAAGGTTGACGGAATTGACGTCCCTGTCCAGCTAGTTGGGCACCTTAGGGCTTCGCTTCCTATGCCGCCTCTCGCATAGCACAAACAAGGCTCCGCGGTCGGCAGTGCCTTTCAAACCACTCATTGGGAGTGCGCTATCGCCGGTGGCCGTATGACTGCTTGGTGGCAGAGAGCGTGAACTCAGGGCGCCAGGACGGACGACCGCAAACGCTGCCAATCCGACATTCCCTACCGATCGCACTCGTAAATAAGGCTACTTGGGCAAGCTAGACAAAAAAGTTTCTTCGTTGCATGCTCTCCATGCGACCAACGGGTTGCATAGAAATTGGAGGACTAGATGAACGCACCTTCCACTCTCGCTCCCGTCTTCTCTGGTGGACCCCGAGCAGGCGTGCGAGCCGAACTAGATCAGCTTGAGCGCTCTCTAGCCGACCTGTTGAGCCGGCTCAAGCCCGGACGGCGCAGTTCGGCTGCGGTTCACGAGGAGATACATCGCCTGGTACTCACAAATTCCGTGTGCATGGCGCTGCCGCCGCAAGTGTCGCAACCAGCGATAGAGGAGATGGTCCAACAGGTGGGCAGGAGTCACGTCATCGACGAGGCCCTGCAGAAGAGCACGCAGGCGTATGCCAATGCCCTGGGTAAGGTCGGTTTTGCCCCGCCCGTGCTGAAACTTCTCCAATCTTGGATGGAGATGACAGTTGACGCACGCATGCTACAGCGGCAGATTGAACTCAAGCGCGCGATCGACAACATTCAGCACAACCTCGCGCCCATCGCTCCCGCCTCTTCAACGGTCGACCCGATCGAACCCTTATCGGCGTACGAACTCGGCCGGGCATTGGGCGGCCTTAGTGACGAAACCGTGCGGCAACGCGAACGGGCCGGCGAACTCTTCTCAGTCTTGCGGCCAGGACGAAAGCGCGGGCGTGAATACCCGGCATTCCAGGCCTGGCCAGGCTTGGCAGGGGAGCCACTGACCAAGGTACTGACGGCCCTGGGTCCATCCAGCGGGACCGTTGCCTACGGCTTTTTTACCTCCCCCAGCGACCTCCTGGGGGGTCTTACACCCATCGAGGCCATTCTCGGTCGACTGACTACGCCGCGAGATGTGGACGTGGAAGCAAAGGAGTTTCTTGCAACTGCAGTGGAAGAACGGTTGCAGTCGGTCGTAAAGGTCGCTGAAGCGCGCGCTGCCGTGCAAGCCGCATGATCGGAGCCGCTGTGTCATGTAGTGGTCACGATCTAGATTGGAGCTACTAACCCTAACGCCGAGACGCTAGTGAGACGGCTCCGCCACCCGGGCTGCAACTGGGATCCACTAGTGAAGACTCGTCGGAATCTTCGCGTCGCCCCTCCGGTTGACCACAGGGGCGAGTTCGCTGTGCTCTACACCGAAAGTGTGCTGCCGACCGTTGCCGTCGAATGTGATGTGCTAAGAGCTGGCGTTTTCGGTGCGAGCACCGAGTTTGGCGATCTGTAACGTGGGCGGCCGGCAGTGCGTAAATGAACATCCAATGGCGTCGTGTGCACTTGTAGAGCGAGCGCAGATACCATGGAAGCATATCCGTGCCGTGGGTCACCATAAGTGGGCCGCCTGCTCATACCCTATGCCGTCAAATATGATGGTTTTTCTCATTCCAACGCTGCGAATAGCACGTTGAATACCTAAAAACCAGTCAATTCAACCGCGGGCCGAAGGAAGGATAAGTGTTCCGCCCCAAAAAAGAAGCATATGCGTTCCGAAGCGGAACAGATATGGTTCCAGTGACACAGAACGTCAGCGAGGGGAATATTCATTGGTGCGGCTGGCGGGGATCGAACCCACGACCCTTGGCTTCGGAGGCCAATACTCTATCCACTGAGCTACAGCCGCAACGCAGGCGATTGTAGCCGCTGCGTACGAGGCCTTGCACAGATACCCGGACGCCGCGCGAGACAAGGCCGGGTGAGGGGTGACGGGTATACTCGCGCGTTGAACAAAGCCCCCGATTTTTTTGAGGACATCATGAGCGCCAATTCCCACGATCATGCGGCCGAAGAAGCCCACACCGGCCCCATCAAAAACCCCAAGCAATTGCTGGTGGCGGTCTTCTTCTCGTTCGTTGTGCCTATTTTTGCCATCATTGGCCTGGTGTACTTCGTAGTGTCCGCCGCCAAACCTGCGGGTACCAATAACGAGGAGTCCATGACCCTGGGTGGCGTGACCGAGCAATCGCAAAACATCGCGGTCGCACAGCGCATCCAGAAGGTGGGCGCGGTCGAAATTCGCGACGCCAACCGCGAACTCAAATCGGGTGAAGAAGTGTTCAAGGCACAGTGCACCACCTGCCACAGCGCAGGCGTTGCTGGGGCCCCCAAATTCGGCGATGCCACCGCCTGGGGTCCGCGCATTGCCACCGGTTTTGAATCGTTGCTGCATTCCGCGCTGACCGGCAAGGGCGCCATGGGCGCGCAGGGCGGCGGCGACTTTGAAGATACCGAAGTGGCCCGTGCCGTGGTGTATATGGCGAATGCAGGCGGCGCCAAGTTCCCAATTCCCCAGAAACCTGCGGCTGCGGCATCCGAACCAGCAGAAGCTGCGAAGTAAGCCGGTTCTGGCACATCCGATAGGCCGGTATAGCCGGCCTTTTTATTATCAAAATAGCTGCCAGCGCAGGATTACCTGCGCTGGCAGCTATTTTTTATGTAGCGCCTGAGGACTCAGAACATACCCAAAGCGGGCCGGCAGTTCTTGCGTCTCAAACGGCTGTGGCACCCACAGCCCCTGCTCCACCGCTTCAGCAGCAAACCCCATGTCCAGGCTGTGCACCAGACCGAAACCGATATCGGTCTCCAGATAAACACGCCCCTCGCCGTCGAGCACGCAACGCTGCACACGGGCCGCCTTGCCGGTGTGGGCAAACACCGAGAAGTCTGGGTGCACCCGCCATACCAGCGGCGCCACTTCCAGCTCCACATACACACGCTGCGGGCCATTCTGGAAAAACCACTGCCCGGCCGCATCAGCCTCGTAGTTGCGTTGAATGAAGTCGATCAGCTTGGTATGTTGCAAGCGGCTGCCTTTGCTGAGCGCATTGCCACCAGCAGATGCCGCAAACGGTCCCGCCGCCTGGGCCGCGTCGTCACGCATGTACCAGCTGCCGCGGGCATCCAGGCCCAGCCAGCCGTAGCAGTCGGGCACGTTCGGCCATTTAGCGATGGCCTGTCTGACAATGTCGTCCATGGCTTCAATCGCTCCCCGGCTCAGGCCTGGCTGGCCTGCAACAACCATCCACCCACGGCATCCGGCAGGCTGCGCACATGGCCCGGAATCGGCCCTTGCGGAAAACCGACATGGCCGCCGTGCGCTGGCTGCCAAAGGGTGACGTGATCGCCCACTGCGTCCTGGTGAGGCAAGCTCCATACCGGGACAAAAGGGTCGTTCATGGCATTAACCACCAGGGCAGGAATCTGGATGCGTGCCAGGTGCGGCTTGGCCGATGCGCGGGCCCAGTAATCTTCCGTGCTGCTGAAACCATGCAACGGGGCTGTGAACACGTTGTCGAACTCATAGAGGTCACGGGCCGCCAGCATCGCTTCGCGGTCAAATAGGCCCGGGTGCTGGTCCAGCTTTTGCAGGGCCTTGGGCTTCATGCTGCGCAGAAACATGCGGGTGTATACCTGCCGATTCAGCCCCCGGCCTATGGCCCAGCCTGCAGCCGCGAGATCCAGCGGCGCGCAGACCGAAGCCACCGCACGCACGATGCGGCCGGCGCGCTCGCCCATTTCCTCGGCCCAGCGTAGCAAAGCATTACCGCCAAGCGACACGCCGACCGCAATAATCTCGCCCTGGTGGCGTGCCTTGAGGCGCTTCAAGACCCAGCCGATCTCCTCGTAGTCGCCCGAGTGGTAGGCGCGAGGCGCCAGGTTCAGCTCGCCGCTACAGCCCCGAAAGTGCGGTACTGCATAGCCCATGCCGTGGGCTCGCGCGTAGTCGCCAAAAGCCTCGGAATAGTGACTGGAGGACGAACCTTCCAGACCATGGAACAGCACCAGCAAGGGGCGCACATCCTCGCTGAGCGCGGGATCGGCCACCATGGCCGGTGGGTCACAGAAATCGACATCCATGAAGTCCAGGTCGGGAGTGATCCAGCGTTCGCGCCTGAAGCGCAAAGACGGCCCAAACACCCGACGTGAATACAGCGCCGGCCAAATGGTCTGCGCGTGTCCACTGGGCAACCACCAGGGCGCTGCATAATTCATAGCACACCTCGCAGGTGAAATGTGCGGCAGAAGCCTAAAAGCTTTACGGGACGCATCAGTGCAGTACCTGGGGTGCGCCACTGCTTTCCTGCATCTCCAATCCAGTGCCGGGGCTGGCATGGTGGGCCACCATGCGCCAGCCCTGGGCCGTCTTGTGATAAACATTGGTGGCAATGGCAAAGGCTTGGCGCGGTCCGTCGGCTGTCATGACGTCAATACTCTCGACGACGTTGTGCATGGCACTGCCCAGTGATTCAACCTTGCGCACCTGTAGAGGCGTGGCGCGAATACTGCTCTGCGCAAACATGGCCTCGAAGGTCGTACGCACAGCCGCCACACCCACCACACGCAGTCCGCCTGGATGCACGCAGATCACATCGTCCTCGTCGGCCCAGCAGGCCATGAGCTTGTCGATGTCGCCGTTTTGCAAGGCCTCGTAAAAAGCAGCTTCCGTATCGTCAGCACTGCCACCTATGGTGGCGGCGTGCAGCTTGGCTTTGGACATAAAACGCACCCGCGTGGAACAAGCTGTGATTTTGCCCTGCTTTACGCGACCTGCGCGCATCGTCGCAACCAGCGCAAAACATGGATCGGTGGCCGGAGGATATTCTGGCCGACGCGCACAAAAAAGCCGCTCGAAAGCGGCTTTGTGAAGATCGTCGTCCTTTTGAGGATCAACGCTTTTGACGAAACTTGCGCAGAGCAGAAATCTGGGCCGCCATGATGGCCAGCTCGGATTGCGCCTTGGCGATATCCAGTTCACCCTTAGCATTGCGCAGCGCGTCTTCAGCTGCGGCCTTGGCCGTGTTGGCTTTTTCTTCGTCCAGATCCTTGCCGCGAATGGCGGTGTCGGAGAGCACGGTCACACAGTTGGGTTGCACTTCCAAAATGCCACCGGCCACGAAAATGAACTCTTCTGTGCCGTCAGCCTTTTCGATGCGAACCGAACCGGGCTTGATCCGGGTGATCAGCGGAGTGTGACGTGGGTAAATGCCCAGCTCGCCAGACTCACCTGGCAAAGCCACAAACTTGGCTTCGCCGGAGAAGATGGAGGCTTCGGCACTGACAACGTCCACATGAATGGTCGACATACGTTTCCTTTGGGGTCAGCGTGTTGAAGGGAAAAGGCAAGACGCTGGCAGAGCCACAACGGCACTGCCCACGCCCAAAACATTAAACCTTCTTGGCCTTTTCAATGGCTTCATCGATTGTGCCCACCATGTAGAACGCTTGTTCTGGCATGTGGTCGCATTCGCCGCTGACAATCATCTTGAAACCACGGATGGTTTCCGACAATGGTACGTACTTGCCGGGCGAACCGGTAAACACTTCGGCCACGTGGAAAGGCTGGCTCAGGAAACGCTGGATCTTGCGGGCGCGGGCCACAGCCAGCTTGTCCTCAGGAGCCAAGTCGTCCATACCCATGATGGCGATGATGTCGCGCAGTTCGCGGTAGCGCTGCAGCGTACCTTGCACAGCACGGGCCGTGTTGTAGTGGTCTTCACCGACGACCAGCGGGTCCAGCTGGCGGCTGGTCGAGTCGAGTGGATCAACCGCAGGGTAGATACCCAGCGAAGCGATGTCACGGCTCAACACCACGGTGGAGTCCAAGTGGGCGAAAGTCGTTGCAGGCGATGGATCGGTCAAGTCATCCGCCGGCACGTATACGGCCTGGATGGAGGTGATCGAACCAACCTTGGTCGAGGTAATACGCTCTTGCAGACGGCCCATTTCCTCGGCCAGGGTAGGCTGGTAGCCCACGGCGGAAGGCATACGGCCCAGCAGTGCGGACACCTCGGTACCGGCCAAGGTGTAGCGATAGATGTTGTCCACGAAGAACAGCACGTCGCGGCCTTCATCACGGAAGGATTCCGCAATGGTCAGACCGGTCAAAGCCACGCGCAGACGGTTACCTGGGGGTTCGTTCATCTGACCGTAGACCATGGCCACTTTGGACTCAGGCAGGTTTTCCAGATTCACCACGCCGGAGTCGGCCATCTCGTGGTAGAAGTCGTTCCCTTCACGGGTACGCTCACCCACACCAGCAAACACGGACAAGCCGCTGTGTGCCTTGGCGATGTTGTTGATCAGCTCCATCATGTTCACGGTTTTGCCCACACCGGCACCACCGAACAGACCGACCTTACCGCCCTTGGCGAACGGGCAGATCAAGTCAATCACCTTGATACCGGTTTCCAGCAGTTCTTGCGAGGGGCTGAGTTCGTCGTAGGCCGGGGCCTTGCGGTGGATGGTGGCGGTCAGTTCCTGGCCGACAGGACCACGTTCGTCGATGGGCGAGCCCAGCACGTCCATGATGCGGCCCAGGGTGGCCTTGCCCACGGGAACCGTAATGCCAGCGCCGGTGTTGTAGACCATCAGACCGCGGCGCAGGCCGTCGGAAGAACCCAGCGCAATGGTACGAACGATGCCGTCACCCAATTGCTGCTGCACTTCCAGGGTCAGCGCGGAGCCTTCCATTTTCAGTGCGTCGTAAATGCGGGGCATGTGGCTGCGTGGGAATTCCACGTCCACCACGGCGCCAATACACTGGACAATTTTTCCCTGAACGCGGGCGTTCACTTCTGCATTTTCTTGAGCCATGTTTGCTCCAATAAATTGAATCTTTAAATCGACCGATGACTAACCGGGACGGTTGGCTGTTTAAACAGCCGCAGCACCTGCCACAATTTCGGACAGCTCTTTGGTGATTGCAGCCTGGCGGGTCTTGTTGTAGACCAGTTTCAGCTCGCCAATCACACTACCTGCGTTATCCGTAGCAGCCTTCATGGCGACCATGCGCGCTGCATGTTCCGAAGCCATGTTTTCAGCGACCGCCTGGTAAGCCAGCGCTTCGACATAACGCACCAACAGGTCGTCAATTACCGATTGCGCATCTGGTTCGTAGATGTAGTCCCAGGCATGCGCACCTGTAGCCTTGGTTTCTGCCAGCATCTTGGAAGCCGACAAAGGCAGCAACTGCTCAATCACCGGCTCTTGCTTCATGGTGCTGACAAACTTGTTGTAGACCAGATGCACGGCACTGATTTCGCCCTTTTCGTAGGCGTCCAGCAATACCTTCAGCGGTCCGATCAGCTTGTCCAGATGCGGCTTGTCACCCAGATGTGTGACGTGGGAAACCACCTTGGCGCCGATGCGCGTCAGGAAGCCCAAACCCTTGCCACCAATGGCCACCGCCTGCGCGCTATTGCCCGCAGCCTGCGAGTCACGCAGCTTGATGGTCAGGGCGCGAAACAGATTGGTATTCAAACCACCGCACAAACCCTTATCGGTCGTGATGACCACAAAACCTTCGGCTTTGGCGCCGTTGGTTTGCATATAGGTGTGCACGTACTCCGGATTCGCCTGACCCAGGTGTGCAGCGATGTCACGGATCTTCTCGCTGTACGGACGCGCTGCGCGCATCCGCTCCTGCGCTTTACGCATCTTGGAAACGGAGATCATCTCCATCGCCTTGGTGATCTTCTTGGTGTTTTCCACCGATTTGATCTTGCTGCGTAGTTCCTTGCCTGATGCCATGGGTGGCTCCTAGTTTGGAATTAAGCGAACGTCTTTTTGAACGCTGCCACAGCGGCGAGCAATTCAGCCTCAGCTTCCTTGTCGAGCGCCTTGGAAGCTTCAACCTTGGACAACAAGGCAGCGTGTTTGTCTTTGAGGTAGCCGTGCAGGCCATGCTCAAACGCCAACACCTTCTTGACCGCGATATCGTCCATGAAGCCCTTGTTCACAGCAAACAGCGTGGCGCCCATCAAGGAGATGGACAGCGGACTGTACTGGGCTTGCTTCAGCAGCTCGGTCACGCGGGCACCGCGGTCCAGTTGCTTGCGGGTGGACTCATCCAGGTCAGAAGCGAACTGGGCGAAAGCCGCCAATTCACGGTACTGCGCCAAGTCGGTACGGATACCGCCGGACTGGCCCTTGATGATCTTGGTCTGGGCAGCGCTACCGACGCGGGACACCGAGATACCGGCGTTGATCGCGGGGCGGATACCGGCATTGAACAGCGAAGTTTCCAGGAAGATCTGGCCATCGGTGATCGAGATCACGTTGGTTGGAACGAAAGCGGACACGTCGCCAGCTTGCGTTTCAATGATAGGCAAAGCGGTCAGCGAACCGGTCTTGCCCTTGACCTCACCCTTGGTGAAGGCTTCAACGTAGTCGGCGTTCACGCGGGCGGCACGTTCCAGCAGGCGGCTGTGCAGATAAAACACGTCGCCGGGGTAGGCTTCACGGCCTGGTGGACGGCGCAACAGCAGGGACACTTGGCGATACGCCACAGCTTGCTTGGACAGATCGTCATACACGATCAGTGCGTCTTGGCCACGGTCACGGAAGTATTCACCCATGGTGCAACCGGAGTAGGCACTGACGTACTGCATAGCAGCCGATTCAGAAGCCGAAGCCGCCACCACAATGGTGTATTCCATCGCACCAGCTTGTTCCAGAGCGCGCACCACGTTCTTGATCGACGAGGCCTTTTGACCAATCGCGACGTAAACGCAGGACATGTTCTGTCCCTTTTGGTTGATGATGGCGTCGATAGCCACGGCGGTCTTACCCGTCTGGCGGTCGCCAATGATCAGTTCGCGTTGGCCACGGCCCACAGGCACCATGGAGTCGATCGACTTCAGGCCGGTCTGCATGGGCTGGTCCACCGACTTACGGGCGATCACGCCCGGTGCGACCTTTTCGATCACGTCGGTGAGCTTGGCGTTGATCGGACCCTTGCCGTCAATAGGCTGGCCCAGTGCGTTCACCACACGACCCAGCAATTCGGGGCCGACTGGCACTTCCAGAATACGACCCGTGCACTTCACGACGTCGCCTTCGGAAATGTGTTCGTATTCACCCAAGATCACGGAACCGACCGAGTCGCGTTCCAGATTCAAGGCCAGGCCGTAGGTGGGTTGACCGTCGCTGCCGGCGGGGAATTCCAGCATTTCGCCTTGCATCACGTCGGACAGACCATGAATGCGGCAAATACCGTCAGTCACGGACACCACGGTGCCCTGGTTGCGGATGTCAGCCTGAGCCGTCAAGCCTTCAATACGGCTCTTGATCAGTTCAGAAATTTCTGCGGGATTGAGTTGCATGACTCTTTCCTTCTCTTTCTTTGGTTAGCAAACAACCGGAGCCACGGGCTCTGGCCGAAAACGCTGGCTCCGACCTTAGGCGGTCAGGGCCAATTTCATATGTTCCAGGCGGGCTTTGATCGAAGTGTCCAGCACCTCGTCACCCACCACGACGCGAATTCCGCCAATCAACTCCGGCTCTAACGCTACGGTGAGATTGAGCTTCCGTCCAAAACGCTTTTCCAAGGCTGAAGCCACGCCCGCCAAGGCCGCTGCATCCATCGCAAAGGCACTGAAGACCGTTGCATCGGAAGAGCCGCCCACCGCATTTTTCAATGCGCGGAACTGGGTAGCAATCTCGGGCAGCACGCTCAGGCGGCCGTTTTCAATGACCAGCTGCAGAAAATTCTTGGCAGCTTCTGGCAAGACCGACTTGGCCACACCAGCAATCACTTCAAACACCTGACCGGCTTCCACCTTGGGGTTATCGGCAAACTGCAGCAGCTGCGAATTACCTGCAATTGCAGCCAATTCATCAAGCCATGCAGCCGTACCGGCCAAGTCGGACGCACTTGCCTTGAACAGCGCTTCTGCGTAAGGACGGGCAATGGTTGCTATTTCAGCCATGGTCGTTCTGCCGCTCAGAGTTCAGTTTGGAGTCGGTTCAACAAGTCCGCGTGGACACCGGCATTGACTTCCTTGCGGAGAATCTGCTCGGCACCCTTAACGGCCAGTGCGGCGACCTGCTCACGCAGTGCTTCACGGGCCTTCACGGTTTGCTGCTCGGCTTCGGCACGGGCTGCGGCGACGATCTTGTTGCCTTCTTCCGTCGCACGGGCTTTGGCTTCTTCGATGATGGCCTGGGCACGGCGGTCGGCATCAGCCAGACGCGATGCGGTCTCGGTGCGCGACTTGGCTAGTTCTTCTTCCACGCGCTTGTTGGCGCTGGTGAGTTCAGACTTGGCTTTATCGGCGGCGGCAAGACCGTCAGAGATTTTCTGCGCCCGCTCGTCCAGTGCCTTGGTTATGGGAGGCCACACGAATTTCATCGTGAACCACACCAGAATCGCAAAGACAACGGCCTGCAGGAACAGGGTTGAATTAATGTTCACGGCTTAATTCCTTTCGGTCGTGAAAGGTCGGCCAAAAATTAAATCGCGAAAGGCTTGGCGAAAGCGAACAGCAGGGCAATAGCCACGCCGATCAGGAAAGCCGCGTCGATCAGACCGGCCAAAATGAACATCTTGGTTTGCAATTCGTTCATCAGCTCAGGTTGGCGAGCCGAAGACTCGAGGAACTTGCCGCCCATCAAAGCGATACCGATGGAGGCACCCAGCGCGCCCAGACCAACGATCAAACCACAAGCCAAAGCGACGAGACCCAGAATGTTTTCCATGATTGCTCCTAAAAATTACAGGTAAAAGAAAAAGAAAAGCGAAAACGAACCTTAGTGCGCCTCATGGGACTGGCCCACGTAAATCAGCGTCAGCATCATAAAGATGAAGGCTTGCAAGGTGATCACCAGAATGTGGAAGATGCTCCACGCTGCTCCAGCGATAACATGCCCAACACCCAGCCAGAACCCGCCCACCAGGGGGTTGAACTGCCAGGCCCACGTGCCGCCCATCAAGGCGATCAACATGAATACCAATTCACCAGCGAACATGTTGCCGAACAACCGCATGCCGTGCGAAACCGTTTTTGCCAAGTACTCGATCACTTGCATCAGCAAGTTGATGGGGTACAGAAACCAGTGGTCACCGAATGGCGCTGCCACCAATTCGTGCGCCCAGCCGCCCAAGCCCTTGATCTTGATGTTGTAGACCAGGCAAACAAACAAAACGCTGACTGACAGACCCAGGGTGGTCGACAAGTCGGCCGTGGGCACCACCCGCATGAACGCATGGTGTGCATCATTGCCAGCGGATACATAGGCATGCTCCCACAGCTTGGGCAACAAATCGACCGGCAGCATATCCATGCCGTTCATCATGAAGATCCAGACAAAAACGGTCAGCGCCAAAGGAGCAACCAGCTTGCGACTTTTGGCGTTGTGGATCACACCCTTGGCCTGCGTATCAACCATCTCTGACAGGATTTCAACCGCCGCCTGGAAACGACCGGGTACGCCGGACGTAGCCTTACGCGAGGCGCGCCACAAAAAGAAACAACCAACGATACCGAGAATGATCGAATACAGCACGGAGTCCAGATTGAACAAGCTGAAATCCACGATATGGCTTTGCTTGACGCTCTGGAACGAAAAGTCTCTTTGCAAATGCTGCAAATGGTGAACGATATATTCGCCGGCCTTCGGGCCTTCTGTAGCAGCGTGTTCAGTCGACATATTTAGCAGTCCATCAATTATGTTGAGCCGGATGTGGGCGTTTGGAGCGGAACATAAGCGCCAACCAAACCACCTTCATCGTCACTACAAAGCCGGCCACCAGGGCCAACCAATTTAAATCCGTGACCCATTTCGGCGCCGCAAACAACATTGCGACGGTCAAAATGATCTTCACCAATTCCCACACAAAAAACCCCAGCATCGCAGCACCTGGTACAGCCCGCGCTAAACGTCCCGTGACGCCGCGCGCAAAAACCGCAGCAGGCAACACCACCGAAAGTGCGCCATAAGCGGCTGACCACCCCATGCTGGACTTGCCCGTCAGAAGCCAAGCTGCCATTGCAACCAGACATCCCGCCAGACTTTGCCCCATCAGCACCCGCCACATCGACAGTGGCGGATTGCGCCTGCGCCACTCTTGCGCCTCGGCTGTCGTCAGGGGCTTGAAACCCTCATCTTGCTCCCCATCTTCTTGGTCAAAGGTCATTGTTCACCTGTTTTATGACACCCAGGTTTACCCTGAACAATTTAGCAAAGCCTACTATTATATGTAGAAACTGCTGGCGACCAAATGACGATGACGGAGTGTGAGAAAAGGCTTGTTTTACGCAAGCTTTACACAGATCGTACCCGTCGCGGCTGGCGCCACGCTTACACGCACCTGCCGGGGGCAGATTGTGCCCTTATTCGGTGCATGCCAAACCCTGAAGCCCCTGAATCAATCCGGCCTCTCGCACAAGCACCAAGCCAACACAGCGTTTAGCGTATCCACGATTGGCGAGGCCCGTGCGTGAACTGCTCGCAGGAACAGTCCAAAATAGCCCCCTTAGCTTCTCCTTCCACTCCATGCATTCCCTGCCCGACTTTCCCTGCTACCTCAACGGCAACTACACACCGCTGTGCGACGCCAAGATCAGCGTCATGGACCGCGGCTTCATCTTCGGCGATGGCGTCTACGAGGTAGTGCCGGTCTATGCCGGTCGCCTGTTCCGCTTTGAGCAGCACATGGCGCGGCTGGACCGCAGCCTGGCCGAGCTGCGCATACCCAACCCGCACACGCACGAGGCCTGGCATGCGATTGCTTCCAAATTAATAGCAGCACGCGCAGAACATACCAGCACCGAAGGCACAAAGACCTCACACAACAACCAACTGGTGTACATCCAGGTGAGCCGTGGTGTAGCCATGCGCGACCATGCCATGCTGGCCGATATGCAGCCCACGGTCTTCGCCATGGCCAACACCATGAACCTGCCCTCAGAAGCGCAGCGCCGCCTGGGCGTGATGTGCGTCACCGCCGAAGACTTCCGCTGGGAAAAGGCCCATATCAAAAGCACCAGCCTGCTGGGCGCGGTGTTTGCCCGGCAAATTGGCGTGGATGCGGGTGCGGTGGAAACCGTGATGTTCCGCGACGGCTTTCTGAGCGAAGCCGCCTCCAGCAATGTGTGGCTGGTCAAGGACGGCGCGGTCTACGGCCCGCCCAACGACAATCTGGTACTGGAAGGCATACGCTACGGCCTGATCGCCGAACTCTGCCAGGCCCAGGACATTCCCTTCACGCTACGCCGCATCAGTCGCGATGAGGTGCGGGCCGCAGACGAGCTTCTGCTATCCAGTGCCACCAAGGAAGTCCTGGCCATCACCAGCCTGGACGGCCGACCGGTGGGCAACGGCCAACCCGGACCGGTTTACCAAAAACTGTATGCGGCCTACGTCGCCGCCAAAGAAAGCCTTTGAACCCCATGAGCACACCGACCACCGACACTCCCGCCGAGCCCACCGATCCACGCAAAGAGTCGCTGATCGAATACCCGTCCCAGTTCCCTATCAAGGTCATGGGCCTGCGCGCCGAGGGCTTTGTCCATGCCATCACCAGCATCGCCAAGCAGTTCGACCCCAGCTATGACGCCAGCACGGTTGAGTTGCGCGAAAGCAAGGGCGGCAACTACCTGGGAATCACCGTCACCGTCACGGCCACCAGCCGCGAACAGCTGGACGAGCTGTACCGCACGCTGAGCACCCACCCCATGGTGAAGATGGTCCTGTGACCGCCTCTCTGCCCTGTCAGCTGCTGGGCCGCGTGGACTACCTGCCCACTGTGCAGGCAATGCAGGATTTCACCGCCCAGCGCACACCGGATGAGCCAGACCAGCTATGGATTTGTGAGCACCCGCCGGTGTTCACCCAAGGCCTGGCCGGCAAGGCTGAACACCTGCTGCTGCCCGGCGACATCCCCGTGGTGCAAACCAACCGGGGCGGTCAGGTCACCTACCACGGGCCGGGCCAGGTGGTGGCCTATCCGCTGCTGGACCTGAAGCGGGCCGGCTACTTCGTCAAGGAATATGTGTTTCGCATCGAAGAAGCCGTGGTGCAAACCCTGGCGCACTTCGGCGTGACCGGCCTGCGCGTGCCGGGCGCGCCGGGCATCTACGTGCGCCTGCAAGACCCGTTTGGCCATGCGCGGCTGGAAGCCGGCTTTACCGCCAAAGAGCTGGAAACCCAGCCCCACTACCTGGGGAAAATCGCCGCGCTGGGCATCAAGGTCAGCCGGCACTGCACCTACCACGGCGTGGCGCTGAATGTAGCCATGGACCTGGAGCCCTTCCAACGCATCAACCCCTGCGGCTACGCCGGGCTGCAAACCGTGGACCTGGCCAGCCTGGGCGTGCAACTGCCCTGGCAGGACGCTGCCCTGGTGCTGGGCGAAAAGCTGGGCCGCTACCTGCCCGCCTAACGGCACAGGTTCTGGACTAAGCCTCGGCCGTCTTGAGCAACTGCGCCAAGGCCGTACCCGACACCAGCTGTATGCCCTGCTCCTGGGCAAATACACGGGCCTTGTCGCTCACACCGCCAGCGCTGAGATAGATGCAGGCATCGGCGCCACGGCGCTCCTTCTCAGCCGCCAGATCGCGCAGCGCCTCGACGCCGTGGTTTGCCGCCTTCCAGCGCTTGGCCGCCACCAAGGTGTTTTTACCGTCTTTCGCCAGCTGTAGATCTGCGGCCGGCACATTTAGCCGCGTCACCATATGGCCTTGGGCGCGGTAGGCCGCGTCCAGGCTGTCGGCAAAGTCGCGCCAGGGCATGGCGCCAGCGCGCTCCAGCAGCTCGGCCACACGGGCAGCGCTGGGCACATTCCATTGGCGCTGCAAGGCCATCAGGCCGATCACGAAGAAGGGCAGCGCGCCCATCACGCCGAAAGGCACATAGGCCTTGGGCAGCAGGGCCGCCGAAGCCAGGCCGAAAGCCAGCACCAGCAGCATGCTGATCCACCACGGCGAACGCAGCAAGACTGCGAAAAGAGAGTTCTTGGCCATTTTGAGTTTCATGACCAGAAGTGTACGGGTCGTGGAAGGCTAAAGCGCCTGGTACACCCGCAGCGCCGCATAGGCATCGTTGGCCGCGTACAGCATCTGCGTCGGGCTGAGCTGGGGCTGGGCCCAGTTGGAGGTGGTGGTTTTCTTGGACTTGTGGAAGCGCTGGCGCAGCACCACGCCCACCGCCGCGCGCACCCCCATGGAGGTGCCATAGCCCTGCTGGCGGAAGATGCTGTTCAGGTCCAGCACGGCCTGCATCGTCACGCCCAGCCGGGCATGGATTTGCCCACGGTCCTGTTCCAGGCCAAAGCCCACTTTGCGCACCGCGGGTGACTGCAGTATCTGCACCAGGCAGGGCAGCGACTCCGGCCGGTGCAGCTGGAACAAGAAAGCCTGGGTGGGCAGCGCGAACTGCACCACGTGCGGCCCGCTGCTGACCTCGCCCGGCGCAAACGTGGGCTTGGCCTCGGTATCAAAACCCACGGCACCGGCCGCCAGGATCTGCGCCGTGGCATCCGCGAATTCAGCCTCGGTGTGGGGCACCAGAATGCGGTCCAGCGACAGGCCCTGGAACGGCGGCAGCACACCGGTTTCGGCTTTGGTGGGTGCGTTCTTTTTCATTTTTCAGTACCAAGAGGGAAGCAGCCGGTCTGCTACGATCAAATCACAACAATACACATTGGAGACAAGTAGCCATGCAATCTGCGCGCAGACAGCTGTTAGGAGGTTTGGTGGGCGGATTGCTGCCCGGATTGCTACCTTTGGGCGCCTTTTCCCAAACTGCGGGAAAAGGAGTCATCGGCATCTCCCTGCCCACCATCACCTCGCTACGCTGGGTGATCGAAGGCCTGGCCATGACGCGCTTTATGGACAAGCTGGGCTACCGCGCCATTTTGCAGTACGCCAACGACGACCTGGCCGCCCAGACCGCCCAGATCGAGGACATGATCGCCAAAGGCGCCTCGGTGCTGGTGATTGGCGCCATCGACGGCACCAAGCTGGCCCCGGTGCTGCAGACCGCCGCCGACAAAAAGGTCAAGGTCATCGCCTACGACCGGCTAATTCGCGGCAGCAACCATGTGGACTACTACGCCACCTTCGACAACTTCCAGGTCGGCGTGCTGCAGGGCAGCGACATCGCCAACCGGCTGGGCCTGGCAACGGGCAAGGGGCCGTTCCGCATTGAGCTGTTCGCCGGCTCGCCCGACGACAACAACGCCCACTTTTTCTACAACGGCGCGATGTCGGTACTCAAACCATTCATCGACAAAGGCCAGTTGGTAGTGGGCTCGGGCCAGATGGGCATGGACAAGGTGTCCACCATGCGCTGGAGCGGCAGCGTGGCGCGCGCCCGCCTGGTCGGCATCCTGGAGCGCAACTACGCCAAGCAGCACCTGGACGCCATCCTCTCGCCCTACGACGGCATCACCATCGACCTGATAGAGGCGCTGAAAAAGGCCGGCTACGGCCAGGGCGGCCAGCCCCTGCCCGTCACCACCGGGCAGGACGCGGAGCTGCCCTCGGTACGCTCCATCATCCGGGGCGAGCAGACCTCCACCATATTCAAGGACACGCGCGAACTGGCCCAGGTCACCGCCACCATGGTGGACGCCATCCTGTCCGGCAAAAAGCCCGCCATCAACGACGAGAAAACCTATAACAACGGTGAAAAAGTCGTGCCCGCCATGCTGCTCAAGCCGCTGCTGGTGGACGTGAAAAACTGGCGTGCCGCCCTGGTGGACAGCGGCTTCTACAAACCCGAGCAGTTCCGCTAGACCAAGCTGCGGGCCACCATGCGCGACGGCCCGCAGTGTCACTGCGCCGTCACACGGTGTGCGCAATATGTGTTCCTTTTGCCCAAGGACCACCCATGCGCCACCCGCGTCTAGCCCTGCTGACAGCCGCACTGCTCCAAGCCCTGGTGGCCACTTCCGTCCACGCGGTGGACCTGGTCGCCATTGGCAAACTCTCCGCCACCGCCAGCGACCTCTCCGGCCAAGGCAGTGCCCTGGAAAACGGGGTACGCGGCGACCTGCTGGGCGGCGTGGGCTCGGGCCTCACCTGGGCCGGCGGCAGCACCTTTCTGGCCCTGCCCGACCGTGGCCCCAATGCCACCGCCTGGAACGCCAGCGTGGACAACACCGCCAGCTACATCCCCCGCTTCCACACCCTGAACCTGGCGCTGAGCCAGACGCCCGACGCCAGCACCGGCCTGCCCTTCACCCTCAGCCCCAGCCTGCTGGCTACCACGCTGCTGTACAACCGCACCGCACTGCACTACGGCGAGCCGGTCGCCGGCTTCTCGGCCGTGCCAGCGGCCAACACGACGGGCAAGTTCTACTTCTCGGGCCGCTCGGACAACTTCGCCGCCGCCAGCACCTCGGCCGATGTAGCCGATGCCCGCTTCGACCCCGAAGGCATACGCCTGTCGCGCAGCGGTACCTCGGTGTTCATCTCGGACGAGTACGGCCCCTACATCTACCAGTTTGACCGCGCCAGTGGCGGCCGCGGCCGCACCATCACCCTGCCGGCCAGCCTGGCCATTGCCAAAAAATCGTTCTCTGGCGCTACCGAGATCAGCGGCAATACCAGCGGCCGTGTAGCCAACAAGGGCATGGAAGGCCTGGCCATCTCGCCCGACGGCACCACCCTGTTCGGCTTCATGCAAAGCCCGCTGATCCAGGACGGCGGCGACGGTGGCCGCGCCAACCGCATCCTGAGCATCAACATCGCCTCCGGCGCCACCCAGCAATACGTCTACGACAACTACCTGGCCGACATGGGCAAGGCCTATAACAGCAGCGAAATCCTGGCCCTGAACAGCCATGAGATCCTGGTGCTGGAGCGCGACGGCAAGGGCCTGGGCGACGACAGCAAAGCCGTGGTCAAGCGCGTCTACAAGATTGACCTGGCCGGCGCCACCGACGTCAGCAAACTCAGCGGCGAAGCCAACCTGCTGCCCTATGCCGTGCCCAAGACCCTGTTCCTGGACATCGCCGCCAAGCTGCAAGCCGCTGGCCTGAAGAACACGCAAATCCCCACCAAGCTCGAAGGCATGGCCTTTGGCCAGGACGTGGTGGTGGACCGTGCCGTCAAGCACACGCTGTACATCGGTAACGACAACGACTTCCTGCCCGTCACTGCCGGTGGCCTGGCCAACCCCAACCAGTGGTTTGTCTTCACCTTTGACGAGTCCGACCTGGGCGGCTCCAGCTTCGTCAACCAGACCCTGCCCAACTAAGCATTTTTAGGCCCCAACCATGTATTCCAAATTCCTCGCTATCTCTGCCCTGACCCTCGGCCTGGCCGGCAGCGCCCACGCAGACTTCGTGCTGAACACAGCCCCCGCCAACTGGACCACGGCCAACAGCAATGGCGGCAACGGTACCGTGGCCGCCAACAGCAGCACGTTGACACTGAACTCGTCCAACTTCAGCGACTTCGACAGCGCGCCGCTGGACCAGACCACGCTGAGCTACAGCCTGCTGTTCAGCCAGAACACCCTGCTGAGCTTCAACTGGAACTACAGCACCGCCGACGACGGCGGCTCCAGCAACGACAGCTTTGGTTACGTCCTGGACGGCGTGCTGCACCAGCTCAGCACCGACGGCATGTTCGACCCGCAATCCGGCAGCCTGTCGCTGCTGGTGAATGCTGGCAGCACCTTCGGGTTTGAAACCACCTCCACCGACAGCCTGTTTGGCGGCGCCACCACCGTGGTGTCCAACTTCAGCGCCACCAACCAGGTGCCCGAGCCCGGCAGCATGGTGCTGGTATTCACCGGCCTGCTGGCAGCGGGTGCCATCGCAAAGCGCCGTAACAAGCAGGCTTGAGGCTGCGTCTGCCGTTCGCCCTGAGCCTGTCGAAGGGCCCTTCGACAGGCTCAGGGCGAACGGGAAATCTCATTCTGCAGTCTTGAAGGTTTTAGGCCTGCAGCACAGTTAATACCTGCGCAAGTAGCTATCAAAGCAATAGCAGACTCAATCCACCAGCTTCAGCCCCACCGGCAGCGATTCGCCGAATACGCGCCGGGTATCGGCCTCGTCCAGCACCGTCACCTCGCGCACCATGGCCACCCAGGCGGGGGCGGCGCGGGCGGCCAGCAAGCGGTCGACCACGCGCTGGCGCAGCGCATCGGGCACATCGCGGGCGCGGTCACCGGTGGCGCGGGCGATCTGGGTCGCAGCAAAGGCTGCCGGCTCCACCTTCGCCCAGTCTTGCGTCAGCACGGCCTCCAGCCACTGCACCGCCACCTCCGGCGGCACCACGTGGTGCAGGCTGGCGTACAGCGGCTGGCGCGCGCCGATGCGGCCCAGCGCCCACCAGGCCTGCGGGTTCTCGCCCGGTCTTTCCAAGCGCTGCACCAGCCACCCGCCCAGCTGCACTTTGTGGGCCACGGAGATGCGTTCGAACGATGCCGCCATGCGCAGCATCTCGTCCAGCGCCAGCATGGGCGGGCCGCCGGGCGCTTCAATGTCCTGCCCGCCCACGGGCTGCAGGTAGTAGGCGATGGCTTCATAGACCATGTCTTGTTGCTCGGCCGTCAGCCCACCGGCCACGCGGCGCCATAGCGTCCACCATTCTGACCACTGCTGCGGTTCATGGCTGTGGGCGATGCCGGGTTCGAACAAGTCCCACATCTGCTGCACGCGCCAGTCGTCCAGCGGGTGACCAAAGCCGGGCCGCAGCGCGTAGCCGGTCAGGTTGAACCACTGGCGCTCATGCTGGGCCGTGCGGCGGCGGCGCTTGGCGCGCTCCAGCAACTGGCCAAACAGGGTGCGCAGCAGTGGTGTATCCCAACTATCGCGGCTGCCCAGCAGGCGCTCCAGATGGGCGCGCAGCTGCTTCACCTCCTTGGCGTCCACGCCCTGGGCGCGGTCGCCGTAGACGCGGTCTATGGCGGTGCTGGCGTCCGCCAGGCGCGGGTGTGGTGGGGCCTCCTGGACGGCTTCCGGTGCATCGCCGCGCAATTGGAATTCCAGTTGCCACTGCTGGGCCGAGTCGTCCACAGCGATGCAATGCATCTCCAGCGTGCCCACCTCGGTCAGTGCCGTGCTCAGCTGCACCAGCACCTCGCGGGCCGTGCCCTGCACCACGGTAGCGATCGGAGGCAGGCGCACGAAGCTACCCGTAGACAGGTCGATCAGCTCGCCCGGCTGGTGCTGGGTATCAGTGACGCTGGAGGCCAGATAGAAGCGCACCGGCCGCCCCAGGCGCAGCGCAAACGTGCGGTCGGCCAGCAGGATGGGCTTGCCCTCCTCCGCGCCATGCGGTAGCACGCAGATGCCACGCTGGCTGGTCAGGCCGCCGTTGTCGCCATCGTCCAGCACCAGGAAGTAGCTACGCGCCGAGCCCCCGCCGATGCGCGGTGCCTTGCCGGCGCGGGCCAGCGCATAGGCCACGGCGCCCCGCGCCACGGCGGCATCCAGCTGCGGGTTATGCAGCAGCTGCAGCGGCTGGGCGCTCCAGCGGTTCAAGGTGTCGTGCAGACGCTGGACCAAATCTTGCGCATGGAATACGCCGCCATTCAGCAGCAGCGCATCGGGACGCACACCGGGGTGGCGCTGCAGAAAGGCCGCAATGTGCCGGGTGATGGCAGCGTCGCTCGCATACGGCAGGCCGAACGCCACCAGGCCGCCACGTCCGCTATGGGCGCGCTGGGGTTGCGCGTCGGCGGCGACCAATGGGAAGAAGCCTTCAACCAGCAGCTGCTGCAAATCCGCCCGGTGCAGCGGCGCGGAACGCGCGCCACCGATGAGGCGGGAGCCGCTACCCAGCAGAGTCACCGTGGTGCTGTCGGGCGCGCCCGGGCTCCACAGCAGCTCCTTGACGGCGCGGCAGCGCTGGGTCAGCTGCGCTAGCTGCGTGGCGCTCAGGCGCTCGCTGCCCAGGCGCGACTCGACCAGATGCGCGAGCGCCAAGTCCATGTTGTCGCCGCCCAGCACCAGGTGGTCGCCCACGCCGCTGCGGGTGAGCTTGGGTTCGCCGCCGACGATCTCCACGTCGATCAGCGTCAGGTCGGTGGTGCCGCCGCCCACGTCGCAGACCAGCACGCGGCGGGTTTTCTTTAAGTCTTCCGCCAGCGTGTCGCGGTGGCTGTAGACCCAGTCGTAGAACGCGGCCTGGGGTTCTTCGATCAGCCTGACGCCAGGCAAACCCGCCAGGCGCGCGGCCTCCAGCGTGAGTGCGCACGCACCTTCGTCGAAGGACGCTGGCACGGTCAGCACCAGTTCCTGCTGCTCCAGCGGGGCTTTGGGGTGCTGGGCGTTCCAGGCGGCGCGCACATGGGCCAGGGTGCTGGCGCTGGCGGCCAGGGGCGAAACCTTGGCAATGTCGTCAGGCGCGCCCCAGGGCAGGATGGGCGCGGTGCGGTCCACCGCGGCGTGCGACAGCCAGCTTTTGGCGCTGGCCACCAGCCGGCCAGGCTGCTGCGCACCCAGCTCCAGCGCGAAGCGGCCCAATACCGCAGATTCCGCCGACTCGGTAGACGGCCAGGGCAACTGCACATCCGCCGGCGCCAGCGTACCGGCCGCGGGGTGAAAGCGCACCGAAGCCAGCTGCGGCAGCGCCGCCACCTCGCCCGCCGCCACCAGCTGGGCGATAGGGAACAGCTGGATCTGCGCCGCCCCGCGTTCGGCAAACGCCACCACCGTGTGGGTGGTGCCCAGGTCGATGCCGACGGTGTAGCGTGGCTTCTTAATTGCTACATTAACCATAGCTACTTGCGCAGGTTAAATATGCGCCGGAGGCTGTTTTTATGCATTTTTTGGGCGTTGCCCACCGTGGCGTCCAGGGTGGCGTCATTCAGAATCGTCTTCCATGGATGTGTCGCCCTTGGCCAGCTCGCGCTCAATCTGCTCAATGCTGGGCAGGCTGGTCAGCAGCTCCGCGGGCAGGGATTCGAGCAACTTGTATTCTGCGATGCCCATGGGCTGGCTCTTGTCGCCCAGGGCGTATTCGGCCACGATCTTGTTTTTGCTTTTACACAGCAGCAAGCCGATGCTGGGGTTGTCCAGCGCACTCTTGAGCTGGCGGTCTACGGCGGTAAGGTAAAAACCCAGCTGCCCCAAATGCTCGGGCTTGAACTTGCCACCCTTGAGTTCAATCACCACATAGCAGCGCAGCTTGAGGTGGTAGAACAGCAGGTCGATGAAAAACTCGTCCCCGCCCACGTCCAGCAGCACCTGCCGTCCAACGAACGCAAAGCCCGCACCCAGCTCCAGCAAAAATTCGGTGACATGCTGGACCAGGGCGTTTTCAACCGCACGCTCCTGCGCCTCGTCGGTCAGTCCCAAAAAGTCGAAGCGATAAGGATCTTTGACCGACTCGCGGGCCAAGTCGGACTGCGGCTTTGGCAAGGTTGCTACGAAATTGGTGACTGCCGCACCGCTGCGCGCCAGCAGGCGGGTTTCAATCTGCATGTTCAGCACATTGCGCGACCAGTTGTGCTCCACGGCCTTGGCGGCATACCAGCGGCGCTCTTCCGGTGTATCCAAGCGCTCCAGCAAGACCAGGTTGTGGCCCCAAGGCAATAGTGCAACAGCCTGTTGCACAAACTCCGCGTCCGGCCAGGCCTGGGCAAAGGCGCGCATGTACTTGAGGTTGCGCGGAGAAAAGCCCTTCATGTCCGGAAAGGCGGCACGCAAATCATGCGCCAGCCGCTCAATAACCTTGGCGCCCCAGCCCTGTGCGGCCTGCCGTGCCAGGATGTCCTGCCCCATCTGCCAGTACAGCAGCACCAGCTCGCGGTTCACGGCCAGCGTGGCGCGCTGCTGGGCGGCGTGGATGCGCCCTTTCAGATCGGCCAGCCAGTCGGCATAGCCTTCTGGGGGCGGAACCAGACTGGCCGGCACCGTGTTGGCGTTGCTACTCATACTTTTTCTCTCCTTGCCGCCTTCGAAGCCGATGGGGTTGGCGCGCGAACCGAGGGCTCGATGCTAATCGAGCTATTCGCAGAATCCAGGCGGATGCGCACTACAGCAGCACGGCTTCCGGCTCGGGCCGCACGCCCAGGGGCAGCACGCACAGCCGGACGCCGTCCAAGCTGAGCACCAGGCCCAGTTGGCCGCCTATCTGCACGACGCCGCAGGTGGTCGCAGGCGGCGCTGTCGTGGTTGCTACCGCCAGCGTGGACAGAGCCGCCAAGGCGCTGATCGGCGGCTGGCGCAGCATCGCCCACAGGGTCTGCGGATCGCGCAGCTGCAGCGACTGCAGGTAGAGGCGGAAAACGGTCTCTTGCTCCACCGTTGGCTCCGTATCGGCGCCGGGGCCAGCCGCTTGGCGCAGCCGCAACAGCGCCCGGCGCAGCTGCTGCCGGCTCGCAGCTTCGGACCGGCCGCTGGCTTCTGCGATCTCGGCGTGGGTGACCTCGAAGACCTCGTGCAGCAACAGGGCTGCGCCATCTTCCGGCGCCAGCTGGGCCGCGAGCAGGCGCAAGGCGTGGGTGGTTTCCTGCGCCAGCGCCGCATCCATCTCGGCCGAGGGGGATGTGGCGTCGTCAGCGTCCATCCCGGCCAGCCATTGCTGCATCCAGTCGCGGCGACGCAGGCGGTCTATGGCCAGGTTGCGCACCACGGTGAGCAGCCAGGCCTGGGCAACAAAGGGCGCCTGCGTGTCTGGTGTCAGCGCGCGCAGGTAGGCGTCCTGCACAGCGTCCTCGGCTTCCGCCGGGCCCAGCAAGCGGGTAGCGGCACGCAGCAGGCGGTGGCGGTCGGCGTCGATCAGGGCCCAATGGTGTTCGTCGTACATGTCTACATGGTGCCATAGGGTGGCTTGGGGGGTGATGTCACGAAAGCTAAGCCCCATTCGTCAAGGCAGTTCAACCACAAGGACTCCGATATGGACACCCCAGACACCACCCCGCCCTCCAGCGCCACCGAGCCGCGCACCTCCTACCTGGAGGAAAAAGCTTTCAAGTCGCGTACCTTGCTGATTTTCGGCACCGTCACCGACGTGATGGCCGCCGACGTGGCGCGCAGGCTGATCGCGCTGGACGCCGACAGCGCCGACCCCATCGACGTGCTGGTGAGTTCGCCGGGCGGCCACCTGGAGTCGGGTGACGCCATCCACGACATCCTGCGCTTCATCGCCGCGCCGGTGAACATGGTCGGCACCGGCTGGGTTGGCAGCGCCGCC
This sequence comes from Rhodoferax sp. GW821-FHT02C08, assembly GCF_059421805.1. NCBI lineage: Bacteria > Pseudomonadati > Pseudomonadota > Betaproteobacteria > Burkholderiales > Comamonadaceae > Rhodoferax > Rhodoferax sp. GW821-FHT02C08. Next base: position 58,754 of record NZ_JBWKVR010000002.1, read on the forward strand.
ACCCATTTGTTCCTGGCCGTGCCGCGTGCGCGGCGCTACTGCCTGCCGAACACGCGCTTTCTGATCCACCAGCCCAGCGGCGGCGCCGGCGGGCCGGCCAGCGACATCGCCATCCAGGCGCGCGAGATCGTCAAGGCCCGCGAGCGCATCGCCCGCACCATCGCCCGCGAAACCGGCAAGCCGCTGGAGGACGTACTGGTCGACATAGAGCGGGACCGCTGGCTGTCGGCCGAAGAAGCGGTGGAGTACGGCCTGGTGTCGCGCACCATCGAGCGCAAGACCGAGCTCAGGTAAGCGTGATGCTCCATTTTTAATAGCTGCCTGCGCAGGTAGAACCTGCGCCAGAGGTCGATTTCTTATAAATCCTTACTGCCCGTCGGCACGGACTTCGAACTCGATCTTCCAGCCGTCCCCGCCGTTGCGTGGAATCGCGTGCAGCTCCAGCGTGCCGGCCTCGGTGACGGCGGCGCGCAGCTTGACGGGCACCACCTCGCCGGGCGCACGGCCGTCGGCAGGCAGATGGGCTTCGATCTCGGCCAGCTCTTGCAGCTCGTCCGGGGTCCAGAAGTCCAGCAGCATGCCGACCGCGTCATCCCGCCGCACGGACGAGCCGAAGAAGCGGAAGCGCACGGCTTCGCCGACCACCAAGCCAAACTCCTGCGGCGGCAGATCGGCTTGGCTGCCTTCTTCCATGCCGAAGGGCGCCACGCACAGGGCTTGCACCGGCGGCTCCAGGCCGGGCACGGCGGGCATGGCGGATTCAATGCCCACGTAGTAGGACTGGGCCGTGCCGCCGCGGATGCGGATGCCCTGGCCTTGGCGCACCGTGCCGTAGTAGGCGGCGCCGCGGGCTACCGCGTAGTCCAGGTCGGCACCGTCGAGCAGGCGTGCCGCCGGCGCGCCTTCTGCGGTCAGCCAGCTGTTCAGCGTGGCCAGGGTGCGCTGCACCAGCAGGTCCGACTTGAACACGCCGCCGTTGAACAGCACGGCCGTGGGGTGCAGAAAACTCGCGTCCAGCGCGGGCGCAAAGCCGCCGAGGGCCGCAGTGGCGCCGACCTGGCGGCCCAGCAGCGCGGCCAGGTGCCGGGTGACGGCCGCGTCCTGCGCATACGGCAGGCCCAGTTGGGTCAAGCCCGCACGGGCCCGGCTGATGGGGCGGGCGCTGCTGTCCACCTGGGGGAAGAAGCCTTCCAGGATGGTGGCGGTGAGCGCTTCGCGGCGCAGCTCGGCGCTGATGGAGCCGCCGATCAGGCGCGCGCCGCGGCTGGGGATGACCAGCGGAACCGACTGCACCTCGGCGTCGCTGAGCAGCTTTTCCTTGGCCAGCCGGCAGGCATAGGTGAGGGCGCGCAGCTGCCAGGCGTCCAGCGATTTGCCGTCCGCCGCCAGCTGGCGCGCCACACCATGGGCCAGGGCCAGGTCCATGTTGTCGCCGCCGAGCAGGATGTGCTCGCCCACGGCCACGCGGTGCAGCTGCAGATTGCCTTCGGATTCGACCACGGCGATCAGCGAGAAGTCGCTGGTGCCGCCGCCTACGTCGACCACCAGGATCACGTCGCCGACCTTGACCTGTTTGCGCCAGCCGCCGCCGCTTTGGGCGATCCAGCTGTACAGCGCGGCCTGCGGCTCTTCCAGCAGGGTGACGCCGGTGTAGCCGGCGGCCTGGGCGGCCTCGGCCGTGAGTTCGCGCGCGGCGGGGTCGAAGGACGCGGGGATGGTCACCGTCAACGCTTGCTGGTCGAACGGGGCTTCAGGGTGCTCACTGTTCCAGGCGTCGCGCAGATGCGCCAGGTAGCGGGTGCTGGCCTCCAGCGGCGAGATGCGCGCTACCTCGTCGGCCGCCGCACCGGGCAGGTCCGGCGGCAAGATGGCCGCGCGCCGGTCCACGCCGGGGTGGCAGAGCCAGCTCTTGGCGCTGGACACCAGGCGGATCGGCGTTTGCGCGCCGTGGCTGCGTGCCCATTCGCCAAGCACGCCCGTGGGCGCAGCGTCCCAGGGCAAAGCCAGGTCGCCGGGGGCGAATTCGCTGCCGTGGGGCAGGTAGATGAAGGACGGCAGCAGCGCGTAGTCCTGCACCGCGCCAGGGCCGCTTTGCTGCGGTATGGGCAGTATCTGCGGGGTGGCGCTGGGGTCGTTCAGGTCGGTAAACGACAGGGCGCAGTGGGTCGTGCCCAGGTCGATGCCGATGGCGTAGCGGGCAGCGTTTGGAGCTGCACTCACAGTTCCACCTCGGCCGCGGCGATGACATGCGGATCGTGGCCCTCGGTGGTGCGGGGCAGGCGCACGTCGGTGGCTTTCCAGCCCGGGTGGCGCAGCGTGCCACGGAAAGGGGCTTGGCCAACCACATTGCCCGTCAGGCGCACGCTGCAGGCGTCAAAGCCGGCATCCAGCACCACGCGGCTGCCTTCGGCCTCGCTGCGCGCAGGCACCAGGGTGAAATGCTCTTGCAGCACCTTGCGGCAGCCGGTGTGCACTAGGCGCGCGGCGCCGCCAATGTCGGCGTCGGAATAGGCGGCCACGTCTTCCTGGATGAAGTCCACAAACCGGGCTTCGCGCTGCAGCAGGCCCAGCAGTTGCAGGGCGGCGTCGGGGGTAGAGACTTTCACCGCAGGTGCGGGCGTTGGCACGGGCGCGGGTGGCGCAACGGGAGACGGGGCGGGTGCGGCCGGCACGCCGTCACGCAGTGCTTGCAGGCGGGCGGCCAGGGCGCCATCGCCCAGCACGGCAAATGCCAGGGCCAGGCGGCTGAAAAAAGAGGGGCTTTGACTCGGCATTCATTTCTCCACAAATAATTTAGGCACAACGCACCCCTCCAAGGACACCGTAGAACCGGCTTTGCCGGGCTACTGGTGTCGCCCCCTGCAAGGGGGTTGGCGCAAGACGCGTAGCGCTGCAGCCTGGGGGTGAGTCAAGTCCTTCCACAAAGACAAACGGCCCGGTGATCCACCAGGCCGCAGGGCATATTTTGTCAGGGATGGACGCCGTAGCGCCCGGGTGCAGGGTTTAAGCCTTGGCTTCCAGCGTGGCTTCCACGGTTTCCACTGCCTTGTCGGTGGCTTTCTTGGCTACTTGTTGGGCGGATTCGATGGCGTTGGTGGCGGCAGCCACAGCCGACTTCACCAAGGCCACGGCGTTTTCACTGCCGGCTGGGGCATTTTTGGCAGCGGCTTCCACGAAGCTGCTGATTTCAGCCTTCGCATCGCTTGCAGCCGCTTCCACGTATTCGCGCACTTCGTTGCCGCTGGAGGTCACGATGGACTGCACATGGCGCAGGTAGGAAGCGGCCTTTTCAGGAGCAGCCTTCAGGGCCTGGCTTTGCAGGTCGGCGAAAGCCTGGGGGTTTTGGGCACCGGCCAGGGTCTGGCTGGCATCGGCGGCTTCTTGCAGCGTGGCCTTGGCGGCTTGCAGGTTCAGGCGAACCAGGCTTTCAGCGCTGCCGAACAGGGAGTTCGACAGATCGAACAGGCCGGCAACAGCGGATTTTTGGGTGGCGAGGATGTTTTCGAAATTCAGCATGGATAGCTCCAGTGGTAGTAAACGGTGGTAGTCAGGTCGGGCAGTACAACAATATGTTGCACTGCAACATAATCCAAACTATACGCCCCAAGTCATGGCAATTCCAAGACAGCAAGCTCTAATCTAGAGGCCGGGCGATAATCCACCCCCTGGCAAACCATTCGAAGCACCACGCCCATGAGCACCAATGAAGTCGTCCGCGACGCGCAATCCGTAGAGTCCTACAACCCGCTGGCCAAGCAGAAAGCGGGCGCCAAGCTGTCGCGCATCCCAGTCAAGGTCGTGCAAGGCGAAGTGTTGAAGAAGCCGGAATGGATACGCGTGAAAGCCGGTTCGCCCAGCACCCGGTTTTACGAAATAAAACAAATTTTGCGCGAAAGCAATCTGCACACGGTGTGCGAAGAAGCCAGCTGCCCCAACATCGGCGAGTGCTTTGGCAAGGGCACGGCCACCTTCATGATCATGGGCGACAAGTGCACGCGCCGCTGCCCATTCTGCGACGTGGGCCATGGCCGCCCTGACCCGCTGGACGTGGACGAGCCGCTGAACCTGGCCAAGACCATCGCCAAGCTGAAGCTCAAATACGTGGTGATCACCAGCGTGGACCGTGACGACCTGCGCGACGGCGGCGCCCAGCACTTTGTGGATTGCATCAAGAACATCCGCGAGCTGTCTCCAGAAACCCAGATCGAGGTGCTGGTGCCCGACTTCCGTGGCCGTGACGACCGCGCTTTGGAGATCCTGAAACTGGCCCCGCCGGACGTGATGAACCACAACCTGGAAACCGCGCCGCGCCTGTACAAGGAAGCCCGCCCCGGCTCCGACTACCAGTTCAGTCTGAACCTGCTCAAAAAATTCAAGGCCCTGCACCCCAACGTGCCCACCAAGAGCGGCATCATGGTCGGCCTGGGCGAGACCGACGAAGAAATCCTGCAGGTCATGCAGGACATGCGTGACCACAACATCGACATGCTGACCATCGGCCAGTACCTGTCGCCCAGCAACAGCCACCTGCCGGTGAAGCGCTACGTGCACCCCGACACCTTCAAGATGTTCGAGGAAAAGGCCTACGCCATGGGCTTCAGCCATGCCGCCGTGGGCGCCATGGTGCGCTCCAGCTACCACGCCGACCAACAAGCCGAACACGCATTGGCCGCCCAGCAATAAATGGCAACTGTCGGGGGCCTGTGGTTCAACCCTAGAAACCTGGGCAACTTCGTCTCCAGCGCGGTGCTGGAGCGGGGCCTGACCCTGTACCGGGGCCAGAAGGTGCTGGACATGGAAGTCCGCGCCATCGACAACGGACGCTGGCAGCTCAGCGGCGCGGTACAGGGCAGCGAACGCAGCCCGTACACGCAAAACATCCGCCTGCACATCAATGTGCACGGCATGCTGACGCACTGGGATGCCGACTGCAGCTGCCCGGTGGGCGTGGACTGCAAGCACGCGGTCGCACTATCGCTGAAGGCCGCCTACCGCACCCAGACCAGCAACACCCCGCCACCGGCCAAACCGCCGACCGAGGCGGAGCTGGCCGCCGCCCGCCAGGCCGCAGCCGAGCGCAGCCGCGCTGCGGCGCAGGCCAAGGTGGGCCACTGGCTGGCCCAGTTCGATGCGCTGGAACGCGGCCCCTCGGCCGCCCATACCGAGCTGTGGGAGAGCTTTGTCTATGTGCTGAGCCCCAGCCCCGGCGCGCATCTGGCGGGCATGCTGGAGCTGCAGCTGCACAAGGCACGGCCCAAGAAAAACGGCGACTGGAGCAAGCCCAAGAGCCTGTCCACCCTGCCCACGCCCGGCCATCCCATGTGGGACGACGCCAGCCCGCAAGACCAGGAGCTGCTACTGCTACTGAAGGGCCAGAGCGTGGCCTCGCCCAGCCCGTCCTACGGCATCAGCGCCGTGGTGGCCGGTGCGGCCGGCCTGCTGGCGCTGCAGCTGGCCTCCGCCACCGGGCGGCTGTTTGCGCTGGCCGACGGCGGTTTTCTGGGCAAAACCCTGCAGTGGAGCCCACCGCGCGACATGGCCTGGGAATGGCAGGCCAGCAAGGACAGCAAGGCCGATGAGCCATTCTGGAACCTGCGCGCCAGGCTAGACGGCGGCCAGGACACTGCGCAAATCTACGCCAACCACCCGCCGCTGTACCTGGACCTGGCCCAGGGTGCCTGTGGCCTGGCACAAACCCAGGGCATACCCGCCGCCCAGTTGCCCCTGCTGTTGAACGCGCCACCCGTGCCACAGTCCGCCCTGCAGCCGCTGCAGGCACCGCTGTTACGCCGCCTGGCCGCCGTGGCCATGCCGCCCACCTTGACGCCCCTGCCCACGGCGCAAGGCGTGAAGCCCGTCGGCCATCTGCACATATCACCTGTCAGCCCCAAGAATGAGGCTACCGAGGGCCTGCTACGGGCGCAGCTGAGCTTCGACTATGCGGGCCTACGCGGCAGTTGGGACCACTACGAACACACGGTACTGGTGCAAAACGGCAGCACCCGCACCTTGCTCTTCCGTGACCTGGACACCGAAGCTGACCTGCGGGGTCAGCTGGATCGCCTGGGCCTGCTGGGCTCACCCACGGAGGGCTACCACATTCCGGGCCGCATGTCGCAGCAGCCCTGGCTGGACTGGGCCGATACCGACTTTGCCGTGTTCCGCACAGCCGGCTTCCAGGTCAGCCAGGATGACGCCCTGCAGCACTGGCTGCAGCGCGCCGATGTGCTGCAGGTGGAAATGCAACCCCAGGGCGCAGCCGACCCTGAGGCATCGCCCTGGTTCGACCTGTCGCTGGGCATGGAAATCAACGGCCAGCGGCACAACATCCTGCCCTGGCTGCCCAGCCTGCTGGCGCAGCTGGCCAATGCCCCGGTGGATGCGCACAGCGGCGAACGCGTGCTGCCGCCCCATGTCTTTTTGCGCCAGCCCGAGGGCGATGCCTTCATCCGCGTGCCCACCGAGCCGCTGCGGCCCTGGCTCTCGGCCCTGCTGGAACTGGCGGGCAGCCGCCAGCACGACCTGGGCGGCGACAGCCTGCGCCTGAGCCGCATGGAGGCGCTGCGAGCCGGTGCAGCACTCGGCCAGGGCGCGGTATGGAGCGGAGCCCAGGCCCTGCAGGAGCTGGTAGCCCAGCTCGCCGGCCAGCAAGCCCTGCCCGAAGTGGCCCTGCCCGCCAGCGTGCAGGCCAGCCTGCGGCCCTACCAGCAGCAGGGCCTGAACTGGCTGCAGTTTCTGCGCCGTGCCGGGTTGAACGGCATCCTGGCCGACGACATGGGCCTGGGCAAGACGCTGCAGACCCTGGCCCACATCCAGGTCGAAAAAGACGCCGGCCGGCTGAGCAACCCGGCGCTGATCATTGCCCCGGTGAGCCTGATGGGCAACTGGCAGCGCGAGGCCCAGCGCTTCTGCCCCGGCCTGCGCACCCTGGTGCTGCACGGCGCCGACCGCCACGAGGTGGCCGACACCACGCATGCGCACGACGTGGTGATCGCTCCGTATTCCCTGCTGCAGCGCGACCGCGACGGTTGGCTGCAAGCCCCCTGGCACACGGTGGTGCTGGACGAGGCGCAGAACATCAAGAACGCCAGCACCCAGGCCGCGCAGGTGGTGGGCGAACTGAACACCCAGCACCGACTGGCGCTGAGCGGCACGCCCATGGAAAACCACCTGGGCGAGATCTGGAGCCTGTTCCACTTTCTGATGCCCGGATTTCTGGGCAGCCAGGCGCAGTTCAACACCCTGTTTCGCGCGCCCATCGAGAAGGCCGGCGACAGCGAGCGCCTGGCCCAGCTGCGCCGGCGCATCACGCCCTTCATGCTGCGCCGGACCAAAGCCCTGGTGGCGCACGAGCTGCCGCCCAAGGTGGAAACCGTGCTGCGCGTGGAGCTGGCCGGAGCCCAGGCCGACCTGTACGAAACCATCCGCCTGAGCACCGAGAAAGCCGTACGCGAAGCCCTCAGCGGCAAGGGCCTGGCCAAGTCGCACATCACCATCCTCGACGCCCTGCTCAAGCTGCGCCAGGTCTGCTGCGACCCGCGGCTGCTGCCGCTGGAAGCGGCGCAAAACATGCAGCAGTCGGCCAAGCTGGAGCAGCTGATGGAAGTCCTGCCCGAGATGCTGGCCGAGGGCCGCCGGGTGCTGCTGTTCTCGCAGTTCACCAGCATGCTGGCGCGCATCGAGGTCGAGCTGAAAAAACGCGGCATCGCCTGGACCAAGCTCACTGGCCAGTCGCAAAAGCGCGACGAGATCATCGAGCAGTTCACCAGCGGCGCGGTGCCGCTGTTCCTGATCAGCCTGAAGGCCGGTGGCGTGGGCCTGAACCTGCCGCAGGCCGACACGGTGATCCATTACGACCCTTGGTGGAACCCGGCGGTGGAGGCCCAGGCTACCGACCGCGCCCACCGCATCGGCCAGACGCAAAGCGTGTGGGTGGTGAAACTGGTTGCCCAGGGCACCATCGAAGAACGCATACTGGCCCTGCAGGACCGCAAGGCCGCGCTGGCCGAGAGCATGTACAGCGGCGCCCAGGCCCGCAAAGAGCCGCTGTTCTCGGAGGATGATCTGCAGGAGCTGCTGAAACCGCTATCGAAATAAGAGCTGCCACCGCAGGTATTACCTGCGCCAGCGGCCTATTTCTTATAAATCCCCGACGACCGGACTGCGGCGCAGGTGGCCTAGCGCAGCCACAGCCGCTATCCTTGGCGGGTCGACCACCTACTTGCACGCAAAGGAATTGATATCCCATGACACCCGGTACACCGCCCAAGCCGTTTTCGATGATCCGCGAATTCCACTTGGCCGATTGGTTCACTCTGGCAAACGCCGTGTGCGGGGTGGGCGCGCTGTTCTCCATCATGACCTACCTGGAGATACGCGACGTGCGGCACGTGTACTTTGCCTGCTGGCTGGTGCTGGCGGCCTTTGTGTTCGACGTGCTGGACGGCAAGATCGCCCGCTGGCGGCAAAAGACCTCCATCATGGGCCGCGAGCTGGACTCGCTGGCCGACGTGATCTCCTTCGGCGTGGCCCCCGCCATCATTGCCTACGGCTGCGGCATGCAAGGCCTGTACGACCGCATCGTGCTGGCCTTCTTCGTGGCCTGCGGAGTGTCGCGCCTGGCCCGCTTCAACGTCACGGCGGAAATGCTGTCTGACGGCGGCGACAAGGTGAAGTACTTCGAGGGCACGCCCATTCCCACCTCCATCGTGCCGGTATTTGTGATGGCACTGGCCGCCTGGTCGGGTGCGCTGCGCGAGAACCTGTGGTTCGGCAGCATGGAGCTGGGCGGCTTCCACTTCCACCCGCTGGTGCTGATGTTTGCCGTGTCGGGCTCGCTGATGATCAGCCGCATCCGCATCCCCAAACCGTAACCGCTATAAATTCAGGAGCTACCAGCGCAGGTACTACCTGCGCCAGAGCCCGATTTCCCTTAAATTCCGCAGGCTAGCGCCAGAGCTTCTGCGATACCCAGTAGCCGTAGTCCACCTCGATGTTTTCCTGCAGGCCCACCAGGTTGGTGGCCTGCTGGCTGAGCAGTTGGCCGAACTGGGCGGCCAGGTTGTACTGCTGCTCGACCAGCTTGGACATGGTATTGGCGCGCTTGCCCTCCTGGTACTCCTTGGCCAGGCCGGTGCAGCCAACCACCCAGGCTTGTTGCTGCTGTTGCAGGCGGCGCAGCACGGCCGCCTGCATCTGACCCATCTCCTGCCAGATGTCGGTGCTCCAGGCCTGGGGCAGCAGCGCCGCGGTACTGGCCGCATTGCCACTGATGCGGGCAAACCACTGGCCCATCAGGATCTGGAAGGTCTGCATATGCTGCACCGGTCCCGGGGTGGCGGCTCGGGTCGCATGGGCGGTCTGGGCCATGGCGATGGGCACGACCTCGGTGATGGCAGTGACCGGCGTAAGCGCGGCTGCAGAAGGTGTGGCAGGTGCTGGCACCAGGGCAACAGCGTTGGTGGTGTTGCTGGCGGCAGTGGAAGAATCGGCTTTCTTGGGCATGGTGGGCTCCTGGTGTGTGGGTATAGACCGTGACTTAGCCGCCCAGGCGGCTGAGCATGCTGTGGATGGCCTTGATCTGGATAGCTTCGCGCGAGTAGTAGTCGGGCTTTTGTGCGTCGGGGCTGGAATAGCCCCACCAGTCCCAACAGCCCTCGGGGTTCTGCGTTTCACCGTCGTCACGGCCCTCGGCCTGGGGGTAGAGCACGATGATGTTGTTGCTATCGGCCATGTGGTTATAGCCGGTGGTGGTGAAGTAGCGGTTGCCGTAGGGCGGCTGGTTGCTGATGTCGGCCCGGCCGTACACATAGTCCACGTAGTTGTAGCCCTGCTTGCAGCCATGCAGGGCAATGTGCACACGGGCCGGCGCACCCTCTTCCACCGCCTTGGGCACGTAGGCATAGCCAAAGTCGCTCATGCTGGCGCGCTTCTGCTTGCCAAAAAATTCGGTCTGGTCAAAGCGCAACATACGCCCGGTCAGCTGTTCGGCCGGCGGGTTCAGCGGGCCGTAGATATGCTGCAGGATGTGGTGCGACTGCATGAAGCCGCCGTTGTTGATGTAGGGAGGCTGGTTGGTATGCAGCACCGAGTCTTCGGGGTTGTCGGTCAGGATGGAGTGGCCGGCGTCCAGGCTGTTGTCGTAGAAGATCTGCGCGGGCTTCACGCCCAGCAACTCGTAGAAGCGGCGGGTGCGCTCCACCACGTCGGAATACACCACGGTGTCGGCCTTGCCTGTGAACAGGTAGACCTTGTCGTCGGCCAGGTTGTCGATGGCGTCGATCTGGTTGGCCGAAGCGGTTTCGCGCGCCAGCTGGGCCAGCAGCGCCGGGTTCGGCCCGGCATTGGGCAGCAGCGGGTTCATGCAGATATAGAGCGCGTTCTGCGCAAAAGCGTCTTCGTCCAGCGTGGCCGGCGCGTGGTAGGACTCGACACAGCGAAACGGCCCGCCCGCAATAATGCCCGCGCCGCAAAAGCTGGCCGAATGCGCCAGGTGCAGCTGCACCGTCATGAAAGCCCCGGACGACAGGCCAGAGACCGAGCTCTGTCCTTTCTGCACCGCATAGTCCCCGAGCTGGACTATCTGTGAATTTAAGCTGACGACCATATCTGCTTTCCTCCCGCTTAAGAACCTGTTCATGGTCTATTTGGGGCCACGCAGCTGCCTTCTCGGGAGGGGCTGGTAGGCGCGGCTCGCCGCCAATAGCCCGGCTATGGGCAAGAGTCGCAACGCCCCAGACTGCCCGAGAAGGCAACTGCCCTACGGGTTGGGGAGAAATCGGGCGATTTGCCCGCCATCACCCTTGCATGGGCAGGGAGCCCATGCTGCGGGCGCTGACAGCCAACTCATCCCGATTGCTCCCCAACGTGGCCCCAAATAGACCATGAACAGGTTCTCCTGACCGAAGTCGGCAAATTTCAGGCCACAGCCGGGACGGTCACACCACCCGGTCAGGGCACAGGCCGCCCCTGTGCCGGGGTACGGCGCCGCGATGTTGCATTGCAGCAATTTGCGCCATCGCACTCTAGCATGGCGAAAGATTTTTGTGGGGACAAAACCCGGCGCCGGCCAGGATTTCAGTAGGTGCTCAGCGGACCCATGCCGGAATCCCACTCCACGCCTTCGCTGCGGGCGCTCAGCGGCAGGTTGATGGCCTCCGACGGGTCTTCGGACTGCAGCACGCCCAGCGCCCAGGGTGCCAGGCGCGAGGTGTCGGCGCGCAACACCTCCTGCTTCACGGCCAGGATCTGCGCCGGGTGCATGGAGAAGCTGCGCAGACCCAGGCCCAGCAGCAACCGGGTCATGGACACATCGCCGGCCATTTCGCCGCAGACACTGACGCCCTTGCCCTGCGCATGGCAGGCCTGGATGGTGTCGGCCAGCAGGCGCAGCACAGCCGGGTGCAGCGGGTCGTACAGGTGGGCCACCGACTCGTCGGCACGGTCAATCGCCAGGGTGTACTGGATCAGGTCGTTGGTGCCGACCGACAGAAAGTCAAAGTACTTCAGGAATAGCGGCAGAGACAGGGCTGCAGCCGGAATCTCGATCATGGCGCCCAGCTTGAGCGGGCCGTAGGCAATGCCCCGGTTGTCCAGCTCGGCCCGGGCGAAATCCAACAGCGACAGGGTCTGGCGGATCTCGCTGCCGTGCGCCAGCATGGGGATCAGCAGATTCACCTGGCCGTGCACGGCGGCCCGCAGAATAGCGCGCAACTGGGTCAGGAACATGGCCGGATCGGCCAGGCTCCAGCGGATGGCACGCAGGCCCAGCGCGGGGTTGAGGTGGGTGTCTTCCTTCTGGCCCTTGTCCAACGGCTTGTCGGAGCCGATATCCACCGTGCGGATGGTGACCGGCATGCCCTGCATGCCCTCCACCGCGCGGCGGTAGGCCTGGTACTGTTCTTCCTCGTCGGGCAGGCGGCCCTGGCGCCCCATGAACAGGAATTCGCTACGGAACAGGCCCACGCCCAGGGCGCCGGCCTCCACCGCGCCAACAGCGTCTTCGGGCATCTCGATATTGGCCAGCAGCTCGACCTTCTGGCCGTCCAGGGTGATGGCCGGGGTATGGCGCAGGCGCACCAGGCGCTCGCGCTCCAGCGTGCCCTGGCGCTGCTTGAAGCCGTATTCGGCCAGGATGATGGTAGACGGGTCGATGATGACCACGCCGGCGTCGCCGTCGATGATCACCCAATCGTCCTGGCGCACCAGCTGGCTGGCGGTGCGCGCGCCCACCACGGCGGGGATGTCCATGCTGCGCGCCACGATGGCGGTGTGCGAGGTCTTGCCGCCCACATCGGTCACAAAGCCGGCGAACACGCTTTGCTTGAACTGCAGCATGTCGGCCGGCGACAGGTCGTGCGCAATCAACACCAGCGGCACGGCCAGGTTTTCGTCGGGGAACAGGCCTTCACCGGACTTGCGCCGCGCCGGCACGGGTGGTGCAACGGGCGACACCACGCCCTTCATGTAGCGCAGGATGCGCTCGACCACCTGCTCCAGGTCGGCTTTGCGCTCGCGCAGGTATTCGTCCTCCATCTCGTCGAACTGGCGCGAGATGATCTCCAGCTGGGTGGTCAGCGCCCATTCGGCGTTGTACAGGCGGTCGGTAATCCAGTGCTTGATGCCGATGGTCAGGGTTTCGTCTTCCAGCAGCATCAGGTGCACGTCAAGCAGGGCCGCCAGCTCGTGGGGCGCGTCCTTGGGCATGTCGTGCTGCAGGCGCTGTAGCTCGTCCACCACCGCATTGCGGCCAACGCGCACGCGGTTGATCTCGGCCTCGACCTGGTCGGGCGTGATGAAGTAATGCGCCACCTCGACCCGGCTGGAGCCCACCAGCACGGCACGCCCGATGGCAATGCCGCGGGCAACAGGAAGACCGTGGATGGAAAAAGTCATGGATGAATTATCAGCAGTAAAAGTGACGCGGCCATGCCGTCAATTACTGTCCTTCACCAAACTTGTCGTCAATCAACGCCAACAGCGCGTCCATGGCCTCTTGCTCTTGCGGGCCGTCGGTGTCGATAACCACGGTGGAGCCTATGCCTGCGGCCAGCATCATCACGCCCATGATGCTCTTGGCGTTCACGCGGCGTTCGCCCCGGGCGATCCAGACCTCGCAGGGAAAACTGCCCGCCAGCTTGGTGAGCTTGGCGGACGCGCGGGCATGCAGGCCCAATTTATTGCTGATGGTCGTAGTGGCTTTGATCATGCTTCTTGCGGGCTTGGTTCTGGGGTGCGGTGATGGCGACTTGCATGATGCCCTGCGAACCGCCAATCAGCGCACGGGACACCAGGGCCTCCAGCGATTCATGGCGGTAGCTGACAGTGCGCAGCAGCATGGGCAGGTTGACGCCAGTGATGAGCTTGGACTTGACGCCATCCACCAGCTTCTGCGCCACATTGCAGGGCGTGGCACCGAACACGTCGGTCAGCACCAAAAAATGGGAAGAACGCATCTGCTCCATGGCGATGCGCGCCATGGAGAAGGTCTCTTCGGGAGATGTATGGGGCTGTACGTCCAGCGCTACCACGCCCTCCGCGCAGTCGGGGAACACGTGCAACGCGCATTCGCGCAAGGCATGGGCCAACGGAGCGTGGGCGATGATGAGGATGCTGTTCATAGCGCTTTATTATGGTCTGAGCCGGTTTGGCTCATTCAAGTTTCAATCCGGCGAAAAAAGTATCGGCTACGGCGGTATCCGGCTGGTCGGCCAGCACCAGCGCATGGAACAGGTCCAGGCCGGCCGGGCTGCGGCGGGCAAACCACACAGCCTGGGCGCTAAAGATACGGCCATCCGCCCGCTGGCCTTGGGCCTGCAAGCGCAAGCCGGCGGGCTGGGGCGCACTGCCAGGCAGGGCAAACGGTTGCTCCTGCACCGCGCTGGCGTGCCAATTCACCAGCGCGGCGCTCTTCCAGCCGGCCAGGGCCTCATCGGCCCGCGACGGGTCGGCCAGGCGTACATGGGAGACGGCAAAGGTGGCGCCACCGGCCTCGCAGCCTTGCATATCCAGCGACACGCTGGCGCCGGCCATGGGCACCTCGCGGCTGCCTTTGTCGGGTTTGCAGGGCAGCAGCATCTGCAAGGCATGCTGGTCAGATCGCACGCTGCGCCAGTTCAGCGTGGGGCTGCAGGCCGCCAGGGCCAGCACAAACACGGGCAAACAGCGCATTCAGGAAGCGCCAAACACCTTTTTCAACAGCGCACTGCCGGTACCCACCGGGTCCTGACGGATGTTCTTTTCCTGCTCGCCAATCATCACGTACAGGCCGTCCAGGGTTTTGCGGGTGATGTACTGCTGGATGGAGGCATCCTCCTGCTTTAGCAGACCCAGGCCCACGGCCTTGCCAGCCAGTTGGTTGTATTTCTCGGCGGCGCCCACGCGCTCTGTGGCCTGGGTGACCACCGGCAGAAACTTGCCAAACAGCGGCTCACGGGTTTTCTCGGCGAAAAATGTGGTCATGGCGGTGTCGCCGCCGCTCAGGATGTTCTTGGCATCGGTAAAGCTCATACTCTTCACTGCGCTGACCAACTGGTCCTTGGCCAGAGGCACGGCGGCCTCGGCGGCGCGGTTCATGGCGGTGACAAGCTCGTCCACGCGCTGGCCCTGGCCCAGCTTTTTCAGCCATTTGGCGGCGTCATCCAAAAAACCAGGCAGGGGAATGCGAACTTTTTCATTGCCCAGGAATCCATCGGTGCGGCCCAACAAGCCAACGGCCGCCACAGCGGACTTCTCCAGTGCGGCCTTCAGTCCCTGAGAAGCCTCTTTGTCACTCAGGTCGGACAGCGACAGGGCATGCACCTGCTGCGCCGTGCCCCAAAGCAGCACGACCAGCGCAGAAAGTGAAGCGGAATTAAAATCGCGGCGTTCCATAGGGTCCCCTAGAAATGAAAAAAGCCATCTACATAGCCGGTATCGCAGCCATTCTGGCCGCAGGTTCAGGGGCCTATTATCTGACTGCAGGCAGCAGCAATGCGGCACCCATGGCCACCTATGTGCTACTGGACGGCAGCCAGAAGACCACCGCCGACCTCAAGGGCCGGGTCACCCTGGTGAACTTCTGGGCCACCAGCTGCGTCACCTGCGTGGGTGAAATGCCCAAGATCATCGCCACTTACAACAAATACCATACCCAGGGCTTTGATACGCTGGCGGTGGCCATGTCCTACGACCCGCCCAGCTACGTGGTGAATTACGCGGAAACCCGCAAGCTGCCCTTCCAGGTGGCCATAGACAACACCGGTGCGGCCGCCAGCGCCTGGGGCCAGATACAGCTCACACCCACCACCTTTCTGGTCAACAAGCGCGGTGAAATCGTCAAACGCTTCGTGGGTGAACCTGATTTTGACGACCTGCACCGCCTGATCGAAAAACTGCTGGCAGAAGCCTGAGGCACCTCCAGCGCAGACAGCAACTGCGGCGGGAGCTACAAAAACAATAGCACACCGCATTCTTGGACGGAAGTCCACTGCACAGGACTAAACTGGTGGCGTTGCTTTTCTCTAACGCCCGCCTTGACCACTCCATTGATTGAGATCGTGACGCCCACGTCCGAGGGTGCGCTGGACGCCACCCGCAGCATCTTCCAGGAATATGCGGCCCAGTTGGGTATCGATCTGTGCTTCCAGTCTTTTGACGAAGAACTGGCCCAGCTACCCTGGGACTACGCCGCGCCGCGCGGCAGCTTGCTGCTGGCCCTGGTGGACGGTGAAATCGCCGGCTGCTGTGCCCTGCGCCCACTGGACAATGTGGACTATGCCAATGCCTGCGAAATGAAGCGCCTGTTTGTGCGCAAGGCCTTCCGAGGCTTCGGCCTGGGACGCCAACTGGTCGAGGCCACCCTGGACAGCGCACGCTCGATTGGCTACAGCTACGTGCTGCTGGACACACTGGACGACATGGAGGCTGCCCGCACCTTGTACGAAGACCTGGGCTTTCAGGGCATTCCTCCGTATTACCACAACCCCATTCCCGGCGCGCACTATCTGATGGCAAGTATTTGAAGCTGAAGCCGCGCCAGCCCGCCAAGCACCGCGCGTATTACGTATTAATATCCCACAGCGTTCTGCCCAGCGCACCTCCACCAAGATCACCAACATGCGCTTACCTTTGCTGTTCGGCTCCCTGCTTTGTGCCGCTGCGCCCGCGCTGGCGGCAAAGCTGCAGGTACAAGTGCAGGATGACGCCGGGCGGCCGCTGAGCGAAGCCGTGGTGTTCCTGGAGTCGCGCGAGGCACAGGCTGCCGTCAAACCGCTGCAGGGCGCCGAAGTGGCGCAGATCAACAAGCAATTCGACCCGCAGGTCCGTGTGGTCACCGTGGGCACCGCCGTCAACTTCCCCAACCAGGACACGGTACGCCACCAGGTGTACTCGTTCTCGCCCACCAAGACCTTTGAGCTCAAGCTGTATGCGGGCACCACCGCCAACCCGGTGGTCTTCGACAAGCCCGGCATCGCCGTGCTGGGCTGCAATATCCACGACAAGATGGTGGCCTGGATCGTGGTGGTGGAGACGCCCTACTTCGGCCGCAGCGGTGCGGATGGCAAGTTCCAGCTCGACAACATTCCGCCTGGCAACTACCGCCTGCGCATCTGGCATGCCAACCTGCCCGTGGGCGCGCCCGCGCTGGACCAGCCCCTGGCGCTGGCTGCCGCCGGTGGCAACCTGAGCGTGCGTGTGCCAGGACTGGTTCCATGAAGCGACGCTGGACCTGGTGGCCAGACATAGGCGGTTGGCGCCTGTCCACCCGCATCGTGATGATGTCGCTGGTATTGCTGCTGGTGGTGCAAGCTGCCGGTCTGCTGGTCGTGCGCGCCAGCATAGAGCGCAATGCCCGCAGCCAGATTGCCAACGAACTCCAGCTGGGCGAACGCGTATGGCGTCGCCTGCTGGACCAGAACGCAGAAAAACTGCGCCAGGGCGCGGGCCTGCTGGCCGGAGACTTCGGCTTTCGCGCCGCCGTCAACTCCGATGACGTAGAAACCATTCGCTCGGCCCTGGACAACCAGGGCGCCCGCATCGGCGCCACGGTATCCGCCCTGCTGGACAACCAACTGGCCCTGCGCGCCACCAACTACACGCCCGACACCCCGGCCCTGAGCGATGTGCTGGCCCAGATCGCCACGCCACTGTCACGCAGCGAATCGGGGGGCACCGTGGCGCTGGTAGGCAACACGGCCTACCAGTTCGTGATGGTGCCGCTGCGTGCCCCGCTGGTGATTGGCTGGGTACTGATGGGCTTCCCCATCGACCAGTCGCTGGCCAACGACATGCTGGCGCTGTCCGGCCTGCATCTGGCCATGCTGACGCAAGCCCACGGCCAAGCCGTCCAGGTCGGCATTTCCACCCTGTCGCCTACGGTGCTGCAAACCCTGCAGACCACGGGGGTCAGCGCAAGCGAGCTGCAGGACGACGGCGACACCCTGGTCATACGGCACGTCAATCTGCATGCAGTGACGGGCAATGTGCAAGTGCTGCTGCTGCGCTCGCTGAGCGAGGTGGTCGCCCCGTTCCAGAAGGTGCAGCTGGTGCTGCTGGTCATCAGCCTGCTGGGTGTGGTCCTGTTCGGCCTGGGCAGCACCTGGGCTGCGCGCCGCGTGACCACGCCATTGCGTTCCCTGGTCGAAGGTGCGGACCGCCTGGGCCGCGGCAACTACGAACAGCGCATGCTCTACACCGAGCGGCGCGATGAGATCGGCGACCTGGCGAACGCGTTTGACCGCATGCGCAAGAGCATCTCCATCAACCGCAACGAGATTCAGCAGCTGGCCTACTGGGACCGGCTGACGCGCCTGCCCAACCGGGTGCGCTTCCGCACCGAAATCCAGGACATCATTGCCCAGCGCAGCCCCAGCGGCAGCAACACGCAGTCCCTGGCCGTCATCACGCTGAACCTGGACCGCTTCAAACACGTCAACGACATCCTGGGCTACGCCGTGGGCGATCGCCTGCTGGTGGCCGTAGCCGAGCGCCTGCTGCTACGCATGGGCGAGCAGGTGCTGGTGGCCCGCCTGGGCGGCGACGAATTTGCCGTGCTGCTGCCCCAGGCCAATGCCGCCAGTGCCATGGTGGTGGCGCAGGCAATTGGCACCTCGTTCGAAGCTCCGCTGACCTACGACGAGCACACGGTGGACCTCAGCGCCAGCCTGGGCGTGGCCTGCTGGCCCCAGCACGCCACCGACGTAGACACCCTGCTGGGCCGGGCCGAAGTCGCCATGTACGCGGCCAAGCGCAAGACCACCGTGACCCAGCTGTACGACCCGGCGCTGGACTCCAGCAGCAAGCAAACCCTGTCGCTGCTGTCCGAGCTGCGCCACGCGGTGGAACACAACGAGCTGCGGCTGTTCCTGCAGCCCAAGATTTCCCTGGCCACCGGCCGGGTAGTGGCCGCCGAAGCCCTGGTGCGCTGGCAGCATCCGCAACGCGGCCTGGTGCCGCCGGACAGCTTCATTCCTTTTTGCGAGCAGACCGGCTTTGTGCGCCAGCTGACGCTGTGGATGTTCAATGAAGCCGCCCGCCAATGGGCCCAGCTGCAGCTGCCCAACCAGCCGCTGCGCATCGCCGTCAACCTGTCAACCCGCGACCTGCTGGACCTGGACTTTCCGGCCCGGCTGGAGGCCCTGCTGTCCAAACACGGCGTGGCGCCCGAAGGCTTCTGCCTGGAGATCACCGAAAGCGCTATCATGGACGATCCGCTGCGCGCCGAAAGCACGCTCAAACGACTGTCCGACCGGGGCTTCAAGCTGTCCATCGACGACTTCGGCACCGGCTACTCGTCCCTGGCCTACCTGAAGCGCCTGCCGGTGGACGAGTTGAAGATCGACAAGTCCTTTGTGATGGCCATGGAGCGCGAGGTTGACGACGCCAAGATCGTGCGCTCCACCATCGACCTAGCCCACAACATGGGCCTGACCGTGGTCGCCGAGGGCGTGGAAAACGCCGCCATCTGGGACCTGCTGCGCGAGCAGGGCTGCGACGAGGCCCAGGGCTACCACATGAGCCGCCCCGTGCCGGTGGCCGATTTCATGCTCTGGCGCGAACGCTGGATGCAACGCGCCGAAGCCTGAGCCAGCACCCACGCCGCATGGCGCAAAATGGCATCTAGCGCGGGCTCTCAAGCCCGCTTTGCCACCCTCCAGAAAGTCCCTCCATGAACGCAGTCAAACTGTTTGCCATTGTCCTCATCGCCGCCGGCACCCTGGCCCTGGTGTACGGCAGCTTCAGCTACACCAAGGACACTACCGCCGTCAAAATCGGCCCGCTGGAGCTGTCGGTGAAAGAGAAGGAAACCATCAATGTCCCGGTCTGGGCCGGCGTGGGCGCCATCGTGGTGGGTGGCCTGTTGCTCGCCTTTGGTGGCAAAAAGGGCTGACCCAGCCACTATTAAAAACATAGCTGCCGACGCAGATATTGCCTGCGCCGGCAGCCTATTTCTCTTGCAGTTGTGAGGCCCACATGCTGACACTGGATACCTGTATCGCTTTCTTCACCCTGTCGCTACTGCTGGGCTTCACCCCCGGGCCGGACAATATTTTTGTGCTGATGCAGTCCGCCACCCAGGGCCGCAAGGCGGGCTTTGTGGTCACCCTGGGCCTGTGCGCCGGCCTGGTGGTGCACACCCTGGCGGTGGCCTTTGGTCTGGCAGCCGTGTTCGCCGCGTCGGCCACGGCCTTCACCGTGCTCAAAGTGGTGGGCGCGGCCTATCTGGTGTACCTGGCCTGGCAGGCATTCCGCGCGCCGGTGGGCGCGCTGGCATCCAGCGTGGACCAGCAGCCCAGCATGCGCCGCATGTTTTTGCGCGGCTGGATCATGAATCTGACCAACCCCAAGATCGTGTTCTTCTTTCTGGCCCTGCTGCCACAATTTGTGCACGCCGAACGCGGCGCAGTAGCGCTGCAGCTGTGCGCCTTGGGCGGCATCTTCATCCTGACCACGCTGATCGCGTTTGGCACCATCACCTACTTCGCCGCCACGGTCAGCAGCCGGCTGCGCGGCTCCGAATCAGCCCAGCGCTGGCTGAACCGGATGGCGGGCACGGTGTTCCTGGGCATGGCGGCGCGGCTGGCGCTGGCGCAGCGCTGAAAATCAGATTGCTATCAAAATAATAACTCTCAGCGCAAGTATTTCCTGCACTGGAGACCCAAAAGGCATGGACTTCTAAATCGCCAACACGGCTGCGTCGCGCACCGCTAAGGGCGCCATGCTGGCCTTGCCCTTGCCGTTGCGTTTGCTCTCATACAAGGCCTGGTCGGCGCGGTCCATCAGATTGGGCAGGCTCTCCACCGTGCCGCCCAGGAACATCGCAACACCGATGCTGGCGCCCATGGACACGTGCTCTCCGTTGTCCAGCCCCACCGGGGTCAGCATGGTTTGCAATACCTTGTGGGCCACCTCCATCGCAGCCTCGGGTGAGGCCACAGCATTCAGCACCAAGGCAAACTCGTCACCACCAATCCGGGCCGCGGTGTCATTGGCGCGGGCCAGGCCCTGCAAACGCTGTCCTACGCGCACCAGCACCTGGTCGCCACTGCGGTGTCCCAGGCTGTCGTTGACGGGCTTGAAGCCATCCAGGTCGATCAACAGCAAGGCCCCTGGACGGTGGTCGCGGTGCGCCGTCAGCACCGCCTGCGACAGGCGGTCTTCAAATAAGCGGCGGTTGGGCAGGCCAGTCAGGCGGTCGTGGCTAGCCAGTGCCAGCACCTGCTGGTGCGCACGCATCAGGCGCGCACTCAATAAGC
The DNA here is from genome assembly GCF_059421805.1 of Rhodoferax sp. GW821-FHT02C08. NCBI lineage: Bacteria > Pseudomonadati > Pseudomonadota > Betaproteobacteria > Burkholderiales > Comamonadaceae > Rhodoferax > Rhodoferax sp. GW821-FHT02C08. The sequence continues at coordinate 79,489 of NZ_JBWKVR010000002.1, forward strand.
CCAGCAGCACAGCAAAAGCGTATGACAGCCAAACCACCAGCGTTGGGGCGCTGCCCGCAGCACGCCAGCCGCCGGTGGGCACAGCCCCCAATAGCCAGCTACCGCCACCGGGCAGGGGTACCTCCAGCGTAGCCGGGTTTTCATTGAACAGCTCGGCGCGCCCCAAAAACACCGCGCCACCGGCACCGGTGGCATCTCGGCCCCGCGCCGCCACCTGAAAGCCCATTTGCTCGGTGGTCAAGCCCACGTCGGCGAACAAGATGTCGGCATTTACCGTCAGCGACACGATGCCCCAGTAGGCGGGCTCGGGGTTGTGCTTGCCGTCCAGCACCGGCGCCAGAAACACGGGCGTACGGCTGGTAATGCCCAGCCCGCCCTGCACCAGCTGTATCGGCCCAGCCACCACGGTGCGACGGGTCTGGATGGCGCGCTCCACCGCACCACGCTGCTGCGGGTTGTCCATGTAGTGCAAGCCCAGGGCCTTCTCGTTGCCCAGGCGCGGATAGATGTCGGCAATGACATTGTCTGGCGCCAGTGCCAGGTTGCGGATATTGCGCTGGTGCTCCAGCAGACGCCCCACCACCGTGGCAAAAATGTCCGGCGGCATACGCCCCTGTGCGGCCACAAAAGCAGCCACCGTTTCCGGTACGGACAGGGTGCTCTGCAGCTGCCGATCCATGCGGTCGCGTATCTGCAGCAAGTGGCTTTGCGCCTGCACGGCAATTTCGGCCTGCGCCTTGTGGTGCGAGATATTGATCACCAGCCAGGCCAACGCGGCAGCCAGGGCCCCGCTGACAACACCCACGGCCAAGGGCAAATGGCGGTTGCGAATCCAGTTCGGAGGAAGGCGGTTGGAAGGTATCTGGCGTGGCGTGGTCAAAACCCCAGTTTATGCGGCACAGATCTAGCCACCCGCCAATGCACTCCGTAGTCCGAACCTGTCAAAACCTACCAGCGCCGCCACCACCAACACGGCCGCCGCGGGGCCGGCCGCGGGGTGCAGGATGGAAGCCAGAATGGCTACCACCAGGATCAGCTGCTTCAGTCCCCAGCTGTACAAAATGCCGGCCCGACGCACGTAGACGCTACCCACTGTGTGCCAGCGCTCGCGGGTAGCAGAGCCGACGGGCATGGCGCAAATAAAGCTGGCATGGTGGTAGTAGCGCACCGCCGTGACCGACGCCACCAGCGACGCCAGCAGCACGGCCAGCAAAAGCAACTCCAGCGCCAGCCGGGCAGTAAAAATGGGCCAGTCGGCTGCGGCGTCGATGCTCGCGTGCAGGGCCGGCACGGCCAGCGTGGCGGTGCCCATCAACCCCAACGCAGAGGTAGAGGCCACCATGGTGGCCGACATCAGCGAATTGCGCAGCGTCTGCACCGCCAGCAGCTCTGAGCCGCTGAGCGCGGACACCGCCGCAAACCACTCCTCGCGCAGCGCGGCATGGGCGCTGCGGGCCAGGCGCTCGGGGTGACGCCGTTGGGCCAGCGCCAATGCCAGCTCATAGCCCACCAGAATCAGCACGGTGGTGAGCGCGGCCAGCCAGCTTGCGTTATCGGTCATGGCTGCTTGGCTGAACGCCGTTCCAGCCACTCAAACAAGCCCATACCCACCAGCATGGCCGCCACGAACGCCATGGCCTTGGCCAGGCCCATACCCACGCCGACCAAGGCCGGGCCCGGGCAGAAGCCCGCTACCCCCCAGCCCACGCCAAACAGCAGACTGCCCAGCACCAGGCGGCGATCGATGTGGCGGGCGCTGGGCAGGCGCATGGGGGCACCCAGCAGCGACGCGCTGCGCCGCTTGGCAACCGCAAAGGCCGCGGCCCCCACGGCGATGGCACCACCCATCACGAACGCCAGCGACGGGTCCCACAGGCCGGCCAGGTCCAGAAAACCCAGCACCTTGGCCGGATTGGCCATGCCGGAGGCGATCAGGCCCAGGCCAAACACCAGGCCCGACAACAATGCAGAGATAAACACCATGGCCAACTCCTTACCAGCCTAAAACGTGGCGCACCACGAACACCGTGACAAAGCCCGCAACCATGAAGGCCGCCGTCGCCACCAGAGAACGCGGCGACAAGCGCGACAGACCGCACACGCCGTGCCCGCTGGTGCAGCCCGCGCCATAGCGCGTGCCGATACCCACCAGCAGACCGGCCAGCAACAAGGTTCCGTAGCCCGCGTCGATCTGCGGCGTGGGCAGCACGGCGAACAGCCGGTACACCAGGGGTGCGCCCACCAGGCCCAACACAAAAGCCAGCCGCCAAGCGACATCACCCCGCGTGGGCACCAGCAGACCGCCCAGCACACCACTGATGCCGGCAATGCGCCCGTTCAGCAGCACAAACAGCGCTGCGGCCAGGCCGATCAACGCGCCGCCCACCAGTGCAGCCAGCGGGGTGAAATGGTTCCAGTCCAGGGTCATCACGCCTCCTTGGGGCAGTAAAGGCGGTACAGCACCGCCAGAATTTCCAGCATCGCGGGGTCAACCACGCTGTAGTAGATGTTCTTGCCCTCGCGGCGCGGGGCGATCACACCCTCGTTGCGCAGCACGCCCAGCTGTTGCGACAGCGTGGGCTGGCGAATGTCCAGCCGCTGCTCCAAGTCGCCCACGCACATCTCGCCTTGCGACAGCTGGCACAACAGCAGCAAACGGTCTTCATTGGCCAGCACCTTCATGGCGGCCACCGCATGGTGGGCGGCACCGCGCAGCACGGCGGGGTCGATGGCATCGGAGGCTTGTGTCATGGCTAGATATCGAAAGTGGCTCTTGTTTTTATTATACAAATTTATATAATATATATCAAACAACTGTAGAGCCCAGTCATGACCACCCGCTTGCATACCGAAGGCTTTTTCGATCCCGCAACCTGGACCGTGTCGTACGTCGCCTGGTGCCCCACCACCCGCCGCGCCGCCGCCATCGACCCGGTGCTGGACTACGACTTCAAATCCGGCCACACGTCCACCACGTCCGCCGACCGGCTGGCCACCTATGTGCAAGCGCACGGCCTGCAACTGGACTGGATTCTGGAAACCCATGCCCATGCCGACCACTTGTCAGGTGCACGCTACCTGCAAAACAAGTTGGGCGGCCGCATCGCCATTGGTGAGCGCATCCGCACCGTGCAGGCCACGTTCCAAAAGCTGTTCAACCTGGAGCGCAGCTTCCTGCCCGACGGCAGCCAGTTCGACCACCTGTTCCGCGACTTTGAAACCTTCCACATCGGTGAGATCGAGGCCACCGCCCTGCCGGTGCCTGGCCACACCCCGGCCGACATGGCGTACTACATCGACGGTGACGTAGACGGCGCGGTGTTCGTGGGTGACACCCTGTTCATGCCCGACGTAGGCACGGCCCGCGCCGACTTCCCCGGCGGTGACGCGCACCAGCTCTACGCCTCCATCCACCGCCTGCTGGCCCTGCCGCCCGACACCACGGTGTACGTGTGCCACGACTACCCGCCCAGCAGCCGTGCGCCCGCATGGCAGACCACGGTGGCCGCGCAGCGCGCCCACAACATCCATGTGCGCGACGGCATCTCCGAAGCCGAATTCGTCGCCATGCGTACCGCCCGCGACGCCACACTGGACGTGCCCACGCTGATCCTGCCGTCCATCCAGGTCAACGTGCGCGCGGGCCATATGCCGCCTGCGAACGACAACGGCGTGGCCTATCTGCGCATCCCGCTGAACGCGCTGCCGGTGCACGGCTAACGGTCGCGGCGGCCAGGCTCAAGAGCGGTCTTGACTGGCCTCGACGGTCGACGCATCGCTTTTGAACAGCGCGATGTCACGGGTGTTCTTCTGCACCGCGACCGCGCCAAACAGGCTGAGCAGGAAGGACATGGCATAGAAGCCCTTCTCGCTTTGCGCCAGCGTGGCATTCACAAGCCCCACCGACAGCAGCACCACCACGATCGCCAGCGACAGCCAGCACAGGCCAAAGTAGATGCCGGTGACAGGAATGCCTTCCATCCGATCACGCACCGACTTTTGCAGGGACACGGCGGCAAACAGGCCGTACAGCAGCACGGTCAGGTAGTAGCCCTTCTCGTTCAACTGCATGGTCGCGTTGGACAGGCCAAACATGTAGACGGCAGCCCCGACCAGGAGCGCAATCCAGGATGCGCCCACAAATGCGGCGGTAGGCCGTTGAGTCTGTATCGCCATGGTTTTCCTTTGAAGATTAGTGGTGTGAAATAAGGCCCATGCCCGACGGCAGTCATGCTCCCGCGTGCGTGGCAAACCGTATGCATGTGGACATGCCGGACGGCGGCCGCCTACTTTACCGCGATGGTGCTCCATACCCGTGGAACACGAGGGCAACTGCAGCGCAAAACGCAACGGCACTGAACGAGTGAAAACTGGGGATGCGCAATTTGAATTGAAAACACCCCGAGCACAGCCTGTGAAAACATCCTTAGCCTGCGACGTCCGATGCGGTTAACTTCATAGCAACAGATTTTTGTTTGGGTCAGCCAACGCCACATGTTTTGCGAAGTGAAGAAAATCCCCTGCCAAATTCTGCGCTTTGCTAACGAACATATGAACATCAACATCGACTAACTGATGGCAGGGAAGTATTGATTCCTCGACGACTTCCGAAAACAAGTCATACAAACTGTGGGTCAAATAATTACGCTTCATTGCCAGATCGTCGAAATGCATTTCCCCCTTTCGGCTTAGAAGCTGACTCTCTTTCATCTGCTTCACCATCTGGCCCAGAGTAGCGTTAGCCCGAACATTCTTGCACCCCTTTGCTTTTAGGTAGATGCGAAGATTGGTTTCAAGCATGCCTGCAGCCAGCATCACTTTGCCAATCCCATCACAAAACGCCAACTCCTGATACAGGAGACGAAAGAACTCTTGTGGTTCCACGAAATCGAAAGACATCGCGGCTACCGTTTGAGTCGGCGGCAAGCTGCCCACAAAACCCAATCGCCGGATTCCGATTGGAGCTTAAGCAACAATCGCCTCCAACCCCCGCGCCTCGATCAATTGCAGCAACTTGGCCGCTGCGCCGCTGGGGTGCCGGCCAGAGCCAGGGGACTCCCACTTTTGTACGGCGGACAGGCTGACGTTCAGGATGGATGCCAGCACAGACTGACTGACCTTGGCTTTTTCAACGCGGATGTAGGTTACGTTCTCCGGTGTGTAGGCGGGGGGCTTCTTGCAGATCAGCTGCATCTTGGCCATGTCTTGCTTGGAGATCAGCGCATGCCCCTGGAGCGCCTGGGCCATTTCCATCATTTCATCCACTATGCGGTTGGGGTCGCGCGGTTTGGTTTTAGACATGGCAAATTTCCTTTAGTACATCAGCAGCCACCAGCGCAGTGAGTTGAACCATATTGGCCTGCTGCAAACTGGCCGCAATAATTTTTACGGCATCGACTTCCTTGTCTGAAAAATCAGACCCTGGCTGGCTCTTCTCGCGACCCGCCAGGAAGAAGATGGCGTCTTTATGCTTCTTGGCTACCAACGTGCGGGTGGAACCACTTTTACCCTGGCCCGGCACTGCCACACGCTTTTTACACACGCCGGCTCCAAGGTCCGCTTCGAAAAGCCCTTGCTCAATTTCACGGGCCGCTTGGCATAGCAACGCATCGGTCAAGACTTTCCGCGCCCAGCGGTCAAACGTTTTGATCTTGAAGACGCGTTTCATGGCGTTATTTTAAACAGCTATAGCACTATGTGCAATAGCCAAGCCCCCCCGCATTTTTACGCTTTCTTTATACCCCTGCACCTCCTCTCTACCCCGTTTTTACGCCTGCTTACATAAGCTTCCCCCATCAATTTCTGAAAAAAGAGGTGTCGTATGGACGTGGTCTATCTGGCGGGCGCAGGCTTGCTGTGGGGTGTGATGGTGTTGCTGGTGAAGGGCTTCCAGAAGCTCGAAAAACCAAAGGGAGGCCGCGCATGATCCCGCTCGACATGCTCTATGGCCTGGGTGGTGTGTGCGCCGTGCTGTTGCTGGCGTACCTGGTCTACGCGCTGATCTGCGCTGAGGAGTTCTGATGAACGCCAACGCTTGGGGCCTGTTGGCCCTGTATCTTGTGGTGCTGCTGGCCGCGGCCTGGCCGCTGGGCCTGTGGCTGGCGCGGCTGGCGGAGGGGCGCATTCCTGGCTGGATGCGCCGCGTGGAAGCGCCGCTGTACCGCCTGGCCGGTACCAACCCCGACAAGTCCATGCACTGGGCCCACTACACACTGGCCCTGCTGGCCTTCAACACGCTAGGCGTGCTGGTGGTCTACGCGCTGCAACGCTTGCAGCTGTGGCTGCCGCTGAACCCGCAGGCCCTGGCGCCCATCAGCCCCGACTCGGCTTTCAACACCGCGGTGAGCTTTGTGACCAACACCAACTGGCAGGGTTACGCAGGCGAGTCCACCATGGGCTACCTGACGCAGATGCTGGCACTGGCGGTGCAAAACTTCTTCTCGGCCGCCACCGGCGTGGCCGTGGTGTTTGCGCTGATGCGCGGCTTCGCTGCGCGCTCCACCGCCGTCATCGGCAACTTCTGGGTGGATATGGTGCGCGTCACCGCCTGGGTACTGGTGCCGCTGTCGCTGGTGTTTGCGGTGTTCCTCATCGGCCAGGGCGTGGTGCAGAACTTTGACAGCTACAAGGATGTGACCACGCTCGAAGTCACCGCCTTCCAGCAACCCAAGGTGGATGCGGCCGGCCAGCCCGTGCTGGATGCCAAGGGCCAACCGGTATTGGAAGACGCCAAGACCCAGACGCAAACCCTGCCCATGGGCCCGGTGGCGTCGCAAGAGGCCATCAAGATGGTGGGCACCAATGGTGGCGGCTTCTTCAACGCCAACTCGGCCCACCCGTACGAGAACCCCACGGCGCTGAGCAACTTCTTTCAGATGCTGTCCATCTTCCTGATCCCGGCCGCACTGTGCTTCACCTTTGGTAGCGTGGTGGGCGACAAGCGCCAAGGCTGGGCCGTGCTGGCGGCCATGACCGTAATGTTCGTGGTGGCGGTCATCGCCATCATCCCCGCAGAGCAAGCTGGCAACCCGCTGCTCACACCGCTGGGTGTGGACCAGGTGTCTAGCAGCCTGCAGGCCGGCGGCAATATGGAAGGCAAGGAACTGCGCTACGGCATCAACGCCAGCAGCCTGTTCGCGGTGATCACCACCGCGGCATCCTGCGGCGCAGTGAATGCCATGCACGACTCGTTCACCCCCCTGGGCGGCATGGTGCCGCTGGTGATGATCCAGCTGGGCGAGGTGGTGTTCGGTGGCGTGGGTTCGGGCCTGTACGGCATGCTGATCTTCGCCATCCTGGCGGTGTTCATCGCCGGGCTGATGATTGGCCGCACGCCCGAATACCTGGGCAAGAAGATTGAGGTGCATGAGATGAAGCTCACCTCCATCGCCATCCTGGTCACACCCATCGTGGTGCTGGCGGGCACGGCGGTGGCGGTGCTGTCCGGTGCAGGTGTGGCGGGTATTGCCAATCCTGGGGCGCATGGCTTCAGCGAAATTTTGTATGCGCTGAGCTCGGCGGCCAACAACAACGGCAGCGCCTTCGCCGGGCTGTCGGCCAACACACCGTTCTACAACGTGCTGCTGGGCATTGCCGTGTGGCTGGGCCGCTTTGGCGTGATCGTTCCTGTCCTGGCGATTGCCGGTGCACTGGCCGCCAAGCAGCGCCTGCCGGTGACCAGCGGCACCCTGCCCACGCACGGCCCGCTGTTCGTCACGCTGCTGATCGGCACGGTGCTGCTGGTAGGCCTTTTGAACTACGTCCCAGCCTTAGCCCTGGGCCCAGTGATCGAACACCTGACGCTCTGGGCTGGCAAGTGAACGCTACATATTTCATAGCTACCTGCGCAGGTAGTACCTGCGCTACAGGCCCTAATTGTTTAAATTTCAGAAAGTCATTGGTATGACTACATCCAAGTCCCTGGTGCTGCTGGACCCGGCTTTGCTTAAGCCGGCGCTGAGCGCCGCCTTCACCAAGCTCAGCCCCCGCGTGCAATGGCGCAACCCGGTGATGTTCGTGGTCTACATCGGCAGCATATTGACCACCTTGTTCGGCGCGCTGGCGCTGCAAAGCGGCGACGGCACGGCCAGCTTCGTGCTGAACGTGGCGGTGTGGCTGTGGTTTACCGTGCTGTTCGCCAACTTTGCCGAAGCCCTGGCCGAAGGCCGAGCCCAGGCCCAGGCCGCATCACTACGTGGCCTGAAGAAAAGCACGGTGGCCAAAAAACTGAGCAAACCCAAACATGGTTCCACCTGGCTGCCCGAAGAGGCCGAGAACCTGCGCAAGGGCGACGTGGTGCTGGTGGAAACCGGCGACCTGATCCCGCTGGACGGCGAGGTCATCGAAGGCGTGGCCTCGGTGGACGAAAGCGCCATCACCGGCGAATCGGCACCGGTGGTGCGCGAGTCGGGTGGCGACTTTGCATCGGTCACCGGCGGCACCCGCGTGCTGTCCGACTGGCTAGTAGTGCGCATCGCCGTGAACCCCGGCGAGTCCTTCCTGGACCGCATGATCAGCATGGTCGAGGGCGCCAAGCGCCAGAAGACGCCCAATGAGATCGCGCTGACGATTCTGCTGGTGGCGCTGACCATTGTGTTCCTGGTGGTCACCGTGACGCTGCTGCCGTTCTCGGTGTTCAGTGTGCAAGCAGCGGGCGCAGGCACCGTGGTCAGCATGACGGCGCTGATCGCACTGCTGGTATGCCTGATCCCCACCACCATCGGCGGCCTGCTGTCGGCCGTGGGCGTGGCCGGCATGAGCCGCATGATGCAGGCGAACGTGATCGCCACCTCGGGCCGCGCGGTGGAAGCCGCTGGCGACGTGGACGTGCTGCTGCTGGACAAGACCGGCACCATCACCCACGGCAACCGCCAGGCCTCGGCCTTCTTCCCCGCCCCCGGCGTGGGCGATACCCAACTGGCGACCTGCGCCGCACAGGCCTCGCAGGCTGATGAAACCCCCGAAGGCCGCAGCATCGTGGCCCTGGCCCAGCGCCTGGGTGCGGTACAGCCGCTGGTCGGCAACATCATCGAAGTGCCCTTCACCGCACAGACCCGCATGAGCGGCGTGGACGTGCACAGCGCCGACGGCAACCTGCGCGTGCTGCGCAAGGGCGCGGTGGATGCCATGCGCAAATACGTGCAGGCCCAGAACGGCCGCATGCCCACCGAGGTAGCACGCCATGCCGACGACGTAGCCCGCCGGGGCAGCACGCCGCTGGTGGTTGCAGAGGGCAACACCGTGCTGGGCGTGGTGGAACTGAAGGACATCGTCAAGTCCGGTATCAAGGAGCGCTTTGGCGAGCTGCGCCGCATGGGCATCAAGACGGTGATGATCACCGGCGACAACAAACTCACGGCCTCCGCCATCGCCGCCGAAGCCGGTGTGGACGACTTCCTGGCCGAAGCCACGCCCGAGCAAAAGCTGGCCCTGATCCGCCAGTACCAGAGCGAAGGCCGCCTGGTAGCCATGACCGGTGACGGCACCAACGACGCACCGGCTCTGGCCCAGGCCGACGTGGCCGTGGCCATGAACAGCGGCACGCAGGCCGCCAAGGAGGCAGGCAATATGGTGGACCTGGACTCCAACCCCACCAAGCTGCTGGAAATCGTGGAAACCGGCAAGGCGCTGCTGATGACGCGCGGCTCGCTGACCACCTTCTCGATTGCCAACGACGTGGCCAAGTACTTCGCCATCATCCCGGCGATCTTCGTCACCACCTACCCGCAGCTCGCGGCGCTGAACGTGATGCGGCTGGGCAGCCCCTCGTCGGCCATCTTGTCGGCGGTGATCTTCAACGCCCTGGTCATCATGTTCCTGGTGCCGCTGGCCTTGAAGGGCGTGCGCTACCGGCCCGTGGGTGCCGCTGCCCTGCTGCGCCGCAACCTGCTGGTCTACGGCCTGGGCGGGCTGGTCGTGCCCTTCATCGGCATCAAGATCATCGACCTGATTTTGGTCGCCCTGCACCTTGTTTAAGGAGTTCAACATGAACGCTATTCTTCGCCCTACTTTGGTTTTATTCACCGCGCTGACCGTGCTCACCGGTGTGGCCTACCCGCTGGTCGTCACCGGTGTGGGCCAGGCGGTGTTTCCCACCCAAGCCGCAGGCAGCCTGGTGCTGCGTGACGGCAAGCCGGTAGGTTCCACACTGATTGGTCAAAACTTCAGCGACCCCAAGCACTTCTGGGGCCGCCCCTCGGCCACCGGCCCACAGCCGTATAACGGCACCGCCTCCAGCGGCTCCAACCAGGGGCCGCTGAACCCCGCGCTAGTGGACGCGGTGAAAGGCCGCATCCAGGCCCTGCGCGATGCCGACCCCGGCAACACCGCGCCGGTGCCGGTGGACCTGGTGACGGCATCCGCCAGCGGGCTGGACCCGCACATCAGCCCGGCGGCGGCCCGATTCCAGATTGCCCGCGTGGCCAAGGCACGCGGCCTGGAACTGGCCAAGATAGAGGCGCTGGTAGGCCAATATACCGAGCACCCGCTGCTGGGTATTCTGGGTGAGGCGCAGGTGAATGTGCTGCAACTGAACCTGGCGTTGGACGCCCTACAGTAATGCCATGCAGTAACCTCTGCGAATGACCGAAAACCGCCCCGACCCCGACGCCCTGCTGCAGCGCCTGCAGGAGCAGGATGTAGCGCGCACGCGGGGCCGCTTGCGCATCTACTTCGGTGCCAATGCCGGGGTGGGCAAAACCTACGCCATGCTCAGTGCGGCACAACAGGCCCAGAAATCCGGCAAAGAAGTGCTGGTGGGCGTGGTGGAAACCCACGGTCGCAGTGAAACCGCTGCACTGCTGCTTGGCCTGGATCAACTCCCCCTGCGCCAGCTGCCTTACCGAGGCAAGTCGCTGCCCGAATTTGATCTGGATGCGGCGCTGGCACACAAGCCCGCCATCCTGCTGGTGGACGAGCTGGCCCACACCAATGTGGAGGGCTCGCGCCACCCCAAGCGCTGGCAAGACGTGCAGGAACTATTGGCCGCCGGCATCGACGTCTGGTCTGCCATCAATGTGCAGCACCTGGAAAGCCTGAATGGCACGGTGGGCGCCATCACCGGCATCCGCGTGCATGAAACCGTGCCCGACACCGTGCTGGACAGTGCCGACGAAGTCATCCTGGTCGATGTGACACCGGACGAACTCACCGCCCGGCTGCAGGCGGGCAAGGTCTACATGCCGCAGCAGGCCGCGCGCGCCACGCAGAACTTCTTCCGCAAGGGCAACCTGATAGCGCTGCGCGAAATCGCCCTGCGCCGTACCGCCGAGCATGTGGAAGACGATGTGCGTAGCTACCGGGTGGAGCAGTCTGGCGGCGGCCAACAGGCCGTATGGAACACCTCGGGCGCTATCCTGGCCTGCATCGGCCCGCAGGAAGGCGCGGAGCACACGGTGCGCAGCGCCGCCCGCCTGGCCGGCCAGTTGAACGTGCGCTGGTACGCAGCCTATGTGGAAACCCCGCAGCTGCAGCTGCTGGTGGCGACCGAACGCGACCGCATCCTCACCGTGCTGCAACTGGCCGAAACCCTGGGAGCAGACACCGCGGTGCTCACCGGCAACAACCCCGCCGTGGAACTGGTGCGCCAAGCGCAAACCCTGAACTGCGCAACCCTGGTGCTGGGCCGACCCAGCGTACCGCCACGCTGGCAAGTCTGGCGCCGCTGGGAGCGCTCCATGACGCGCCAGTTGGCCACCTTGGCGCCCACGCTGGAGCTGGTGGAGGTAGGCCAAAGCCACAGTGCGCGCCGCCTGCCCATCAGCCTAGTGCGCAATGTGGAGGACGAGGAACAGGCCGCGCAGCGCCACCCCTGGCTGCCGCACGCCTGGGCCGCCGGCAGCTCTGCCTTGGTCACCCTGTTGGTGCTGCCTCTGGCCAACCGGCTGGACCTGGCCAATATCGTGATGCTGTTCCTGGCCGCCGTGGTGCTGGTGGCGCTGCGTTTTGGCCGTGGCCCGGCGGCGCTGGCGGCGGTACTGAACGTAGTGGCCTTTGACTTCTTTTTCGTGTCACCACGCTTCTCGTTTGCGGTGAGCGACATCCAGTACCTGGTGACCTTTGCCGTCATGCTGGCGATTGGCCTGCTGATCGGCCAGCTGACGGCCGGACTGCGGTTTGCCGCGCGCATCTCAGCCAGCCGCGAGCGCCGCGCCCAGGCGCTGTTCGACCTGAGCCGGGAGCTGTCGGGTGCGCTGCTGACCAGCCAGGTAGTGGAGATCGGCCAGGCCGCCGTGCAGCGCCTGTTCACGCAGGTAGAGGGCCTGGTCTACGACCCTGTCAAAGGCGGCAAGGTGATGGTGCTGGTCGCCGAACACGGCGATGCCGCGCAAGGCGGTGCCAGCCATCTGCAGCTGCCCACCCTGCTGCCGCACGACTTCGACCCCGGCATTGCCGACTGGGCGCTACGCACCGGTCAGAGCGCCGGCCTGGCCACCACCACCCTGCCCGCCCACCCCTGGCATTGCGTGCCACTGCAAGCCCCCATGCGGGTGCGCGGCGTGCTGGCGCTCAAACCCACGCAGGCGCGCTGGCTGTTGATACCCGAACAGCAGCAGCTGCTGCAGACCCTGGCCCGGCAGATCGCCATTGCGCTGGAGCGCGTGCACTACGTGGAGGTAGCGCAGCAGGCCGTGGTGCATATGGAGTCCGAGCGCCTGCGCAACACCTTGCTGGCCGCCATCTCGCACGATGTGCGCACACCGCTGACGGCGCTGATGGGCCTGGCCGAGTCGCTGCAAAGCTCGCAGCCACCACTGGCCTCCGCGCAGATCGGCATGGCCCAGTCCATGGTGGTGCAAGCGCGCGAGTTGTCGGCCTTGGTCACCAATTTACTGGACATGGCACGGCTGCAGAACGATGGCGTGGCGCTGCGCAGCGAATGGCAGTCGGTGGAGGAACTGGTGGGCGCGGCCATTCGCGCTGCCGCCCCGGCCTTGCAGGGCATCGGCGTGCAGACCCAAGTACCCGCTGATCTGCCGCTGGTGGAATTCGATGCCGTGCTGATGGAGCGCGTGCTGGTGAACCTGCTGGAAAATGCCGCCAAATACGGCCGCCCCTCCATCGTGCTGCGCGCCCACGCCACGCCCACCAGCCTGGTGCTGGCCGTACGCGACCACGGCCCCGGCCTGCCCAAGGCCGTGCTGGGCCGCGAGGCCGCGCTGTTCGACAAATTCACCCGCGGCAACGCCGAGTCCGCCACACCCGGCGTGGGCCTGGGCCTGGCCATCTGCAAAGCCATCGTGGACGCCCACCGTGGGCAAATCATTGCCACCAACGCCGTCGGCGGTGGGGCAGAATTCAGCATTACCCTGCCACGCCGGCCCGCACCGGATTTACCTTGAGCACACCTGTCGCCGTTCTCATCGAAGACGAACCCCACATCCGCCGCTTCGTGCGCAGCGCGCTGGAGGGTGAGGGCTGGCAGGTGTTCGAGGCCGACACCGCCCAGCGCGGCCTGACCGAGGCCGGCACGCGCAAGCCCGACCTGTTGGTGCTGGACCTGGGCCTGCCGGATGGCGACGGGCTGGACGTGATACGCGACGTGCGCGGCTGGTCCGCCGTGCCCATCATCGTGCTGTCAGCGCGCAGCGACGAGGCCGACAAAATCGCCGCACTCGACGCCGGTGCCGACGACTACCTGACCAAGCCCTTTGGCGTGGGCGAGCTGCTGGCCCGCGTGCGCGCCAACCGGCGGCGCCCGCGGGCCGCCACCGCCGACGGCAGTGTGGAGGCCGACCCCGTGTTCCGCTTCGGCACGGTGGAGGTGGACCGCACCGCCCGCCTGGTTCGCCGGGATGGCGCAGAAGTGCACCTGACCCCCATCGAGTACCGCCTGCTGGCCGTGCTGATCGCCAATGCCGGCCGGGTACTGACGCAGCGCCAGCTGCTGCGCGAGGTCTGGGGCCCGGCACACACCCAGCAAAGCCACTACCTGCGCATCTACATGGGCCATCTGCGGCAAAAACTGGAGGCCGACCCGACGCAGCCGCAGCACCTGCTGACCGAAACCGCGGTGGGCTACCGGCTGGTCATGTGAGCGTAGCCCGGCTTCCCCTGATGCCAACGCTGCGGTGCCAAGGCGACGCTGAATAAGTCCGCGAGATTGCACGCATTGGATCGAGATGGGATGCAAGGCGCAAACCACAGACATGGCCTGGGCTATGGCGAGGATTTGCAACGCAGCAGACCGCGAGGAACTTGTTCAGCGTTGCCCTACAACAGCTTCGGCAAGACCAGTTCAACCACAAAATGCGCATCAGCCGTGCGCGCAAACTGCAAGTGACCGCCATGTGCGCGCATGACGCGGTCCACAATCGACAGTCCAAGACTTGCGCCAATACGCCCGCCCACGCGAACCGCGAATGGTTGCCTGAGGCGATCCTGGTGCGCGAAGTCGATCCCGGCGCCATCATCCTCGAACTGCACCACCCAGTTGCCTCCCTGTTCCCTGATGTACACATGGAACAACCTCGGCGCCCCGTACTGCAAGGCATTGTGGGTCACGTTCTTGATGGACTCCGCCAGCGTGGTTGGGTCGCCCCTCACTTTGCAAGGCCCATCTGGCACCCGCATTTCAATATCCAGGTCACGGGTTGCGCTGCCAGACAGTATCTCCGCCACCTCGTGGCGAACCAGTTCGGACAGATCGATGGACGAGAATTCCGGGTTCATGGAACGGTGTTGCACCATGGCGTAGTTGATGAGCTGGTTGACCAGCTTCGCCAAATTCAGACTGAGCTCGCGCAAGCGCTCCACATGCGCGCGACGTGCGCCCTCATCCGTTTGTATGGACAGCATTTCCGTCTGCGAGACCATCGAGGCAATTGGGGTGCGTAGTTGGTGGGCCGCGTCGCCAATCATGTGCTCCAGGGCAAACCTATGTTCTGACAGCCTGCGCATGAAACCATTGATGGCATTCACCAGCGAAAAGATTTCAACAGGTACCGCCTGCGCAAAGGGTGACAAATCATTGGGGTCACGGCTCGCAATGGCCTTTTCGATTTTGACCAATGGAGACAAGGCCTGGTATAGCGTGAAGAGCGCCGCCGCAACCGTGAGCAGGCCCATCACCAAGATGATGACAGTCGCCTTCAGGTCCAGACTTTTGGCAAACGAGCGGCGTCCCGCGGTTGTCTGTGCAATGGCAATGACGGCCCATGGATGCTCACCCGCGATCGTCATCCGCCGGCCCACTACCGCAATCCTGACGGGCAGATCCTGGTACTCACCGTCATACAGCAAAGGGCCTTCCTCCAGCCGACTCCACTCGATCCTGGGCCTGAAATTGGGGTCGCCAGCAATAGTGCGTCCCTTGTGATCCTGCACCGCATAAAAGGTTTGATCACCCGGGGTCAGGGTGAACGCGGCCAACGGAACATCCACGCTCACGGAACCCTCCTGAACGATCGTGTTCTCCGCGATCTGCAAAGCGTTGCCGACCAGCATTCGGTCATAGGTCTCATTGGCGGCAAACTGCGTCGTCACCCAGATGGAGACCAGCAGCAGTACGGCGCTAACGACCAGCACACCACCAATGCGTACAACCAACCGGGTGTACAGGGAGCCACGCGCAACGATCATTTCATCGTCACCTGGTAGCCCAGCCCGCGCAGCGTGCGGATCTCGAAGTCTGCCTGCGTCAGCTTCTTGCGGATGCGGGCGATGTACTGCTCCACGGTGTTGGCATTCGGGTTGTCGTCGATGGTGAACATCTTGTCCATCAGCTCGTCCTTGCCAAAGATACGGCCCGGACGCGAGGCAATGATTTCCAGCAAAGTGACCTCACGCCGGGTCAGCTCCAGCGGCTGGCCGTTCAGCAGGGCGCCACGGGTCTTGCGGTCGATGGTGAGGTTGCCGCACACCAGGGCATTCGTGTGCGATCCCTCCCGGCGCCGTAGCAGCAAGCGGATACGGGCCTCCAGTTCCCGGAAGTCAAAGGGCTTGACCAGATAGTCGTCCGCCCCCATGTCCAGGGCCTTCACACGCTCGTCGATTTCCGCGCAGGCGGTCAGCATCAGCACCTGCGTTGGCAAGCCCTTGGCGCGGATCTGCCGCAGCAATTCAAAGCCATCCACCTCCGGCAACATCACGTCCAGCACCACCAGGTCGTAGTGCGCGGACACCACCATGGGCAAGGCCTTGCGCCCGTTCGACTCCCAATCCACCACATGGCCAATATGTGCCATGGCGGCGACCACCGCCTGCGCCACATCGACCGTATCTTCCACCAGCAGTATGCGCATCGGGACTCTCCATAGCTGTCAGATTCATTACAGGCAAGCTTCCTAGCATCCGTCTCCGTAAGTTCATAAAAACATCTGGAGACAAAAGTGGAACATCCACCCAACACGCGCGCCCCGCAAGGCATGGGCGCCGGCCCGGCACAGGCGCCTTTGCTTGAAATTGACAAGGTCACACTGCAATACAAGACGAGCAACTTCCTGGTCACCGCAGCGCAACAGGTCAGCTTCAAAGTCTATCCATCGGACCGCTACATATTACTGGGCCCATCAGGTTGCGGTAAGTCCACACTGCTGAAAGCCATAGGGGGTTACCTGCAGCCCACCCACGGTGTAATCCGTCTCCATGGAGAGGAAGTGCGCGAGCCCGGACCGGACCGGATGATGGTGTTCCAGGAGTTCGACCAGCTGCTGCCCTGGAAGACCGTGCGCCAGAACGTGGAGTTTGCCCTGCATGCCAGCGGCCGGCTCCAGGGCCGGGAAGCCGCCGAACGCGCGGCCTACTACATCGATAAAGTGGGTTTGGCCAAGTTCATCGACAGCTACCCGCATACCCTGTCCGGGGGCATGAAGCAGCGCGTCTCCATCGCCCGCGGCATGGCCATGGAACCCGCGGTCTTGCTGATGGATGAGCCCTTTGCCGCACTGGATGCGCTGACGCGCCGCAAGATGCAGGACGAGCTTCTGCGCCTGTGGGACGACACCCGTTTTACCGTGCTGTTTGTGACCCACTCGATTGAAGAAGCCATCAAGATCGGCACCCGCATCCTGCTGCTGTCGCCGCACCCTGGCCAAGTCAAGGCCGAGCTCAACAGCATTCCCGCCGAGCAGATGGGCACATCCGCGCAGGCCGAGCTGGAAGCGCGCATCAACGACATGCTTTTCGCCCACGAACACGCCGAGGTTCCATCGCCATGAATACCGCCACAAGCACCGCGCAACCCTTTGTGCGCCCCGAAATCGTCTTGAACCCTGTGAAGGGCGATGTGGAGCAGGTACAGCGCCCACTGTCCGCATTCGAGAACCTGTACCAGAAAGCCTGGCTGCGCAAGCTGGTGATACTGGCCCTGCTGGCCCTGGTGTGGGAGGTGTACGGGCGCTGGCTGAACAACGCCCTGCTGTTCCCTTCGTTCACCGACACCTTCGACGCATTCCAGTCGGGAATCCGCAGCGGCGTGCTGCTGGAGCGCGCCGCTGTGTCCCTGCAAACGCTGCTGATCGGCTACGGCATAGGCATAGGCCTGGCCACGCTGCTGACCACGCTGGCCATCAGTTCCAAGATTGGCACGGACTTTCTGGAAACCCTGACCTCCATGTTCAACCCCCTGCCCGCGATTGCCCTGCTGCCGCTGGCCCTGATCTGGTTCGGGCTGGGTACGGGCAGCATCATCTTCGTGCTGGTGCACTCGGTGCTGTGGGCCGTGTCCCTGAATACGCACAGCGGTTTCCGCGCCGTGTCCAACACCATGCGCATGGTGGGGCAGAACTACGGGCTGAAACGCTTCTCGCTGGTGCGTCTGATCCTGATTCCGGCCGCTTTTCCCAGCATACTGACCGGGCTGAAAGTGGGTTGGGCCTTCGCCTGGCGCACGCTCATCGCGGCGGAGCTGGTGTTTGGCGTGTCATCCGGCAAGGGCGGCCTGGGCTGGTACATCTTTGAGAACCGCAACCAGCTGGAGACCGCGAATGTCTTTGCCGGCCTGTTCTTCGTCATCCTCATCGGCCTGTTCGTGGAGAACGTGATTTTTGCCAGTGTGGAAAAACGCACCATCCGCCGCTGGGGCATGCATATCTGACGCAGCACCCAAGCCACCCTACACAACAAAGGAGACAAACATGAAATTCAAAACCACCGTCTGCAGCCTGGCGCTCGCCGCCCTCTCGCTCACCAGCTTCACGGGCACGGCCCATGCCGAGGCCGACACCGTACGCCTGTCGCATGGCTTTGGCATCCTGTACCTGCCATTGATGGTCATGCGCGACCAGCAGCTCATCGAAAAGCAGGCCAAGAAAATGGGCCTGGGCGACATCAAGACCACCTGGGCCACGCTGGACGGCGGCAACGTCATCAACGACGCCATGCTGTCCGGCAATCTGGATATTGCCGGCACCGGCGCACCCGGCTTCATCACCCTGTGGTCCAAGGCGCATGGCATTCCGCGCTCCGAGGTGATTGGCCTGGGTGCCATGAGCACATCCCCTCTCTGGCTCAATACCAATAACCCGGCCATCAAGTCACTGAACGACTTCACACCCAAAGACAAAATTGCCATCCCGGGCATCAAGACATCTTTGTCGGCAGTCGTACTGCAAATGGCCGTGGCGAAGGCATTCGGCCAGGCCAACTACGCCAAGCTCGACCCCTTGACGGTCAGCCTGGGCCACCCGGAAGCCGTGGGCGCGCTGCTATCCGGTAAAACCGAAATCACCGCCCACTTCACCTCCCCGCCCTTCTCCTACCAGGAGATCAAGGACAAGCGGATTTCACGGGTGCTCAACTCCTCGGACGTGCTGGGCAATATCACGCTGGACGTGGTCTATGCGCTGAAGCAGTTCACCGACCAGAACCCCAAGCTGACCCAGGCCTTCATGGCCGCCCAGGAAGAAGCCAACGCCTACATCCTGCGCGACAAGAAGGGCGCGGCGGACACCTTCATCCGGGTTTCCAAAATTGACCTGCCGCGTGACGAAGTAGAGAAGATGCTGGCCGACAAGGACACGCAGTTTTCCACCATCCCCAATGGCATCATGCAATACGTCCAGTTCATGGGCCTCGCTGGCAGCATCAAGACCAAGCCAGAAAAATGGTCTGACCTTTTTATTCCTGCCCTGGCAAACCGCAACGGCAGCTGAGGCCGCAACAGCGGCTGAAGGAAACGAAGGTGGGTTCATGGCAGGTCGCTTAAAATATAAGCAAAATCTGCCTCTGACGCTGGTAAATCATGCGCAGGCAGCTATTCATTTGATAGCACACCATGAACACCCCCATCAAGCCCCCGAATCCCACCGTAGCCTTCCGCCGTGCCGCGCCACCCGCCGGGCCCGCCGCCAGCAATGAGCCCACACGGCTCAACAAGCGCATGGCCGAGCTGAACATGTGCTCGCGCCGCGAGGCCGACGAATGGATCGCCAAGGGCTGGGTCAAGGTGAATGGCGCCGTTGCCGAGATGGGCGTCAAGGTCACGCCCAGCGACCGCATCCAGATCGACAAGGCGGCCACCGGCCAGCAGGCCAACCAGGTCACCATACTGATCAACAAACCTCTGGGCTTTGTGAGCGGCCAGGCCGAAGACGGGCACGAACCGGCCATTACCCTGGTGCAGCCGCAGAACCGCTGGCGCGATGACAACGCCCGCTTCTTCTTCCACGGAAGCCAGCTCAGGAGCCTGGTGCCGGCCGGCCGGCTGGACATCGACTCCACCGGCCTGCTGGTGCTGACGCAGGACGGCCGCATCGCCCGCCAGCTGATCGGCGAAGACTCTGTGATGGAAAAGGAATACCTGGTGCGTGTGGCCTACACCGGCGTGGCCAACCCCGCTGCCGCCAACTCGGCCGCTGCCACCTATGGCGGCCTGCAGTCCGGCAGCAAGATCCAGCAGCTGGTGCGCATTGACGACGACGACCCGGTCACCAGCGATGTGCAAAGCGCCTTCCCCCCAGCCATGCTGGCGCGCCTGCGCCACGGCCTGAGCCTGGACGGCCAAGCACTCAAACCCGCCAAGGTGAGCTGGCAAAACCCCGAGCAGCTGCGCTTTGTGTTGACCGAGGGCAAGAAACGCCAGATCCGCCGCATGTGCGAGCTGGTGGGCCTGAAGGTGGTGGGCCTGAAGCGCGTGCGCGTCGGCAATGTGATGCTGGGCAATTTGCCGGTAGGCCAGTGGCGCTACCTGGCGCCGCACGAGAAGTTCTAAGCCAACTCAGGCGGGCGCTGGACGCTCTGCCTGTTGCTGGAACGACAGCGTCAAAAAATCCACAAACGCGCGAACCCGCCCGGTGGTCTGGTGGCGCGGCGGGTACACCGCGTGGATGTCCGCGTCCGGCGTGTAGCACTGCGGCAGTACCTGCACCAGTCGCCCATTGCGCAGATAGCGCTGGATATCCCACTCGGCACGCATCAAGATGCCGTGGCCGTCCAGAGCCCAGTTAACTGCGATCTCCCCGTCGTTGGTGGTCAGGTTACCCCGGGTCTTGATGGCCTCGGTTTTCGCCGATCGGCCGCGCTCGCTGGTCAGGCGCCATACGCCGTAGGCCTCTTCTCCCTGGCGGATGCCGATGCAGTTGTGGCGCACCAGATCGTGCGGCACCTTGGGCATGCCATGGGCCTCGATATAGGCCGGCGCCGCACACAGCAGCCGGCGGTTGGGCGCAATATGCTTGGCAATGACACGCGCATCCGGCGGCGCGCCAAAGCGGATGCAGACGTCAAAAGTGTCGTCCGTCAGTGGCGGCGGGTTCACCGACAGCTGGAGCTGCACCTCTACCTTGGGATGCAAGCGCACGAACTTCGATATCAGCGGTGCGATATGGCTGCGGCCAAAGCCCAGCGTGGCATTCACCCGCAGCAAGCCCTTGGCCGTCGACTTCGCGCCGCCCAGCAGCTCCGCCATGTCGTCGATCTCGCCCAGGATGCGGCGCGCATGCTGCAGGTACAGCTCGCCCTCCTGGGTAAGGCTCATGCGCCGGGTGGTTCGGTTCACCAGGGACACGCCCACGCGTGACTCCATCAACGCCAAATGTTTGCTGACGGCCGGCGTGGTGATGCCCAGCTCGCGGGCGGCCGCGCTCAGGCTGCCGGCACTGGCCAGCGCGGAGAAAAAGCCCAGATCGGCGGCTTGAATGGCGTTCTGTCCCATGGTGTTAATTGTTAAATTAAAGTAAACAATAGCTTGAATTTGACGGTGATTTTTGCATGCATCCAGTCCCTACAGTACGGCCACTTACCTACCTTACGGAGACAACCCATGAAGACTTACCGCATTGCAACCATTCCCGGCGACGGCATTGGCAAGGAAGTCGTGCCCGCAGGCCGACACGTTCTGGAAGCCTTGGCCAGCTCCAGCAGCACTTTCCGGTTCGAGTTCGAAGACTTCGGATGGGGTGGCGACTGGTTCCGTGAACACGGCGTCATGATGCCGGACGACGGCCTGGACGCGCTGCGCGGCAAGGACGCGATCCTGTTCGGCTCGGCCGGTGACCCGCACATCCCCGACCACATCACCCTCTGGGGCCTGCGCCTGAAAATCTGCCAGGGCTTCGACCAGTACGCCAACGTCCGGCCCACCCGCATCTTGCCCGGCATCGACGGCCCGCTCAAACGCTGCGGCCCGGACGACCTGAACTGGGTCATCGTGCGTGAAAACTCCGAAGGCGAATACGCCGGCGTGGGCGGCCGTGTGCACCAGGGCCACCCAATTGAGGCCGCAACCGACTTGTCCATGATGACGCGCGCCGGTGTGGAACGCATCATGCGCTTTGCCTTCAAGCTGGCCCAGTCGCGGCCCCGCAAGCTGCTGACCGTCGTGACCAAAAGCAATGCCCAGCGCCACGCAATGGTGATGTGGGACGAAATCGCACTCCAGATCAGCAAGGAATTTCCCGACGTCACCTGGGACAAGGAGCTGGTGGATGCGGCCACGGCACGCATGGTCAATCGCCCTGCGACACTGGACACCATTGTTGCGACCAATCTGCACGCCGACATCCTGAGCGACCTGGCCGCCGCACTGGCCGGCAGCCTGGGCATTGCCCCCACCGGCAATATCGACCCGGAGCGCCGCTACCCGTCGATGTTCGAACCCATCCATGGTTCGGCTTTCGACATCATGGGCAAAGGCCTGGCCAACCCCGTGGGAACCTTCTGGTCAGTCGTGATGCTGTTGGAGCACCTGGGTGAAAACGAGGCCGCAGCCCGCGTTATGCAAGCCATAGAAAGCGTGACGGCCAACCCGGCACTGCACACCGGCGACCTGGGTGGCAAGGCCACCACCGCCCAAGTCACGCAAGCCGTGTGCGACCAGCTGCAAGCCCAGAGCCAGCGCAAAGCCGCATAAAGACCACTAAAAGCCAACTAGGGTGGCGGCAGCTTCCAGTCGCCACCTCTTCTGCCCCCGGGCTGGCGCCAAGCCGCCAGCCGCCCCAATGCAGCCGCACAGAGCTGCAGTACCTCGCCGTACCCGCAAAATACCAGGAGACAAACCATGCGTCGCTTTTTCGGAAAGCTGTACGTCCAAGTGCTCATCGGCGTGTTCGCCGGCGTCACCTTGGGTTTTTTCGCGCCCCACATTGCCAGTGACTTCAAGCCGCTGGGAGATGTGTTCATCAAGCTGATCAAGATGGTGTTTGCGCCCATCATCTTCGCCACGGTAGCCCTTGGCATTGCGCGCATGGAGAACATGAAGGAGCTGGGCCGGGTTGGCCTGCGCGCCTTGATCTACTTTGAAATCTTGTCCACCTTCGCGCTGGCGGTAGGCATGCTGGTGGTGAATGTAGTTCGCCCCGGCGACGGCATGAACATCGACGCCGCTTCGCTGGATACCAAAGCCATCGCGTCCTACACCGCAGCGGGCGCCAAGCCCACGGGCTTTATAGACTTCATGCTGAACCTGGTGCCCACCAGCATCGTGGATGCGCTGGCCAAGAACGACATTCTGCAAATCCTGGTGTTTGCCACCTTCTTCGGTGTGGCGCTCTCGCAAATCGGGTCGCGCGGCAAACCGGTGGTGGACTTCCTGGACTCATTCACGCATGGCATCTTCTCCATCGTCGGCATGGTGATGCGGTTGGCGCCGCTAGCGGCCTTCGGCGCCATGGCCTTTACGGTAGGCAAATACGGCCTGGGATCGATTGTTTCGCTGGGCAAGCTGATGGCCACGATGTACGTGACTTGCTTTTTGTTCGTGACCCTGGTGCTGGGCGCCATCGCCCGCATGTCCGGCTTCAGCCTGTGGAAGTTCCTCAAATACATCAAGGATGAACTCTTCACCGTCCTGGGCACCAGTTCTTCTGAATCCGTGGTCCCCCAACTGATGCGCAAGCTGGAGCTCGCTGGTGTGTCCAAACCTGTAGTGGGCTTGGTGGTGCCAGCGGGCCTGACCTTCAACCCCGATGGCCAGTGCATCTACTACACCATGGCCGCGATCTTCATCGCCCAGGCCACCAACACGCCGCTGACCATCACCGACCAACTGGTCGTGCTGGGCGTGCTGCTGTTGACGTCCAAGGGTTCAGCCGGCGTCACCGGCTCGGGCTTCATCACGCTGGCGGCAACGCTGGCCTCCATGGGCAAAATCCCCGTCGCCGGCATGGTGCTGCTGCTGGGTGTGGACAGGTTCATGTCCGAAGCCCGGGCCATTACCAACACCATCGGGAACGCCGTGGGTACGGTCGCCATTGCCCGCTGGGTGGGCTCCGTGGACCGTGAGCGCCTGGCCCAGGTGCTGGACGGAAAAGCCCTGCCTGAGGAAGCCTCCCACCCACACGCCATCGAAGTCGTTGCCGACGGCAACCCCGCACGGGTGGCCCCGACCGAAGAGTTTGCGCCGGGTGACCGGCGCGCCCACGCAGCATGACCGGCAAGCAAACCGCCATGTCCGCCGATGTACCGTGCGATCTGCTGCGCGCCATGTTCGATGCCGCAATTGCGGCAGCCCAGCCGGCGCTCTGTGTGCCGCCCCACCTACCCAGCCCGCCCAAGGGGCGACTTGTCGTCATTGGCGCGGGCAAGGCATCAGCGGCCATGGCAAAAGCCGTGGAAGAGCACTGGCCCGGCCCCTTGTCCGGCCTGGTCGTGACGCGCTACGGATACGCCGTGCCCTGCGAGCGCATAAACATCGTGGAAGCTGCGCATCCGGTACCGGATGCGGCTGGCGAAGCGGCCGCCAAACGCATGCTGGCGCTGGTGCAAGGGCTAGGCCCGGATGACCTGGTGCTGTGTCTGATTTCCGGTGGCGGTTCTGCCCTGCTGCCGCTGGCGCTGCCCGGACTGAGCCTGGCCGACAAGCAGGCGCTGAACCGTGCCCTGCTGGCCAGCGGCGCCACCATCCGGGAGATGAACTGCGTGCGAAGGCATCTATCCGCCATCAAGGGCGGCCGCCTGGCGGCGGCGTGCTACCCCGCCCGGGTGCTGAACCTCCTGCTGTCCGACGTGCCGGGTGACGACCCTGTCGATATCGCCTCGGGCCCCACGGTGGCCGACCCCAGCACCTGCGCCGATGCGTTGGACATCCTGCGCCGCTACGGCATCCCGATTCCGCCAGTTGCATTGGCACTGCTGGAAAACGGCCAGGGCGAGAGCCTGAAGGCCGGCGACAGCCGTTTGCCGCACATAGAAACCCGCTTCATCGCCACGCCGCAGATGGCGCTGGAGGCCGCAGCCGCGGTTGCTCGGCAAGCCGGCTTTGCCGTCCATATCCTCGGTGATGCCATCGAAGGAGAAGCCCGCGACGTAGCCAAGACGATGGCCGGCATGGCCATGCAGATTGCCCGCCGGGCCCAGCCCTTCCAGGCGCCCTGCGTGCTGCTGTCGGGGGGCGAAACCACGGTCACCGTGCGGGGCCGGGGCCGGGGCGGGCGCAATGTGGAGTTTCTTTTGTCCCTGGGCATTGCCCTGAATGGCGAAGCCGGCGTGTACGCCCTGGCGGGCGACACCGATGATGTCGATGGACAGGAAGAAATTGCCGGCGCCATGCTGTCGCCCGACACGCTGTCCCGCGCCTGGGCCCTGGGCCTGCGGCCGCGTGAGCGCCTGGATGACAACGACGGACACGGATTCTTCGAAGCGCTGGGCGACTCGGTCGTCACCGGCCCCACCTTGACCAACGTAAACGACTTTCGCGCCATTCTGATTGCCACCGAAGCTGGTGAGCATGCAGGCGCCAGCAGGACCATTTGATATGCGCAGAAACAAGCACGCCAAAATCGTCGCCACCCTCGGCCCCGCCAGCGACGACGGCCCCACCATCCAGGCCCTGTTCGATGCCGGCGCCGACGTATTCCGACTGAACTTCAGCCACGGCACACAGCAAGACCACAAACGCCGGCTGGACCTGATACGCGGAATCGAGCGCGACAGCGGCCGCCCCATTGCCGTACTGCTGGACCTGCAAGGCCCCAAGCTGCGCATAGGTACGTTTCCGGATGGCCCCATCAGCCTGACAGAAGGCGCGGCATTCCGCCTGGACCTGGACAAGCAGACGCCAGGCAACGCTGCACGCGTCGCCCTGCCCCACCCTGAAATCTTCGCTGCCCTGGAGGTGGGAACCGATCTGCTGCTGGACGACGGCAGGTTGCGCCTGCGGGTGGAGAAGTGCGGTGCGGACTACGCCGAAACCCGCGTCGTCAATGGCGGCAAGCTGTCGGACCGCAAGGGCGTTAATGTGCCCGGCGTGGTACTGCCGCTGTCAGCCCTGACGGACAAAGACCGCGCCGACCTGGCTTACGGGCTCACCCTGGGCGTCGATTGGGTGGCGCTGTCATTCGTCCAGCGGCCGGAAGACGTGGTGGAGGTGCGCAACATCGTCAACGGGCAGGCCGGCATCGTGGCCAAACTCGAAAAGCCCGCCGCGATTGCCTCCCTGGACGCCATCGTGGCAGAGACCGATGCGGTGATGGTGGCGCGCGGTGATTTAGGCGTGGAAATGCCGGCCGAACAGGTGCCATCCATCCAGAAACGCATTGTCCAGGCCTGCCGCAAGGCCGGCAAACCAGTGATCGTGGCCACGCAGATGCTGGAATCGATGGTCGCAGCACCGGTACCCACGCGAGCCGAAGCCTCGGATGTAGCCACCGCCATTTACGAAGGCGCGGATGCCGTCATGCTGTCGGCCGAGTCCGCCAGTGGCCGCTACCCCGTAGAAGCGGTGAAGATGATGAGCAGCATCATCCAGCATACCGAAGCAGACCCGAACTACCGCCGCTCCATCGACCTGTCGCGCTCCGAACCCCAGGCACTGGCCGCCGACGCCATCGGCTACGCCATGCGCCATGTGACGGGCTTGCTGCAGGCCGCGGCCACGGTGGCCTACACCAGCTCCGGCTACTCGGCCCTGCGCATGGCCCGCGAGCGACCCGAGGCCCCCATTATCGGGATGACACCCAGGTTGGCCACGGCACGCCGCTTGGCGCTGGTCTGGGGCGTGCATGCCGTGCTGTGCCACGACGTCGTGGACGTACCCGAAATGAGTGATCTGGCAAGCCGCACCGCCTTGAACGAAGGCTTCGGCGTAGCCGGGCAAACCATCGTGATATCAGCCGGCATGCCTTTCGCCACCTCAGGTACCACCAATTTGCTACGCATCGCGCACATCACCTGACGACGCACCGGCACCGCACCAGACGTTGCCAACAAAAAAGCCGCGAACTTCGCGGCTTTTTGGATGGTGCCTGTCAGTTGGACAGCTTGGGCGCTTCGTTCGTGAGCGCCGGGTCCCAGTGCTCGACAGCCTTGCCATCCTTGATACGCCATGTGTCGAACCAGGCTGTGCTGTAGCTGCCGTTGGGGTGTTTGGGGTCGATCACCCGGCGGGGGTAGACCACCGTTACCAGATCGCCCTCGGCCATGACCTCGGCGACCGGCAGGCCCAGTTTGTCTGGAATCGGCGTGGGCTGGACCTTGAGTATCTGGGTGAAGAAATACACCACGGCATCCCGTCCATTGCGCGCGTTGGGGTTGTGCTGGATGTAGTCCTTGTCGATGTAGCGCTCGGCCAGTTCCCAGTGGTTGGCTTCCAGCAAGTCCTTGACTATATGGTAGGCCACCTGCTTGTTGGCATGCAGCTTGGGGTCTGGGCTGGTAAACAGTGCGTCGGCGTTGGCCGCGCTACGCACGGCCTCCTGGGCCAAGGCCGGCAGCGCGCAGGCGACGGCCAGCATGCCAGCCAGTAGGGATGTCTTCATTCAAGTCCTTTCAGGTTTCTGGGACCGGGCAGTAGAGCCGCCCGGGGTGGGGATTGAATGTAGGCATATCACTTACTTTCTGCAAGTACACACAAAATAGTAAGTGCTAGCGCAGAGCGCGTATCTACAATCCAAGCAGTGTTCTCAAGGAGCTAAACATGGGAATTGCCGCTAAGTTCCAGCGGGGCGATGTGCTGGTTGCCGCCTGCCCCTCGCGGGAGGTGCTGCAGCACATCACCAGCCGCTGGGGCGTATTGGTGCTGATCGCGCTGGAGTCGGGCACGCTGCGTTTTGGCGAGCTGCGGCGCAAGGTCAATGGCGTGAGCGAGCGCATGCTGGTCCAGACGCTCCAGTGCCTGGAGGGCGATGGCCTGGTGAATCGCATCGCTTTGGAGGTCGTGCCGCCGCACG
This sequence comes from Rhodoferax sp. GW821-FHT02C08, assembly GCF_059421805.1. Taxonomy (NCBI): domain Bacteria; kingdom Pseudomonadati; phylum Pseudomonadota; class Betaproteobacteria; order Burkholderiales; family Comamonadaceae; genus Rhodoferax; species Rhodoferax sp. GW821-FHT02C08. Next base: position 107,031 of record NZ_JBWKVR010000002.1, read on the forward strand.
TGGAATATAGCCTCACCCCGCTAGGGCGCGAGGCCGCCGAGAAGGTGCGCCTGCTGACCGACTGGATCGAAGGCAATATTCCGCGCCTGCTCAAAGCCAAGGCGGCTCCATAGGCATCCGCCTATGGAGGCACGAGCCGGTTTAGTCGTCGCTGAGCAAGACGTTGTAAATCAACGCACCCAGAACCGCGCCGACAATGGGCGCCACCCAGAACAACCACAGATCGCCCATGGCGGCGGGCACGAACAGCGCGGGGCCGGTGCTGCGCGCCGGGTTCACCGAGGTGTTGGACACCGGGATCGAGATCAGATGGATCAAGGTCAGGCACAGGCCGATGCTGAGTCCGCCAAAGGCACCGGCCGCGCGCTTGGCGGTGCTGCCCAGGATGACGACCAGGAAGATGGCCGTCATCACCACCTCGGTGATCAGCACCGACTGCATGCTGAAACCGCCGGGCGAATGGGGGCCGTAACCATTGGTGGCAAACGCGCCGGCACCGGAGAAGGCCTTGGCCGCGTCGAAGTCCGCCTTACCCGACACTATCAGGTACAGCACGCCGGCCGCCGCGCAGGCGCCCAGCACCTGGGCCACGATGTAGCCCAATAGACCAGACGCCGGGAAACGCTTGCCAACGGCCAGGCCAATCGACACGGCGGGGTTGAAATGCCCGCCAGAAATCGGCCCCAAGGCATAGGCGCCCGTCACCACCGTCAGGCCGAAGGCCAGCGACACACCCAGCAGGCCGATGCCCACGCCAGGGAAGGCGGCTGCAAGCACCGCGCTACCGCAGCCGCCCAGCGTCAGCCAGAACGTACCAATGAACTCGGCCGTGCATTTCTTCAGATTGCTATCCATATATTTACCCCTTGTTTGGATGTTTGCGCGCGAGCGGACCAGCGCCAGCACGCGCTTTTGCAGTGGGCGATAGTCGCAAGCGGCTATGACAAAAGCAATTTTTTTAACAATCCATCAATAAATTTGTACGCAATCTGCATGAAAACCGGCCGGGACTTGAAGTTTGCGGCTCCGGCCATAATTAAAGGCTGCCCGGCACCTGGCTGTCGGAGTTCAGTTTTTTTGATATTTCCAAGGCATTTATCCCAACATGACCAAGCAAACCATGAATTTCCAGGCCGAAGTAGCCCAGCTGCTGCACCTGGTAACCCACGCGCTGTACTCCAACAAAGAAATCTTCATGCGCGAGCTGGTGTCCAACGCATCGGACGCTTGCGACAAGCTGCGCTATGAAGCCATCAGCAACAGCGCCCTGCTGGAAGACGCACCCAACCTGGAAGTGCGCGTGTCCTTCGACAAGGATGCCAAGACCCTGACCATCACCGACAACGGTATCGGTCTGTCGCAACAAGAAGCCATCGACAACCTGGGCACCATCGCCAAGAGCGGCACCAAAGACTTCGTCAGCAAACTGTCTGGCGACCAGAAGGCCGACTCGCAGCTCATTGGCCAGTTCGGCGTGGGCTTTTACTCCGGCTTCATCGTGGCCGACCGCATCACCGTGGAATCGCGCCGCGCCGGCTTGCCCGCCAATGAAGGCGTGCGCTGGACCAGCGACGGCGGCGCCAGCGGTGGCGGCGCCTTCGAGGTGGAATCCATCACCCGCGAAAAGCGCGGCACCAGCGTGATCCTGCACCTGCGCGACGACGCCCTGGAATACGCCAGCGCCTGGAAGCTCAAGGCCATCATCAGCAAATACTCTGACCACATCAGCCTGCCCATCCTGATGGAAAAGGAAGAGTGGAAAGACGGCGATCTGATCGACCCTTCGAACGAAGAAGGTGGCCGCCAGCCCGGCGGCATGGTCGCCACCGGCGAATGGGAAGCCGTCAACAAGGCCAGCGCCATCTGGACGCGCGCCAAGAAGGACATCAGCCAAGAGCAGTACGATGACTTCTACAAGCAGATCAGCCACGACTTCGAAGCGCCGCTGGCCCACACCCACAACCGCGTAGAAGGCAGCACCGAATACACCCAGCTGCTGTACGTGCCGGCCAAGGCCCCGCAAGACCTGTGGAACCGCGACCACAAGGGTGGCCTGAAGCTGTACGTGAAGCGCGTCTTCATCATGGATGACGCCGAAGCCCTGCTGCCCAGCTACCTGCGCTTTGTGAAGGGCGTGGTTGACTCCGCCGACCTGCCACTGAACGTGAGCCGCGAGCTGCTGCAAGAAAGCCGCGACGTCAAAGCCATCCGCGAAGGCTGCACCAAGCGTGTCCTGGGCATGCTGGAAGACCTGGCCAAGTTTGACAAGGCCCCCGCAGCCACCGAAGGCGAAGTCACCGACGTGCTGTCTGAAGAAGACAAGGCAAAGGAAGGCAAATACGCCAAGTTCTATGCCGAGTTTGGCGCCGTGCTGAAAGAAGGCCTGGGTGAAGACTTCGCCAACCGCGAACGCCTGGCCAAGCTGCTGCGCTTCGCAAGCAGCACCACCGACAGCACCAGCGTGTCGCTGGCCGACTACAAGGCCCGCATGAAGGAAGGCCAAGAGGCCATCTACTACATCACCGCCGACAACGCCGCTGCCGCCAAGAGCAGCCCGCAACTCGAAGTCTTCAAGAAGAAGGGTATCGAAGTGCTGCTGATGACCGACCGCGTGGACGAGTGGGCGCTGAACTACCTGCACGACTTCGACGGCACGCCCATGCAGTCCGTCGCCAAGGGCGCTGTGGACCTGGGCAAGCTGCTCGACGAAGACGAAAAGAAGGCCGCTGAAGAAGCCGCCGAAACCTTCAAGCCCCTGCTGGCCAAACTGAAAGAAGCGCTGAAGGACAAAGCCGAAGACGTGCGCGTCACCACCCGCCTGGTGGACAGCCCTGCCTGCCTGGTGGTGCAAGATGGCGGCATGAGCACCCAGCTAGCCCGCATGCTCAAGCAAGCCGGCCAGACCGCCCCCGAGACCAAGCCGGTGCTGGAAGTCAACGCTGAACATGCCCTGGTGAAGAAGCTCGAAGGCTCGGTGCACTTCAACGACCTGGCGCACATTCTGTTCGACCAGGCACTGCTGGCGGAGGGTGGTTTGCCGGCCGATCCGGCGGCTTACGTGAAGCGGGTGAATGCGCTGCTGGTGTAAGCCTGCTTGAACGAAATGCGCCCCTAACGCAGATAGATAGTGCGCTGGCAGCTATTGAATAAATAGCAAATGTGCAATCTAAAAAGCCCCGCAGTTGTGAGACTGGCGGGGCTTTTTTGCGAGACTTCAGACCAGCGCCCCTGTACAGTACATTTTGCAATGTGTATTGCGGCGCGGCACGCTGGGGCTTGCGGATTCTGTGATCAACTGAAACGATGCATGAGTTCAAATTGTAGAAATCACCGCCCTCAGTCTCGTTATCAGCTCGCGATAATCGAACCTCAGCTCAAGGCTGGAAAAAACAATGATCGAATCAATCTACGTCGGCAATTTCAAATCATTGGCCGAAGTTCATGTGAGTATTGGCAAGTTCACTTGTCTAATTGGGATGAATGGCTCCGGGAAAAGTAGTGTGTTGCAGGCGATCGATTTCATCTCGCAGTTGATGGTCGGTCGAGTGGAAGAATGGTTAGAGGCGCGCGGCTGGAGCGCAGCAGATCTCAACTGCAAGCTGCGCAAGGAGCGGAACGTCAGCGTTGGCGTGAAGTTCAAGACTCAGACGGGCAAAACGTTGAAGTGGATTGGGGTGTTCAACCGAAGCCTTTTGCACTGTACTGAAGAGCACATCGACCTTGGCAGTGAAAAGATTTTCTTTGTCACGAAACAGAAGTACAGCGTTGCTGACCGTCCCTCTCAGAGTATCGCTTTCACCTATCAGGGCTCGCTACTGTCAGCATTGAAGGAGTCCGAGCTAACGCAGGAGTTGTTGGAGTTTCGCAATGCAATTCAACAAATCAAATCCTTGGAACTGCTGTCACCTCAGCTACTACGCAAGCGTGCACGATCCACAGAGAAAGGCATTGGCGCTGGAGGCGAAAAACTATCCGCCTATTTGGACACATTGACTGAATCGACGCATGCTGCCTTGGTCGACCAACTTCGTCGTTTCTACCCCGGCCTAGTGGATTTCAAGGTATCGTCCTTGCGCTCAGGCTGGAAGAAACTTTCGGTGGTCGAGCAGTTCTCACAACAAAAGCTGGAAACCGATGCCGCCCACCTGAACGATGGCCTGTTGCGCATACTGGCCGTTTTGACCCAGGCCGCCTCAGAGCGCTCTTTGATATTGCTTGACGAGATTGAAAACGGTATCAACCAAGAAGTCATTGAGACCTTGGTGGACACCTTAGCGGAGTCACCACACCAACTGCTGGTGACCACGCACAGTCCCTTGATCCTGAATTTCCTGGACGACGAAGTGGCCCGCCAAGCGGTGCAGTTCATCTACAAAGCACCGTTGGGTGAAACACGTATCCGCCCATTCTTCGAGATTCCTCGCATCAATGACAAATTGCGCACCATGGGGCCTGGCGACGCCTTCGTGGACACTGACCTGAGACAACTCACCGATGAATGTTTGGAACTGGATCTCCAGGCGGGCATCTTCACCATCGATGACCTATGAAGATACTGCTCAGCGGTGAGGGGCCGACTGACTTGGGTGTGTGCCACAACGCGCAAGGCCGCTGCGATGGGGCAGACTTCAAACAAGGCCCGATGACCCAGTTGCTGATCCAACTTTTGGAGCCCTTGCTTGGATATTCGCTTGCCGATTACCCAGAAAGTTTTGCCTACGTCAGTGAAACCGCTTTGTGTGCGCAAACCAAGGCGACGCCCGCGCGTCTTCAACCGACCCGAGGCAAGAAGAAAGGTGCAGAAACCAGTTACTTCTATGGCAATGCCATGACACTGGGGCGCATGGCCCTCGATCTTGTGGCGGAGCTGGGTGACTCTGTAGTAGCGGTTTTCTTCCGTGACACTGATGGAACACGCACTAGCCATGCCGGTCTCTGGCAAAACAAGTGGCAGTCGGTCTGTGACGGCTTCAAGCACTCTGGGTTCAATCCAGGAGTACCCATGTTGCCCAAACCCAAGTCCGAAGCCTGGCTGCTATGCCTCACCGGCGTCAACCCTGGGGGCAGCTGCGAGACATTGGAGGAACTCTCAGGCAACGATCACTCGCCCAACTCCGCCAAATCACGTTTGGATGAAGCTCTGGGGCGCCATCACTCCGCCGACGAACTGTGTGATTGGCTCAATGCGCACCCTGTAGAAGTGGATCGCATCAACACGATGCCCAGCTTCCACGCATTCCATCAAGCCTTGATTTCAGCATTAGAGAATCTGCCGCGTTGATCGCTTGAACCGGCTCATGTTATACCGTCCTTCTGCGTGGGATGCTCAATTGCAGGTGTGGGATTGCCAGGGGCTACAGCCAAATCTCCATCATCGCCTCTCAGTTCGACGCCCATTCGATACCCCATCGCACGATAGCCTCGCTGTCGCTTGTCCCACATTCTCAACAGCGCGGGGTGGCCCGTATCGACGAAGTCGATGATCCGTACGTCGGTTTTGCTGGCATGTTCTCGGTGCAGGCGGCCTGCGTACTGTTGCAGCGTGCCTTTCCAGGAAACCGGCATGGCCAGCACCAAGGTATCCAGCGGCGGGTGGTCGAATCCTTCTCCCACCAGCTTTCCGGTGGCCAGCAGGATGCGTGGTGCATCAGGTGGCAGCGCGTCAAGCTCAGCGATGCGGATGGCCCGCTGCTTCTTCGACATCCGCCCGTGCAACACGAAAGGCAGCAGCACCTGTGCGATGAGGGCCTGGTGGATAGCCTCGAGGTGTTCCGTACGCTCGGTCAGCACCAGCACTTTGCGGCCCTGCTCGAACGCCGCTATGACCTCGACTGCAATGGCTTGGGTGCGGTCAAGGTCGTTGGCGAGGTGTCGAAATACGTCCTGAATACCCGCTGTGGCCGGTAAGGCTATGCGGGCAAACCGTGATCGAGGCACCACTTCCAAGTCGTGTGGCGCACCGGCGGGCCTGGCCGCAGTGTGTCGGATCGGCCCGCACTGCATAAAGATGATGGGCTGTTGGCCGTCGCGGCGAATCGGCGTTGCAGTCAAACCTAAGACGAACTTCGCCTTGGTCCGCTTGAGGATGGCATCGAACGATGCGGCCCCCACGTGGTGGCATTCGTCGACAATTACATGCCCATAGTTCTCAACCAACGCATTCACCTCGCCCTGGCGGGATAACGACTGCATCACGGCAATGTCGATCTTGCCAGTGGCTTTGGCCTTGCCACCAACAATGGTGCCGACCACGCGCTTGCCTGCACCGACTTCCATGGAGAGAAAGGTTTGTAGACGCTCTTGCCATTGCTTCAACAGTTCGGTGCGGTGTACCAGCACCAAGGTATTCACACCACGCCTGGCGATAATGGCCGCTGCCGTCACCGTCTTGCCAAATGCGGTGGGAGCACACAGCACACCAGCATCGTGATGCAGCATGGCCGCGACGGCTACCTCCTGGTCGAGCCGCAAGGTGCCGGCGAAGCTGGCATGGATGGACTCACCACCGTACCGTTCGTCCCGCAGATCACAGCGGATACCGTTGCCCTTCAATAATGCAAGTGCGGCGTCCAGGCAGCCGCGCGGCAAGGCGATGTGTTGTGGATAGTTCTCGGCATTGCCGATGACGCGCGGCTTGTCCCACACCGACATGCGCATGGCCTGGGCCTTGTAGAACTCTGGGTTCTGGAATGCCGCCAACCGAATCAACCGATTGGCCAAGGCTTGGGGCAGAGCGCTTTTCTCGAAGTAGACGAGGTTGCCCAGCGTCACGGTCAAGGTTTGGGGCATGGTGCCGGCCAGCTTCGTGGACATGCCGGCCTGCCGCTTCCATGGCGTGGCCAAGTCTTCGTCGTCGATGAAAGTCACATCCAAGGGGTGGATACTGCCGGTGGCGCGCAGGATGGTCGGCTCGATGTCGTGCGGCGCCATGGGCTGGACGGATGCGAGGAACGCCCATTGATCGCGGTGGGGGCGTAGCGCGACGTCCACAAAGACACTGCACCCGTTTTCGCGCGGATGCTTCTGCAGCGGCAGGGCGATCAGGTTGCCAAACCCTCCTTTAGGCATCGTGTCCTGGTTGGGAAACAAGCGGTCATAGGATGCCAGCTTGAGCTGCCGGGTGCGCGCACAGGTGTGACTGATCACGGCGGTGCCCAGGCGGCGGGCATCGCGCGCTGACACTCGCCCGGCGAAAAATACCCAGGCATGCGCGCCTCGGCCCGAGCGCGAAATCTCCAGCGCCGCCGGCATGCCCAGCTCGGTGCACGAATGCATGAAAGCCTGAGCATCCTTCTGCCACTCGGCCTCATCGAAATCGACCGCCAGAAAGTGACAGGTGTCATCCTCCAGCAGCGGGTAGACCCCCACCGTGTGCTCGCCGGCCAGGTGGTCGTAAATCACCGCATCCGACAGCGGAACCAGCTGCCGCTGGCTACAGTCGCCGCACTTGACGCGCGGCTTCTCACAGATGCCAACTCGCCACTCGTTGGCACAAGCCGGTGCGTAGCCCGACTTGCCAGAAGTCTTGCCCTCCCAACGTACCGGATACACATCCGTGCGGCCCTGGAACAGCCGCCGAAACAACGCCACCTTCTCGGCGGTGGACAGGCTGGCATGCTGCGTTTCTGGCGCGGGCTCCGGCATTGGTGCGGCCCGCGTTGGCTGCGAAACCGTTAAGGGCGGCGTGCGCCATCCGATGCCGTGCAATTCCAGCAGCGCCACTAGCCGCGCGTTCTCGGCCTGCAGCGCGGCAAGGACGTTAGGCTCAGTCATCGCGCGCCGTGATCTCTCTTTGCTTCATTTTCCTATCCCTTTGTCTCGTATCTATCGTACAACTCGTTGCAACCGATGTTCATGCGTCAGAACATATCTCCGAATCTCGCTCGCACTTCAGCTCGAATCCCGTCACCCAAATTTGTCGCACAAACGCACCACTTTCCATACAAATATTTGCCACGCCCGAGCCCACCCGCATGCTCAAGCAAGCCGGCCAGACCGCCCCCCCGAAACCAAGCCCGTGCTGGAAGTCAACGCCGAACACGCCCTGGTCAAGAAACTGGAAGGCTCGGTGCACTTCAACGACCTGGCGCACATTCTGTTTGACCAAGCCCTGCTGGCTGAGGGTGGCTTGCCTGCTGATCCCGCCGCCTACGTGAAGCGCGTGAATGCGCTGTTGGTGTAAGCAGGTTTGAAAGAAATGCGCCTCTGGCGCAGATAAATATTGCGCTGGCAGCTATTGAATAAATAGCAAAGGTGCAATCTAAAAAGCCCCGCAGTTGTGAGACTGGCGGGGCTTTTTTATGCCAGGTGGGCTAGCTCGTTTCACGAGGCCAACCGGTAGGGGGATAAGCCGGTCGCACTGCCGCAATTGCTTACAAGAGACTGTCCGCATCCTGTTAGTCTTACCTCGATGTCCAACACACATACTGTCACTGTCGTCGTCTCCAGCCTTCTGCTCAGCGCCTGCAGTTCGGTGGGCGTAGGCGTCAGCGTACCGCTGTTCCCCGGGGTCAGCGTGGGGGTGGGCGCAGGCTCGGGCGGGGTGCATCTGGGCGTGGGGGCCGGGGTGGGGCCGGTGGGAGTCGGGGTAGGTGTGAACCAGCGTGGCCAGGTGGGTGCCGGGGTGGGCGTGGGTACCAGCACCAATGTCGGCGGCGCACAGGTGGGGGTTGGCGTGGGGACCGGCACCACTGTCTACGACCCGGACCAGCCAAAGGCGCACCGCTAGCCATGCCCTCCATCTTCACCATCCAAACAGCCGGCGCAGAAGACGTACCCGAGGTCGCCACCATGGTAGGCGAATTGCTGGCCGAGATCATGCAGGCCATTGGCGTGCAGGCCTTCCATTTCGATCTGGGCGCCACCACGTCCCGGCTGCAGGACTTTATCCAGCAGGGGAAATATTTTGTGTTTGTGGCCCGCGACAGCGACCGGCATCCGGCCGGTTTTATCGCCGTGTATGAAAGCTATGCCTTGTATGCGGAGGGTGCGTTTGGCACCATCCCCGAGTTATATGTGCGGCCAGATCGACGCAAGCATGGCGTGGGCCAACAGTTAGTGGCGCAGGCCCAGGCTTTTGGCGCGGCGCGGGGCTGGACGCGGCTGGAGGTGACCACGCCACCGTTGCCGCAGTTCGACCGGACGCTGGCGTTTTATGAGCGCGAGGGCTTTGCCATCAGCGGTGGCCGTAAGCTGAAAATCAGCCTGTGAATAGCCTGCCCACCATCGATAACTCCGCATTGGGAATATGCCGCCAGCGCAATAGGAATCTGCACCATTAGCTTCTAAATTTATAGCAACAAGCTCACAAAAAAGCCCTGGAATGCCCCGCGCATTCCGGGCTTTTTGCATGTGGCGTCAGAGGTTGTTGCGGAAGAAGCGTGTCACGCGTTCACGTGACTTATAGGCCTGGGCCACATCAGGAATGGCGATAACGTTGGGCATGGCAGACAAGCCCAGCAAATAGCTGCCCTGGTTGGCGAATGGATCGGGTGCAGTGATGGGCACCATCAGGCGGTCGAAGTCATGGTAGGCGCCGGGGTACTCCGCCACGCTTACCACGCCGCCGTTGCTGGGGTTGACGCCAGCCGCCAGCGCCTGGCAGGGCGCGGCGCTGTTGTCATAGCTGTCCTTGCTGCCGATCTGGATCAGCACCGGGGCGCCGGTGAGGTTCAGGTACTGGGTGCCGGCCTGGGCTGGCGCCACACCAAATGCGTGCAGGATAGCCGCGTTATTGGCACCGTAGCAGACAGGGTAGTTGGCCACGTGGGCCGCGAACTTGCGGCCACCGCCGAACTGGCCCGCATACAGGCGCTCCGATGTGCCCAGGCTGATCACACCGCCCCAGGAGAAGCCCAGCACGCCGATGCGCTCCGGGTCGATATTGGCCTGGCTGCTCAAGAAGGCCAGCGCCGAAAAGGCGTCGGGGTAGGTCAGGATAGGCAGTTGCGGGCGGTTGGCCAGCCCGGTCACACCGCGCGCTTCCCACATATCGATCTGCAGGGTGGCAATGCCGGCGGCGTTCAGTGCCTCTTCATAAAAATTGCCGCGCGCATCGATGCCGGCGGTGCCGTGCAATAGAACCACCGCCGGCAGTTTTTCATTGCGGTACTTTTTATTGCCAAAGGGGAAGCAGTTCCAGCGGCCGTCCACCTTGCCGGGCAGGCTGAGCTTGCCCTTGATGGTCAGCGGGCTGGTCGGCGCGGCGAGGTTGGGCGACTGGAACTGGATGAAGCTGATCTGCGGCTGCCCACGTTCCCTGCAGCCCTCGTCATCGGCGTGGGCCGCCGCCGCCATACCTGCCACGAACGTCAAAGCCAAGGCCCGAAGCCACTTGGGATGCAGCATGCAATTCTCCTGTGTAGAAATAATGGGTGAATGATGGGGATTGCCAAACGGGTCGCTGTGCCCGCCCCGATGCGCGGCCCACATTAACCACCGCCCCAGGGTGTGTCAACGCACGGCAGATGGCAGCGCAGCTGCTGAAAACGTGCTGGCCAGCAGGTTGTTAGCAGCCGCCAACAAGGGCTGCCATTCACGAATCAGAAATGGCTGCAGCGCACATAGATACTGTGCTGAAAGCTATCAAATTAAAAGCATTAAGATAGCGCAGCTAGAGCTTGTTGCGGCGTGGGCGACAGCACCAAACGGGGCACCTTGGGCACGCCAACCGCGCTCCAAAGCTTCATACATATTGGGTATCTCAGTGCCCGAAACGGCGCTGCTCCCAACGCGCCCGCTGCAAGGCCCACAGCTCCGCCAGGCCCCAGGCCAGGCAGGCGGGCACGGCGAATAAGCGCATCAGCGTGGTTCTGCGAAGCAGCATGTCGGGACTCCCCTTGGGTGGTGTGCAAACCACCTTAGGCATGCCATGTGACAGTGGCGTGTCAGCCGTGTAATAGCCGCACACCAGACCATATTTCGCACCGCGAAAGCGCCTGTGTGGCTATGCTGCGGTGCTGTGCCTGCCACTTCCTCCACCGCCCCTGAACTGCCCGAACTGGTGGCGTTGGAGCGCACCATCGCGCTGGGTGGGCAGCATCTGCAGGCTCGCACCGTGTGCACGGTGCACCTGCCCAGCGGCACCCGCTACCCGGTGCATGCCATTACGCTTGGCAACCCCTCGCTGGACGTGCCGGCCGTGGGCTACTTTGGTGGTGTGCATGGGCTGGAACGCATAGGCGCGGGCGTAGTCATCGCCTATCTGCACAGCCTGGTGACGCGCCTGCAGTGGGACAGCGCGCTGCACCGCCAGCTGGAAGCCGTGCGCCTGGTGTTCATGCCCATCATCAACCCCGGCGGCATGGCACTGGGCACGCGGGCCAACCCACGGGGGGTGGACCTGATGCGCAATGCGCCCGTGGAGGCGCGCGACCCCGTGCCCTTTCTGGTCGGGGGCCAACGTCTGAGCGCCCGCCTACCCTGGTACCGTGGCCGCTATGCGGCGGCCATGGAAGCCGAGAACCAGGCGGTGTGCGAAGTGGTGCAAGCCGAGCTGCTGTCACGCGCCTTCAGCGTATCGGTGGACTGCCATTCGGGCTTTGGCGTAAGCGACCGGCTGTGGTTCCCCTATGCGCATACCCGCACACCAATTGCACACCTGGCGGAAATGCATGCGCTCAAACGCATCTTCATGGAGTCGCACAGCCACCACCGTTATATTTTTGAGCCGCAAAGCCTGCAGTACCTGGCGCATGGCGACCTGTGGGACCACCTGTACCAGCAAGCCTGCAGCCAGTCGCCCGAACGCATCTTTCTGCCGCTGACGCTGGAAATGGGCTCCTGGCTGTGGGTGAAGAAGAACCCGCGCCAACTGTTCTCGCGCCACGGCATCTTCAACCCGCAAATTGCCCACCGCCAGCAGCGGGTGCTGCGCCAACACCAGTCCTTGCTGGACTTTCTGGGCCGCGCCGCGCAGGGGCACAGGCTGTGGCTGCCAAACGTGGATGCGCGCACCTACCACCACGCCCAGGCCCGGCACGACTGGTACGGCCCCAAATGAAGACCTGGCTACTGCTGCGCGGCCTGACGCGCGAGAGCGGCCACTGGAGCGGCTTCGTAGCGCAGCTCCAGGCCGCGCAGCCGGACAGCCGCATCGTGGCACTGGACCTGCCAGGCAACGGCAGCCTGTACGCACAACGCAGCCCCAGCCACATCAGCGCCATGGTGGCGCACTGCCGGGCCGCGCTGCAAGCGCAGCAGATCACCGGCCCGGTGCACATCCTGGCCATGTCCCTGGGTGCGATGGTGGCAGCCAGTTGGGCCAGCAGCGCCCCGCAGGAGGTGGCTGCCCAGGTGCTGGTCAACACCAGCCTGCGGCCGTTCAGCCCGTTCTACCAGCGGCTGCGGCCGCGCCACTACGGCCTGCTGCTGCGCCTGGCATTGGGGTGGGCATCCGCGCTGGACTGGGAGCGCAGCATTCTGCGCATCACCAGCCACGGCCAGCATCCAGACGTATTGGCACAATGGCTGAGGCTGCGCCAACAGCATCCGGTCACGCGGGGCAATGCGTTGCGCCAATTGCTGGCGGCGGCGCGCTACCAGGCCCCTGCTAGCCCGCCGCAGACACCCACCCTGCTGCTGGCCAGCGCACAGGACGGCCTGGTGTCGGTAAATTGCTCGCGCAGCCTGGCGCGACAATGGGGCTGCACCCTGCAGGAGCACCCTTGGGCCGGGCACGACCTGCCACTGGACGACGGCACCTGGGTAGCCCGCCAGGCGCGAGATTGGCTGCAGCACATAGCGTAGAAGTAAGTCAATTTAACGACTTTACAAAGAGACTCGGCAAATCTGGCTAATATGCGCGACTTGCCTGCGGGTGGCGCCCTCCTCCTTCTGGCCGCCCACAGGCTGTATTCCACGCAACAACCACGGGCCCATGGATCACTTTGCGTTTAACGAGCCAGCGATTGATGTCGTCTACCTGTGGGTCGATGGCAACGACCCCGTATGGCGTGCCAAACGGCAGCGTGCGGCCGCTGCCCTGAGCAGCGACACCCTGGACCACATGGCCTTGTACGGCAATGTGGAGGGCCGCTACCGCGACAACGATGAGCTGCGCTACAGCCTGCGGGCGCTGGAGCGCTTCTTTCCGCAACACGGCCATGTGTACATCGTGACCGACGGCCAGACGCCCTCCTGGCTGGAGCCCAACGACGGCCTGACGGTGGTGGACCACCGCACGCTGATGCCTGCGACGCAGCTGCCCACGTTTGACTCCGGCCATATCGAGTCCTATGTACACCGCATTCCGGGCCTGTCCGAACGCTACTTCTACCTCAACGACGACGTATTCTTTGGTGCACCTGTACACACCGCAGACTGGTTCTCGGCCGACGGCGTGTTTGTTGCCTGGTCGGACGAGCCCGCCGTCAGCGACGAGGCGCTGCGCCTCGATGCCACCGCGCTGGAAAACGCCTGCCGGCTGTCGCACCAGTGGTTGCGGGCGCATCCGCCGCTGAAGCCGGGCTACCAGCACACCTTCCGCACCTTTGCCCATGCGCCGCGCCCACTGCGCAAGTCGCTGCTGAACCTGCTGGAGCGCGAGGCGCCGGAGATGTTTGCCAGCGTGCGCTCCACCGTGTTCCGCTGCTGGGACAAGCCGGCCATCGTGTCCGACTTCGTGCTGCGCTGGGCGCTGGCCCATGGCAGGGCGCAGCTGCGCGAATACCGGCATATGCACCTGTCCACCGGCGACAGCAACAGCCAGGTCGGCCTGGCCCAGCTGGAGACCGCCATAGGCGCACTGGACTTCTTTTGCCTGAACGACACTACCGACAACACCATGCCGCAGGACCCGCGTCTGGCCCGCGTACGCAAAAGCCTGCAGCGCATGTTCCCCACGCCCTCGGGCTTTGAGCGCACAGCTTTGGGGCCAACGGATACACGGATGAAGCACATGCAGGGCGTCTATTCCTGATTGCCCGTTCAAGGTTTTAACCCGACGGCACCCGCAAATACCACTCAGATGGCCACGCCTCGTTCGGCGGCAGGTTTGCCCCCGCGCGGCGTCATGCGCGCAAAGAAGACCACCACTGCGGCGAGGATGGACATCGCAGCCAGCCCGGTCATGCCGCCCTCGATCGAGCCGCTTTGCTGCTCCAGGTAGCCAAAGGTGGCTGGCGCCACAAAGCCGCCGAGATTGCCGATGGAATTGATCAGCGCCAGTACCGCCGCCGCAATGCGTGCGTCCAGATAGCCCTGTGGAATCGGCCAGAACAAGGAAGATGCTGCCTTGAAGCCGATGGCCGCGAAACAGATGGCTACAAACGAGAACGCCGGACTGCCCTTGCCTGCGGCGTACATGCCCAGTGCCGCAATGACCAGCACGCAAGACACCCAGGCTTGCTGGAATTTGAAGCGCCCCGCCATGCCGGCGAAGAAATACATCGCCACGATGGAGATCAGCCAGGGAATCGAGTTGTACAGCCCCACCTGGAAGTCGTTCAATTGGCCCATCTTGCGGATGATGCTGGGCAGCCAGAAGGTGGCACCGTAAATGGTCAGGGAGATCGAGAAATAGATCAGGCAGAAGATCAGTATTTGTGGATCGCGCAACAAGCTCCAGACCGAGGGCTTGGCCGTGTGCATGGCGTCGCGCTCGCGCTGTTCCTCGGCGATCTCATCCACCACCGCGTCCTGCTCCGCGCGGCTCAGCCATTGCGCATCCTGTGGCTTGGAGTCCAGCCAGAACCATACAAAGCCAGCCAACACCACCGAGGCCATGCCTTCGATAAGAAACATCCACTGCCAGCCATGCAGGCCTGCGCCGTTGATCAGCATCAGCCCACCCGAAATCGGCCCAGACAGAACCGACGCCAGCGCAGATCCGCTGAGAAAGATCGCCATAGCCTTGCCGCGCTGGTCGCGTGGCAACCACTGGGTGAAGTAGTACAGCACGCCCGGGAAAAAACCCGCCTCGGCTGCGCCCAGCAGCAGCCGCATCACATAGAACGAAGTCTCGCCCTGCACGAAAGCCATGCCGGTGGCGGCCAGCCCCCAGGTGACCATGATGCGGGTCAACCACACCTTCGCACCAAAGCACTGCAGCATCATGTTGGACGGCACTTCAAACAGCGCATAGCTGACAAAAAACAGCCCGGCACCCAGTCCGTAGGCTGCCGCGCCTATGCCCAGGTCTGTCGCCAGATGCTGGCGGACAAAGCCGATGTTCACCCGGTCGATGTAGTTCACTATGAACATCACGACAAATAGTGGCAGCACATGCCACTTGATCTTGCTGACGGCGCGGGCCAGCGTATCGGCCCTGGCGGACCGGGACGCGGACGGATTGGATGTATTCATGGACTGGTTTCCTTATTGGCACGGGTGAGGCACTGATGGCCCTTGTTTCTGCTTAAAAACGCGGGTTCTTGCCGGTGAAGCTGGGCTCGTACTTCTGCATCTGCTTCAGGTCGTCGCGGTTGCGTACGCCACAGGACAGGTACTGCGCATGCAACTCGGCCAGGCGTTCGCGGTCCAGTTCCACACCCAGGCCGGGCGTGGTGGGTACGCGTACCGCACCGTTGTCGAACACCACGCGGCCGCCCTGGATGACCTCTTCCTCCTGCCAGGGGTAGTGGGTATCGCAGGCATAGGTCAGGTTGGGGATACTCGCGGCCACATGGGTCATGGCCATCAGGCTGATGCCCAGGTGCGAGTTGGAATGCATGGACATGCCCAGCCCCCACAGCGCACACATGCGGGCCAGGGTCTGCGTCACACGCAGGCCTCCCCAGTAGTGGTGGTCAGACAGCAGAACCTTGACCGAACCCATCTCGGCACCACGGCGGAAGTCCTCCATGGTGGTGATCACCATATTCGTGGCCAAGGGCAAACGGGTATGCGTGGCCAGCGTCGCCATGCCGGCCAGACCGGGGCAGGGGTCTTCGTAATACTCCAACAATTCGTCCAGCTCGGGTGCGGCCTGGATGCTGGTTTGCAGCGACCAGTTGGCGTTCGGGTCCAGGCGCAGAGGCAGGCCGGGGAAGGCCTGGTGCAGCGCGCGCATGCAGGCGATCTCGTGCGCCGGTTCAAACACGCCGCCCTTCAGCTTGATGCTTTGAAAGCCATACAGATCGATCATGCGGCGTGCCTGGGCCACGATTTGTTCCGGGCTCAGGCCTTCGCCCCAGGCATCTGGCGCATAGGGCTTGTCCACGTGCTCGGCGTACTTGAAGAAGAGGTAGGCGCTGTAGGGCACGGCATCACGCACTTTGCCACCAAGCAGATCCACGATGGGCGCGCCGACGATCTGGCCCTGCAAATCCAACATGGCGACCTCGAAAGTGCTGATCACCTTGGCTGCGTTCTTCGCTGTGTGCGAGCCCGGGGCCAGTTCAAACTCGATGGCCCCGACGCTGGGCTGGATGGTGGCACGTACCCGCTGTTCCATGGCGTTCAGGTCAAACGGCGACAGCCCCAACACCAGGGATTTGGCCTGCTCCAGCACGCGCAGCATGGGCTCATCGCCATAGGTCTCGGAAATGCCGACCCGCCCGTCGCTGGTCTCGCATTCAACGATGGAGCGCAGCGCCCACGGTTCGTGGATGCCGGCGGCATTTAGCAAGGGGCCGTCACGAAAGGCGATCGGGGTGATGCGGACATGGGTAATGGTGGTTTGGCGTGTCATGGAACGTGGCAGTAGTAGTGGTGGGGCATTTGCGCTAGACCCTCTATTAAAGTACTAATGTATTAGTGCGTCAGCAGGGTAAGTACTACCTATAATCCGCCTGGTTATTTCTGTAATAAGTGCTTATGCCAGCCAGCGATTCCCCACTACCGGTCACCCGTCTGGACCGTTCCCGCCACGCGGCGCCACAGGTTTTCGAGCGTTTGCGCGACATGATCTTGTCTCTGGAACTCGCCCCCGGCACGGTACTGTCCCGTGCCGAGCTAGCCAGCCGCTATGGTCTGAGCCAGACGCCGGTGCGCGATGCGCTCATGAAACTGGGCGAAGAGGGGCTGGTAGACATCTTTCCGCAGCACGCCACCGTGGTCAGCCAGATCAACGTGACCTCGGCACTGCAGGCGCACTTCCTGCGCCGCTCCATCGAGCTGGAAGTGGTGCGCACCCTGTCGGAACGGCGCGACGCCGGCTTGATCACGCAGCTGCGCACAACCATTGCGCGTCAGACCGAGCTGTGCGACCTGAAGAACTACGAGCAATTCGCGCTATACGACCAGGCTTTTCACCGCCAGATGTATGAAGCCGCCGGCGTGCCCGAGTTGTGGAACCTGGTACGCAGACTGAGCGGCCACATCGACCGGTTGCGCCGCCTGCATCTGCCGGTCGAGGGCAAGACCTTGGCGGTGGTGCGCGACCATACCGAGATCGTGGATGCCATTGAACAAGGCGATGCCACGGCCGCCCAAGCGGCGCTGCGCAAGCATTTGTCAGGTACGCTCAACCAGGTGGACCAGATCCGCACCAGCCATCCAGCCTATCTGGCAAACGACTGAGCGGTTGAACGGTTGAACGTTCAAAAATTCACTGCCAAAATGACCTACAGCGCAGGTTCTATCTGCGCAAGCAGCTCTTAATTCAATAGCATTCAGGCCTGCGCCTGCTCCAGCTGTTGCAGCGCAGCCCCGAAGTCGTAGCGCGCTATCGCAGCGGCGATGCCGGCGTAGGCGTCTTGCAGGCCGTGGCGCAGCAGGCTGGCGTGCTGCTGCAGCAACTCAATGGCTTCGGCATCGTCCTCCCGCAGCAGGCGGGCCAGTTGCGCACGCACGGCTTGGGCCTGCTCCAGATCCACCACCAGCGGCTCCGCTGGCGCACGCTCTGCCGGCAACAGCGGAGTGATGGCGGCAACCAGGGCGTCGAGCTGTTGGCGGGTGCGGTCGGCCAGGGCCTGCACCGTATCTGAGGGTTGGTGGTGAAGAGCCTGCTCCAGCGCCTCGGCCGCAGCCTGCAGAGCCGTGGCTCCAATATTGCCCGCCGTGCCCTTCAGCGTGTGGGCAGCACGCTCGGCGCTGGCGAGATCACCGGCCCGCAAGCGCTCCAGTACCGCATCCACCGCCCCGCCCTGGCCGGCAGCAAAGCTGCGCAACATGTCGAAGTAGCGCTGCGGCTTGCCCATGGCGCGGCGCAGGCCGGATGCCACATCCAGCCCGGAAATCGCACGCAAGGCGGCCATGTGGGCCTCGTCGGTCGGACTGCCAAAAGTGCCCTCGGTGCGCCGTACCTGGCCCAGGCCACGGTGCGGGCGTATCCAGCGGGCCAGAACGCGCCACAGCTCTTCGGGTTCTACGGGTTTGGTCACAAAGTCGTTCATGCCGGCATCCAGGCAGCGCTGGCGATCGGTGGCCATGGCATTGGCCGTCATGGCAATAACCGGCAGCGCGGTGCTACGGCTATCCTGGCGGATCAGGCGGGTGGCGCTCACACCGTCAAGCTCCGGCATCTGCATGTCCATCAGCACCAGGTCGTAGGTTTGGGTGGCATGCGACTGGGCAATCATGTCCAGCGCCTGCTGGCCGTTGTCGGCCAGGACCACCAGCATGCCAGCCTCGGCCAGCAGCTCGCTGGCGACCTGCTGGTTGAGGTCGTTGTCTTCCACCAGCAAGACCCGGGCACCGGCCAGGGGGGCCAGCGCATCCAGCCCGGCGCGGGCATCGTCCACCACGCGGGCCGACTGCACGCCGCGCCCCATGGCCTGCATCAGGGTGTCGAACAGCAGCGAGGCGTTGACCGGCTTGATCAGCAGATCCTGGATGCCGGCGTCGTGCGCGTTGGGTACCAATTCCTCGCGGCCGTAGGCGGTCACGAGTATGGGCTTGGGCTGTTTGGGTAAGGGCAGTGCAGCGATGGCGCGGGCGGTTTGCAGGCCGTCCATGCCGGGCATCTGCCAGTCCAGCAGAGCGATGTCGAAAGCCTGGGCCCGGGCCGCGGCGTCTCTGACCGCAGCCACCGCCAGCGCCCCGGAATGCACGACCTCCACCTCGAAACCCATGGCCTGCAGCATCTCGGCCAGCACCTGGGCGGCGTGCGCGTTGTCGTCCACCACCAGCACCCGGCGGCCGCGCAGGTCCAGGTCGGCCCGGCGCTGAGACGGGCGTGTGCTATCCAGGCCGACGCGGGCGGTGAACCAGAAGGTCGAGCCCTCGCCAAATTCGCTGCTGACCCCCACCGCGCCGCCCATGGCCTCGGCCAGCGCCTTGCTAATGGCCAGGCCCAGGCCGGTACCGCCGTATTTGCGGGTGATGGAG
This sequence comes from Rhodoferax sp. GW821-FHT02C08, assembly GCF_059421805.1. Lineage (NCBI taxonomy): Bacteria > Pseudomonadati > Pseudomonadota > Betaproteobacteria > Burkholderiales > Comamonadaceae > Rhodoferax > Rhodoferax sp. GW821-FHT02C08. The sequence goes on from NZ_JBWKVR010000002.1 coordinate 126,240, forward strand.
CTATCGGCCTGGCTGAAGCTCTGGAACAGGCGGCCTTGCTGCTCGGCCGTCATGCCAATACCGGTATCACGCACCTCAAAGCGCAACAGGATGTGCTCAGCCGTGCTGTCCTGCACGCGCACGGTAATGCTGATCTCGCCCTGCTCGGTGAACTTGACGGCGTTGTTGACCAGATTGATCAAGACCTGGCCCAGGCGCAGCACGTCACCGCTCAGACTTTGCGGCACGTCGGAGCGCACATCGCAAACCAGCTCCAGGCCCTTGGCGCTGGCCTTCTCGGCCACCACATTGGCTACGTTGTTCAGCAGGTCGTCCAGCGTGAAGGGCTGGTTTTCCACCGTCAGCTTGCCGGCCTCGACCTTGGAGAAGTCCAGAATGTCGTTGATCACGCCCAGCAGGTGCTGGCCGGACTGGTGGATCTTGCCCAGGTAGTCGCGCTGACGCGGCGACAGGTCGGTCTTCAGGGCCAGGTAGGACATGCCGATGACGGCGTTCATGGGCGTACGGATTTCATGGCTCATATTGGCCAGAAAGTCGCTCTTGAAACGGTTGGTGTCCTCGGCCAGCTCTTTGGCGCGACGCATCTCGGCTTCGGCGTGTTTGCGCTCGCTGATGTCATCCAGCAACCAGATCACCGCCTCCACATAGGCCGCCACGGCAACCCGCAAGCCGACCAGACGCCCCTCGAAAGTACTGCCATCGGCCCGGCAGAAGCTGCGCTCCAGCTCCACCCGCTCGCCATTGGCCAGCGGCAGCCCCACCTCGGCCTCAAACTCGGCAAAAGCCTGCGGCGTGTCAAACAGCATGGCCAGGCTGCGCTCACCCAGGTCCACGCCGGGCAGGCCGACGATGCTGGCAAAACCGGCGTTGTACTGGCGAATCAGGCCGTCAGCGGCGAACACTACGCCCGAGGGGATGTTGTCAAAAATGACTTGCTGCTGCTCGGTCACCTCGCGCAGGCGGTTTTCACGCTCCTTGATGGCGTCCACCACCTGTAGATAGCCGGTGAACAGCACCGAGCCATCAGGCAATGCCCGGGGTACCGAGGCGCAATGCACCCAGTGCGTGTTGCCATTCGGATGCCAGATGCGCAGGTCCTGCGCGGCGGGCTGCATATGCAGCAGGGCCTGGGCTTCCAGCCGCACCCGATCAGCCCGGTCGGCGGCATGGACCACGCGGTCCAGTTCCGCAGGATCGCGCAACACCGCGTCCACCGAGATACCCAGAATCTCCTGCGCCCGATCGCTCATATAGGTATAGCGGCGGCGGCCGTCGGGAAAACACTGCAGGCGGTACACCACCAGGGGCAGCGCGGCCGTGATCTCCTGCAGATCGGCCTGGGCAGCGCGTTGCACGGCCTCGGTCTCCAACCGGGCTCCCGCCTCCAGCACTTGCAGGCGCTGCGTCTGCGCCTGTTGACGGGCCGCCTCACGCTGGCGGTACTGCAGATAGAACGCCAGCACCAGGCCAAAGGTCAGCAATGCCTGGAACAGCGTCAACAGCCGGGTGGTGGTGGTCTGGCGATGCACCTCCACCGTACGCCGGTCCACCACCTCGGATGCGGACTGCGAGGCCTCCAGCGACAGATTGCGTATGGGCTCGCGCAACGTGGCCACATGGCTTTGCAATGCCAGCAGCTGCTCTCGGGTTGGAGGCTTGGCCGCCGGGTCCAATACCGCATCGGCCTGCGCGACAAACTGCTGTACCGAAGAGCGCACCTCCTGCATCAGCTTCTGGTTCCTCAGCAAGGCCGCCGACTCGCCGGTGTAGAGCGAAGCCACGCGGCTCACAAACAGGTCGTAGCGCAGCTGCAGCTCATCCTGGGCGGCATCCTGGGGACTGAAGATGCGGTGGTCCAGCGCAGCAGAGAAACGGAAATACTCAACCTCCAGCTGCACCACGCTCCACACCACGTCCCGGTCACCGCGCCGGCTGACCTGGCTCAAACCATCCTGCTGCTTCAGCTGGACGACCGCAATAGCCGCGTAAACGGCCAACAGTACGGCGATCAACAGGGCCAGGATTTTGCTGCTACGAGCCATAGAAAGAGATCAAACAGGCCCACGCGGGCGAATCCACACATTGTGGCGTACGGTGCCACCCCATGGCGATTGTCAAATTACTAATGCCTATTTGCAACAATGTGCAAGAGCGCAATCGCGCTTGTAATTCATGCACGGCGCTTGTACAAAGCAACACCTTCTACGCTACAAGGACCCCGCCATGGCAGCCTCCAGTTCCAACCTCTCCATCACCAAGCGCCTGGGTTTGGGATTCGCGTTCATTCTGCTGCTTTCGCTGATCTCCATGCTGGTGGGTATCAGCAAGCTCAACAGCTCGGCGGACTCGACCCAATACATGCTGAACAACCCGATCCAGACAGAGCGCATCATCAGTGACTGGTACCGGGACATCCACACCAGCGTGCGCCGCACCACGGCTATTGCCAAGAGCAGCGACCCGTCTTTGGCCACCTATTTCGCCCAGGATGCGGCCGAAGCCACCGAACGCTCCAGCAAGGCCCAGAAGGCTGTGGAAGCCCTGATGACGTCCGACGAGGAAAAGAAGCTCTTCGCCGCAGTGGGTGAGGCGCGAAAGACCTATGTCACCAACCGCGACGCCGTATCGGCCTTGAAGAAGGAAGAGAAATCCGAAGAAGCCAACCAGTTGCTGGAGCAAAAGTTTGTGCCTGCTGGCAAGGCCTATCTGGACGCGCTGGACGCGCTGATGAAGGCCCAGCGCCATGAAATCGACGTGAGTGCCCAAGGCATTGCCGACAACAACACCCAGGGCCGCAACCTGCTGATTGGCCTAGGGCTGTTCGGCGTGGTGTTCGGCGTGGGCTGCGCCTGGTGGCTGTCGCGCTCCATCATCCTCCCACTGGCCCAAGCCAATGGTGCGGCGCGCCAGGTAGCCACCGGCGACCTGACCGGGCATATCGAGAAAAGCGGTAACGACGAAGTCGGCCAGCTGCTGTCCAGTCTGCAGGACATGCAGGCCAACCTGGTCAAGGTGGTGTCCAGCGTACGCCAGGGGGCAGACGGCGTATCCACCGCCAGCGCCGAAATCGCCCAAGGCAATAACGACCTGAGCGCGCGCACCGAGAACCAGGCCAGCGCACTGGAGCAGACCGCCGCGTCCATGGAAGAGCTGAACTCCACCGTCAAGCAAAACGCCGACAACGCGCGCCAGGCCAACCAGTTGGCCATGCAGGCCTCCACCGTAGCCATACAGGGCGGCGAGGTCGTGGGCCAGGTGGTGCAGACCATGAAGGGCATCAACGAAAGCTCGCAGAAGATCGCCGACATCATCAGCGTGATCGACGGCATCGCCTTCCAGACCAACATCCTGGCACTCAATGCCGCCGTGGAAGCCGCCCGGGCCGGCGAGCAAGGCCGTGGTTTCGCCGTGGTGGCCAGTGAGGTGCGCAGCCTGGCCGGGCGCAGCGCCGAGGCCGCCAAGGAGATCAAACAACTCATCAATGCCAGCGTGGAACGCGTGGCCCAGGGCACGGTACTGGTGGACCAGGCCGGCACCACCATGACCGAGGTGGTTAGCTCCATCCGCCGCGTGACCGACATCGTGGGAGAAATCAGCGCAGCCAGCAGTGAGCAAAGCCAGGGTGTGTCCCAGGTGGGCGAGGCCATCAACCAGATCGACCAGGTCACGCAACAAAACGCCGCCCTGGTGGAACAGATGGCCGCTGCGGCAGGCAGCCTGCAAACCCAGGCCGCCGACTTGGTACAGGTGGTGTCGCTGTTCAAGCTGGAAGACAGCCACAGGGTGTCTGCGCCCTCGCGGCCCGCAGTGGCGGCGCCGCACCGCCCAGCCATGCCCAAGCCGCCAGCGGCACCCAAGGCATTGGCCAAAAAGCCTGCAGGCCCGCCGTTGGCCGCCCCGCGCGCCGCGGCACCGGTGGCCAAGCCCAACGATGACGACTGGGCTGCGTTTTAAGACGTAGTCTGCTGCGCCTGCGCCTGCGTTTGCGTTTGCGTTTGCATCGGAGCCGGCCCATCCGCCGGCCCTGGCTGGCGCGCCTGCAGCACCACGCAGTGGATGAACTGCAGCTTGGCCACCACGGCCGGTGTCAGCACAAAGGGGTAAAAGTCCGGCTCGCCCATGCTGCGCGACATCTCGTTGAGCACGCCGGTCAACTCCACCCAGCCATTGACGATCTGTAGAAAACCCTCGGCATCCGGGTTTTGCGGGCGCCACAGCGCATCGACCGTGAACGGCGCGTAGGGCAGCTCCACATCTTTCGCGTCCAGGCCAAAGCGCATGGCCGTGCCCAGGGTATCCACCATGTGCAGGTAGTGCGCCCAGGTCTCGGCCCAGTCTTCCCAAGGGTGGGTGCTGGCATAGCTGCTGACAAAATGCTGCGCCCAGTCGGGCGGCGGGCCCTGGGTGTAGTTGCGCTGCAGGGCCTCGGCATAGTTGGCCCGCTCGTCGCCAAACAGGCTGCGGTAGTCGTCCAGCCAGGTGCTATTTAGCACCAGCCGGTCCCAGTAGTAGTGGCCCACCTCGTGCCGAAAATGCCCTAGCAGGGTACGGTAGGACTCGCCCATCTGCGTGCGCACCTGCTCGCGACGGGCGTCGTCGGCCTCGTCCATATTCAGCGTGATCAGGCCGTGGTCGTGGCCGGTCAGCACCGGCTGCTCGGGCGTGGGCCGCAGGAAGTCAAACGCCAGGCCCAAAACCTCCGGCGCTTGCGCGTTGCGTGGCTCCACCGGCAAGCCCATGGCCAACAGCTGCGCCACCAGGTGGCGCTTGGCCATCTCCAACGCACGCCAGGCGGCCAGGTTCATGGGGTCCGACGGGTTGGACACTGTGCGGTTCAGGCTGCAGGCCAGGCACACCGTGCCGGGCGCTGCATCGCCCGACACCAGCCAATTGCAGCCCACCATGTCCAGATTGGCACAACGCCGAAAACGCGGCCCGTCAGGGGTGCTCCACAGTGTCCATTGGCCCGGCGCATCGGCCACTTGCGCCAATGGCTCCAGACGCGAGCTTTCAACCACAAAGCCCAGCGGCGTGCCGCAGGACAGGCAGGCACTGTTGCGGAAGAAGACCGGCCGCCCGCATTGGCACAGATAGGCACGCGAGGCACGGATGGCGCCGTAGTCCTCCGTGCGCTGGGTCCAGAAGCTGTCATGGGGGGCGAAGGGGCGGAAGACGGTGGTGAAGTAGTCCATGGCCGCAGTCTAGGGGTAATTAAGCGGCAGCTTTGCGTTCTGCGACATAGCCCCAAAGCAGCTCAGTAGATTCCCTATGCGCCTGGCATGGCTTTTGCAATATCGTCGGCACTTCTTGACCATTTGGTCAGGATTTGGACGCCCCCAGCCAATTCCGGGCATGGCGTGCTGCAGATTGGTGCAGTGCGCCCCACCTGGGAACCACAGCCACAGGAGTTACCGTGCCAGAACTATCCACACCGGCCGCACCGGACATCCGCGCCGGCCGCCTCAGCGCCGCGCAGTACGCGCAGCACTTTGCCGACGCCACGCCCCCCCTGAACGCATCCCAGGCCATGCTCGAATCCGAGCGCTGCCTGTACTGCTTCGATGCGCCCTGCCAGACCGCTTGCCCTACCGACATCGACGTGCCCAGCTTCATCAAAAGCATCTCCGACGGCAACCTGCGCGGCGCGGCACGCACGATTCTGGAAGCCAACCCCCTGGGCGGCATGTGCGCCCGGGTCTGCCCCACCGAGGTGCTGTGCGAACAGTCTTGCGTGCGCAACACCCAGACCGACACGCCGATCCAGATCGGCCGCCTGCAGCGCCACGCCGTCGATGCGCTGATGGCCAGCCCCCAGCCACAGCTGTTTACCCGCGCAGCCCCCACCGGCAAGCGCATCGCCGTGGTCGGCTCCGGCCCGGCCGGTCTGGCCTGCGCACACCGCCTGGCGCGGTTGGGCAACGATGTGGTCATCTTCGACGCCAAGCCCAAGGCCGGCGGCCTGAACGAATACGGCCTGGCCAGCTACAAGACGGTGGACGACTTCGCACAGAAGGAAGTGCAGTGGCTGCTGGACATCGGCGGCATCACCATCCAGAACAGCTGGCGCTTTGACGGCGCGGCCTCGCTCGACAAGCTGCAGACCGAATATGACGCCGTGTTCCTGGGCCTGGGCCTGTCCAAGGTGCAAGCCCTGGGCGTACCGGGTGAGGCACTGGCGAACGTGCGCAACGCGGTGGACTTCATCGCCGAGCTTCGCCAGATCGAACACGTAAACCAGCTGCCCGTGGGCCGCCGCGTAGTGGTGATCGGCGGCGGCATGACCGCTGTGGACGCCGCCGTGCAGGCCAAGCTGCTGGGCGCTGAAGAGGTGCACATGGTCTACCGCCGCGGCGTGGAAACCATGGGCGCATCGGCAGCCGAGCAAGAGTGGGCACAAACCAACGGCGTGGTGCTGCACCACTGGCTGGCACCGGTCGAAGTGCTGGGCAGCAGCCACGCCACCGGCGTGCGCTTTGCCGAGCAAACCCTGGTGGACGGCAAGCTGCAGGCCACCGGCAAGGAGCTGGTGCTGGGTGCCGACATGGTGTTCAAGGCCATCGGTCAGAAGCTGGACGACAGCCCGCTGCAAGCCACTGGCTTGACCCTGCAAGGCGGCCGCATCGTGACCGCCGAAGACGGCAAGACCAACCTGCAGGGCGTATGGGCCGGTGGCGACTGTCGCGCCGGCGGCCGCGACCTGACCGTAGAAGCCGTAGAGCACGGCAAACGCGCCGCTGAAAGCATGCACAAGGAATTGAACCATGGCTGATCTGTCCACCACCTTCGCCGGCGTGAAGACGCCCAACCCCTTCTGGCTGGCCTCCGCGCCACCCACCGACAAGGCCTACAACGTGAACCGCGCTTTCGAAGCCGGCTGGGGCGGCGTGGTCTGGAAGACGCTGGGCGAAGCCGGCCCGCCGGTCGTCAACGTCAACGGCCCGCGCTATGGCGCCCTGCTGTCAAACGACCGGCGCATGCTGGGCTTCAACAATATCGAGTTGATCACCGACCGCGACCTGGAGCTGAACCTGCGCGAGATCACCGAGGTCAAGCGCAACTGGCCCGACCGCGCAATGATCGTCTCGCTGATGGTGCCCTGCGTGGAATCGTCGTGGAAAGCCATCCTGCCGCGCGTCGAAGACACCGGCGCCGACGCCATCGAACTGAACTTCGGCTGCCCGCACGGCATGAGCGAGCGCGGCATGGGCGCTGCCGTGGGCCAGGTGCCCGAGTACATCGAGATGGTCACCGCCTGGTGCAAGCAGTACAGCAAGCTGCCGGTCATCGTGAAGCTCACGCCCAACATCACCGACATCCGCATGCCCGCCCGCGCCGCCAAACGCGGCGGTGCCGACGCGGTGTCGCTGATCAACACCATCAACTCCATCATCGGCGTGGACCCGGACACATTGATGATGTCGCCCACCACCGGTGGCCTGGGTTCGCACGGCGGCTACTGCGGCCCGGCGGTCAAACCCATCGCACTGAACATGGTGGCCGAGATCGGCCGCGACGCCGAAACCCGCGGCCTGCCGATCAGCGGCATCGGCGGCGTGGGCAACTGGCGCGACGCACTGGACTTCATCGCCCTGGGTGCCGGCACGGTGCAGGTCTGCACCGCAGCCATGGTGTTCGGCTTCAAGATCGTGCAGGAGATGGCCTCGGGCCTGTCGGACTACATGGACAGCAAGGGCTTCAAGAGCCTGGACGATTTCCGCGGTGCGGCCCTGCCCACGGTCAAGGAGTGGAAGAACCTGAACCTGAACCACGTCAGCAAGGCCGTCATCAACCAGGACTCGTGCATCTCCTGCGGCCGCTGCCACATCGCCTGCGAAGACACCTCGCACCAGGCCATCACCAAGATGAAAGACGGCGTGCGCCACTTCGAGGTGATGGAAGACGAATGCGTGGGCTGCAACCTCTGCGTCACCGTCTGCCCGGTGCCCAACACCATTTCGCTGCGCGATTTGAAGCCCGGCGAAAAAGACTTGCGCACTGGCCTCATCGTGAGCGATAAACATGCGGATTGGACGACGCACGCCAATAACCCGATGCGCACCGCCGCTTAACCAAGGCTCTCCCCCGTTCGGGCTGAGCTTGTCGAAGCCCTTTTACGCTTGAGCAGGCCCTTCGACAGGCTCAGGGCAGGCTCCTTCGACAAGCTCAGGGCGAACGGGGTAGATGGTAGGTTGAGGTCCAACAAAATAGGCATTAAATATGCTTGTAGCGCAGACAATAACTGCGCCACCAGCTACTAATTTAGGAGCAACCATGACCAGTGTTTTGATCCGAGGCGGCACGGTAGTTAACGCCGACCGCGCATTCCGCGCCGATGTCTTGTGTATCGACGGCAAGATCGCTGAAGTCGGCGACAACCTGGCAGCACCCGCAGGCGCCCAGGTGGTGGATGCCGGCGGCCAATACGTTATGCCCGGCGGCATCGACCCGCACACGCATATGCAGCTGCCGTTCATGGGCACGGTGACCATGGACGACTTCTACAGCGGCACGGCGGCCGGCCTGGCCGGCGGCACCACCAGCATCATCGACTTCGTCATCCCCAGCCCGAAGCAGCCGCTGATGGACGCCTACCGCACCTGGCGCGAATGGGCCGAAAAGTCCGCCGCCGACTACAGCTTCCACGTTGCCGTGACCTGGTGGGACGAGAGCGTGCACCGCGACATGGGTACCCTGGTGCAGGACGAGGGCGTGAACAGCTTCAAGCACTTCATGGCCTATAAAAACGCCATCATGTGCGACGACGAAACCCTGGTGAACAGCTTCAAGCGCGCGCTGGAACTCGGCGCCATGCCCACGGTGCACGCCGAGAACGGCGAGCTGGTGTACCTGCTGCAAGCCGACATGAAGGCCAAGGGCATCCTCGGCCCCGAAGGCCACCCGTTGTCGCGCCCGCCCGCGGTAGAGGCCGAGGCCGCGCAGCGCGCCATCGCCATCGCCAATGTGCTGAACGTGCCGATCTACGTGGTGCATGTGTCGTGTGCCGAATCGGCCGAGGCCATTGCCCGCGCCCGCGCCGCCGGCCAGCGCGTGTACGGCGAGGTGCTAGCAGGCCACTTGACGGTGGACGACAGCGTGTACCGCAACCCGGACTTTGCCTATGCCGCCGGCCATGTGATGAGCCCGCCGTTCCGCAACAAGACCAACCAGGACGCGCTGTGGCACGGCCTGCAGGCCGGCCATCTGCACACCACCGCGACCGACCATTGCACCTTCTGCGCCGCGCAAAAGGCCGCCGGCAAGGACGACTTCAGCAAGATCCCGAACGGCTGCGGTGGCGTGGAAGAACGCCTGGCCGTGATCTGGGACGAAGGCGTGAACAGCGGCCGCCTCACGCCCAGCGAGTTCGTCGCCATTACCTCGGCCAACGCCGCCAAGCTGTTCAACATCTACCCGCGCAAAGGCTGCGTGGTGGCCGGCGCCGATGCCGACCTGGTGGTGTGGGACCCAGCGGGCACCAAGACCCTGTCCGTCAAGACGCAAAAGTCGCTGGGCGACTTCAACATCTTCGAAGGCCGTACCGTGACCGGCGTGCCCAGCCACACGCTGAGCCAGGGCAAGGTGGTCTATGCCAACGGCGACCTGCGCGCCGAGCGCGGCGTCGGCAAGTACGTGAAGCGCCCACCGTTTGGCCCGCAGTTCGATGCGCTGGCCAAGAAGACCGCGCTGCATGCACCCCACCCTGTCAGCCGCTGAATTGGAGTTTCGTATGGACACCGCACTCGCACCACTTTCCGAAAAAATCCAGGCCTTGCGCATCAACGGCCCGCGCCTGTGGGACTCGCTGATGGAGCTGGCCCAGATCGGCGCTACCCCCAAGGGTGGCGTCTGCCGCCTGGCCCTGACCGAGCTGGACAAACAAGGCCGCGACCTGGTCACCCGCTGGGCCACAGAGGCCGGCATGACCGTCACCATCGACAAGATCGGCAACGGCTTCATGCGCCGCCCGGGCCGCAACAACAGCCTGCCGCCCATCATGACCGGCAGCCACATCGACACCCAGCCGACCGGCGGCAAGTTCGACGGCAACTACGGCGTGCTGGCCGGTATCGAGGTGGTACGCACACTGAACGACCACGGCATCGAGACCGAGGCGCCGATTGAAGTGGCCTTCTGGACCAATGAAGAAGGCTCACGCTTCGTGCCGGTGATGATGGGCTCGGGCGTGTTCGCCAAGGCCTTCACGTTGGAACACGCCTACGCGGCGGTAGACACCGAGGGCAAGAGCGTGCAAAGCGAGCTGCAAAGCATTGGCTACATCGGCGACCAGGAGCCCGGCGACCACCCGATTGGCGCGTACTTTGAGACGCACATCGAGCAAGGTCCGGTGCTGGAAGACAACGACATCACCATCGGCGTGGTGCAGGGCGTGCTGGGTATCCGCTGGTTCGACTGCACCGTCACCGGCATGGAAGCCCACGCCGGCCCCACGCCCATGGCGCTGCGCAAAGACGCCATGCTGGCCGCCACCCGCATCATGCAAGACGTAGTGGCAGCAGCCCACCGCCATCCGCCGCACGGCCGTGGCACCGTGGGCATGGTGCAGGTGTTCCCGAACAGCCGCAACGTGATTCCCGGCCGCGTGAAGTTCAGCATCGACCTGCGCAACAGCACCGACGCGCTGGTGGACCAGATGGTCGAAGAAGTCAAAGCCTTTGCCGCTACCGTGGCCACAGAGCACGGCGTGGACGTGAAGATCGAGATGGTCTCCAGCTACAACGCGATCGCCTTCCACGACAACTGCGTGGACGCCGTGGCCCGCGCCGCCAAAAGCCTGGGTTACTCCAACATGCCCGTCGTATCCGGCGCCGGCCACGACGCCGTCTATATGGCCAAGCTGACCTCCAGCGGCATGATCTTCATCCCCTGCAAGGACGGCATCAGCCACAACGAGATTGAGGATGCCAAGCCGGAGCACATCACCGCTGGGTGCAATGTGCTGCTGCATGCGATGTTGGAGCGGGCTGGGGTGGTTTGACTCGTCTTCGGGGGAAGAATATGAAGCTTATTGGCCTCTAACCCCCATATTCATTTCGCGAGCCGCTCCTGATTTGGTAGCAAATCAGGAGCTTTTTGTTTACCCTTGGACAATATCCCTCGATCAGGGGATGTCCAGTTTGGCCTTTCACTTCTAGACTCGGTCATCGTCAAGTATTGCGATGCTCATCTACAGGAATTCGCCAAATGCCAAGACCGGCCACCGGAATACTCGTCCGCTTTGATGAGGACAGACGCACCGACCTTCTCCGAGAGCGCGTCGAAGGCGATTTCTCACCTTTCACTGACGCCCTTAGTGTCAGAGATTGGACTTTCGGCAGCGCGGCAATTGCACTTTTGTCGTTTTCTGAAGAGACGATCGATTTCATTTGCATTGCACGCAAACGAAATCAAGTCGTCACTTCAAAAAATAGGATCGAATTCTCAAGCCTGGTAAGACTAGGCAACATCTCAATCGATACCATAGAAGCTCGCCTTTCTCTACAAATCCAAAGGCACTTTATTAGAGTCTCTAACGGAGTTGGCGGTATTTTTCCGCCAACTACCTGGGCGCTTGTGTTGGACGCTATCAAGGCTGAACAGCCTGAAATTGCTGGCGAAATCGATCGCCTGATCGCCTTGCTTCAGTTTTCCGATTACAGAATAACCGGCGAAGCTGCCCAGGTTCTCCTTCAAGAGCGTGATGCAATTGGCATTGCACTCGACATTTTTTCTGGATCTAACAAGCTACGAGATCGTGTTCTCGGCGAATGGGCACCAAGCGAAGAACAACTCACGGAACTTGACGAAAGCGAGAGAACCGCAAAGTTTGCTTCGCGCCCGGGCAGAATTTCATCATTCATGAAAGGCATTCCGCAACAATTTCTACAGGAAGAAGCCGCGATCCAACATGACCTTTTCAATTGGCCAGGAATGACGCCAATGCATGAAGCTGGAATAAGTGTGTTTACGTCTGGAGACCGACGACTGGAAGTAATCTATGCAAATCGGAACGACTTGGAACACACTCTCGGAGTCGATCTTCTTTATTACAACGAATCGTTTCAGCTATTCGTCCTTGTGCAGTACAAGCTAATGCACGAGGAGGGCGATGAGATGCTGTACCGCCCAGACGCTCAGTTGCGTTCGGAAATAGCGCTAATGGACGAGTTCAGTACTGCTCACCGAATGATCGGTTCGATATCGACTCACGAGCAGTTCAGGCTGAATGATGATGGCTTCATGCTAAAACTCGTACCTCAAAACGGGCTCAGGCCTGCCTCGGGAGAGTTAATAAAAGGGATGTATGTGCCGCGGGAATATATGCATTTTCTGCTTGGCCCGAATGGCCCGGTAGGACCTAGGGGCGGCTCAAAGATCACTTTCGAAAATGCACCACGATATATGACTAACTCCCAGTTCATCGCCTTCGTGAATGAAGGTTGGATAGGCACACGAGGAGTTCAGTCCACTGAGATTTTGGCCATGGTGAAACAGTTCTACGAGACAGGTCGTGCCTTGGTCGTTGCTCGGGAAAATTAACGTACATGCGGCCTGACTGCCTCACTGGCACGGCAATCGGGCAGCGAGGCATTTAGTCTGCCGGCGTTTCCGGAATGCGGGGCACGCTGGCCAGAGCAAAGAACCTGTGCCCAAACCGCAGCTTTGAGCCCTTTACTCACCAAGCCTTTAGCTTCTCGGCCAACTGCACCTTCAAATACCCCACCCGCAAAACTAACCTCAATCGAAGTCCGCGTCACTTCATCCGTCCACCCAAACGCCCGCCGACACAACGCGTACTCCCCCACCAGGCTCGCCACCAGCAACGCTGGGTCATCGGTGTTGATGGCACGGAAGACGAGTAGGCGCTAATCGCCCCCAAAGTACTCCACAAGTCCTTGAGGTCAAATCGTGCTCCAGCGCAGATAAAACCTGCGCAAGCAGCTCTCAAATTTAGAGCAACCGGATTCTTCCAAGGCAGCTAGGAGTCTGGTCGATGGAAGCCCTATCGCACACACCTCGCTGCTGGGCAGCAAGGTGCCGCAGTGGTCAATACATGCCGACCTTGGATTCGGCCATGCTGATGAAGATGTTTTTGCACTGAGAGTAGTGGTCCAGCATCATCTTGTGGTTCTCGCGGCCAATGCCGGATTTCTTGTAGCCGCCAAACGGTGCGTGCGCGGGCAGTTGGTTATAGGTGTTGACCCACATCCGCCCGGTCTCCACGCCCATGGCCACGCGCAATGCACGGTTGAGGTCGCGGGTCCAGACGGCGCCTGCCAGTCCGTATTCGCTGTCGTTGGCCATGGCGATGACTTCATCCACCTCGGTGAATTTGACCACCGTGGCCACGGGGCCAAAGATTTCCTCTTGCGAGAGCCGGGCCTGGTTGTTGCGCACCGCGATGAGCGTCGGGCGCATGAAACACCCCTTCGCCAGCTCGCCCTCGGTCACCGCCGAACCGCCGGCCAGCACCTCGCCTTCTTTGCGGCCAATGTCCACATATTCCAGGATGCCGTTGAGCTGCTTGCGGTTGACTTGCGGCCCCATCTGCGTGCCGCTGAGCCAGGGCAGATTGACGTTGACCTTGTTGAACGCCTTGGCGGTTTCGTCCACAAACTTGTTATAGATGTCGGCGTGCACAAACAGGCGCGAGCCGGCGCAGCAGACCTGTCCCTGGTTGAACAATATGCCCAGTTGCACGCCTTCGATGGCCTTGTCCCACGGTGCATCGGGGAAGACGATGTTGGCCGATTTTCCGCCCAGCTCCAGCGTGGCGGGAATGAGCTTTTTGGCGGCGGCCTCGGCCACGGTGTAGCCCACATCGGTAGAGCCGGTAAACGCCAGCTTGCGGAAGCCCTCATGCTGCAGCATGTAGTCGCCGGTGGTGGAGCCCTTGCCGGTGACCACGTTGACCACGCCTTTGGGCAAGATGTCGGCCAAGATCTTGGCCAGCTCCAGCAAGCTCAAAGGTGTGTCGGAAGAAGGCTTGATCACGATGCAATTGCCTGCGGCCAGCGCGGGCGAAATCTTCCACGCCGCCATCAGCAGCGGAAAGTTCCACGGAATGATTTGCCCAATCACGCCCAGCGGTTCGCGCATCACCAGGCTCAGCGTGTCTTTGTCCAGCAGCGTGGAGCTACCTTCTTCGGTGCGGATCGCAGCGGCAAAGTACCGAAAGTGGTCAATCGACAAAGGCACGTCCGCACCGGTGGTTTCGCGCAGCGGCTTGCCGTTGTCCAGCGTCTCTACCATGGCCAGATGCTGGGCCTTGGCCTCCATTGCATCGGCGATTCTAGTGAGATAGGCAGCGCGCTCGGTGGGGCTGGTGTGCTTCCAGGTGGCAAAGGCATCCCAGGCGGCCTTGACGGCGGCGTCCACGTCTTCTTTGTCAGCCGCGGCACAGGTGGCCAAGCGCTCGCCGGTGGAGGGGCTGAAGGTTTCGAACGTCTTGCCCGAGGCGCCATCCACCCATTCTCCGTTGATGAAAAGCTGGTAATTGCTATCGATATGGTCAGAAACTTTCACTGCATTCTCCAGACCTGCACGTTATAAAAAAACACGCCCATCGACTTGTGCAGGAAAGCAATGACGGGCGTCTCTAGCTCTTAGGCGACCAGCGCTACCTTGAAGATGTCCACGACCTGCGCCAGCGTGGCGGTGCGCGGGTTGGTCAGTTGGCAGGCATCCTTCTTGGCGTTGACGGCCATGACCTCCAGGTCTTTTTCCAGCACGCCCAAAGCGGTGAGGTTTTTCGGAATGCCCACATCCCGCGCCAGGCGGCGGATGGCGCTGATGGCCTTCTCGGCTGCGGCGATGGTGGACAGGCCACGGGTGTTTTCTCCCAGCGCCTGAGCGATGTCGGCAAAGCGCTGCGGGCACGCAATCAGGTTGAAGGTGCACACCTCGGGCAAGAGCACGGCATTGCACACCCCGTGTGGCAGGTTGTAGAAGCCACCCAACTGGTGCGCCATGGCGTGCACATAGCCCAGGCTGGCACTGTTGAAGGCCATGCCCGCCAGGTACTCGGCGTAGGCCATCTTGTCGCGCGCCTGCACATTGGTGCCACAGGCCACAGCCGGGCGCAGCCATTCGGAGATCAGGCGGATGGCCTGCAAGGCACAGGCATCGGTAATGGGTGTGGCAATTGTGGACACATAGGCTTCAATGGCGTGTGTCAAAGCGTCCATGCCGGTGGCGGCTGTCAGGCCGGGGGGCATGTCCACCATCAGCAGCGGGTCGTTGATGGCGATATTGGGTGTGCAACGCCAGTCCACCAGCGCCATCTTCACATGCGTGTCGGTGTTGGTGATGATGCAAAAGCGCGTCATCTCTGCGGCAGTGCCGGCGGTGGTGTTGACCGCCAGAAACGGCGGCATGGGCTTGGTCGTTTTGTCCAGACCTTCGTAGTCACGGATGTGGCCGCCATTGCCAATCACCATGCCGATGCCTTTGCCGCAGTCATGTGCGCTACCGCCGCCCAGCGTGACGATGGAGTCACAGCCTTTAGCCTGGTACAGCTTCACGCCATCATGCACATTGCGGTCCGTGGGGTTGGGCTCGGCGCCGCCAAATACGGTCACCTGGATGTCCGCCGCCTGCAGCATCTGCGTGACTTTGGCCGCCAGGCCCAGCTTCACCATGCCGGCGTCGGTGCACAGAAAGGTATGGCGGGCCCCCAGGGACTTGGCCTGCGGCCCAATCTCCTTGGCGCAACCCACACCCATCAAAGCTACCGTGGGCGTAAAAAAACCAAATGTTTGTTCAACAACTGACATATTCATCTCCAGTGACACACCGTTAAATCCCTTAGCGGGCCTGCGATCACTGTGGTTTTAAAGAGGCAACCAACGACTGCAGGCTGACCAGCCCGTAACGCGCTCTTGGCAGCGCGCACCATGTCACTCTAGGCCTGCCACCAGCCGGCTTCAGTGACCTAGATCAACAAACGACGGTTCTGTGGAAATGGGGCAAGCGGGCCGGGTTTGTGTCCGCAGGATATAGGTCGAAATGGCCTCTGGCGCAGTATTTACCTACGGCAGTAGCTATCTATTTGGTAGCAATTGCAAAGACGAACCTCACTCGGCCACCCTGCAAACCTTTGGGCCAGGGGCAAGTAAAGATGGGGAGCGGAATGTCCGCACGGCGCTGGATGGGGAGGGGGAAGCATGCTCCCCGGGCCTGGATACGCCCGGGGATTCGGCTTGGTGGTCGCGACCTTTGTGGGGCCGGTGGGTGCGCTGCTGGCTTATGACCAGGGTGGCGGGGGTCTGTGTGTTGCAGAGACTTCAGTGTAGGCCAAGGCTACGGGCAGAATATTGCGTTATTGGCTCTGAATTCTCTATTCTTAGCATAATCTGCCAAAATTCTTAAATTTCAAGGCACACACATGGATTTAGACCGGTATGACAGGCAAATTCTGGATATTCTGCAGGTCGATGGCCGGGTCAACAACCAGGACCTGGCGGACCGCATTGGCTTGTCGCCCTCGCCCTGCCTGCGGCGGGTGCGGGCGCTGGAAGAGTCCGGCCTGATTCTGGGCTATCGGGCCCTGCTGGATGCGAAGAAGCTGGGGCTGTCGCTGATGGCCCTGGTGCATATCTCCATGGACCGGCACACGCCGGAACGCTTCGCCAACTTCGAGGCCTCGGTAGACGTATTGCCCGAGGTGCTGGAGTGCTTGCTGATCACCGGCCAGTCTGCCGACTACCAGATCAAGGTGGCGGTGCGCGATATGGACCACTACCAGGACTTGCTACTGAACAAGCTGACGCGCATTGAGGGCGTGACCGGTGTGCATTCCAGCTTTGTGCTGCGTAGGGTGGTGGACAGGACGGCGCTGGCACTGTCCTGAGCCCGCCCCCGGCAAGCCGGCGGGTTCAACCAGGGTCGCGCTCTACCGTATTCGTCAGCACGCCGACCTGGCTGACCTCCACCTCGACGCGGTCGCCCGGTTGCATCCACACGGGGGGATTGCGCTTTGCGCCCACACCGCCAGGGGTGCCCGTGACGATCACATCCCCGGGCTGCAGCGTGGTGAAGGTGGAGATGTAGTGGATCAGCACCGGGATGGGGAAGATCATCGACGCGGTGGTGGTGCGCTGCATAAGTTCGCCGTTGAGGCGCGTCTCCAGCATCAGTTCGGCGCCGTCGGCGATCTCGCCGCGCGTGACCAGCCAGGGGCCAAATGCGCCGGTACCTGTGAAGTTCTTGCCGGCGGTGAACTGCAGGGTGTGGCGCTGCCAATCGCGGATGGAGCCGTCGTTGTAAGCGCTGTAGCCGGCCACATGCTCCCATGCGTCTTCCTCGCGGATACGGCGCCCGGCCTTGCCGATAACGATGGCGATCTCGCCCTCATAGTCCAACTGGGTGGATTCAGGCGGCAGCAAGATAGCCTGGCCATGGGCCGTCTGCGATTCGGCCACCCGCATGAACAGCAGGGGGAACTGGGTCTTGTCGCGTGCGGTCTCGATGCGGTGTTCCTCGTAGTTGTGGCCTACGCAAAAAATCTTGCCCGGTGCGGGAATCACCGGCAGGAGCACGATGTCGGCCAGCGGCAACACGGCCGCACTGGCCTCGGCGGCGATGGCATCCAGCTGGCCCGCTTGCAGCGCGCTCAGCAAGCTAGGGTAACGTGCACTGCCCAAGGGCTGCACGCCGACATCGGTGACCATACCCCAGCCGGGTTGGTCTTGGTAGAGATAACTGATCAGTTTCATGCTGCGCTTTCTAAAGTAACGGTAGGTCGATTGAAATAAGGGGCCAGTTGCTGTAGGCGCTGTTGGTCCGGTGTGCCAGCGCAGCCAAGGTAGGCCAGCACATAGCGGTCGGGCCGCAGCAGCAGGGCGCGGGCACTGGCGCTGCGCAGGATGTTTTCCAGCACGCCATCCACGTCGCGCAGCACGGCATCCACACCATCAGCGGCGGGCAAAAAGTCATCCTGCTGCGCCACCACGCGCAAGGTGCGGCAGGGCAGGTGGAAGGCGGTGGGCAGCGGGGCATCGGCCAGGCCCAGCCATACAAAGCCGTGGCCCAGCATGTCGTCCAGCGGCACATGGGCGCCCCCAGGCAGCTCCATCTGCGGCTGCGGCAGCAACTGGCCTGCGGGCACTAAGACATCGGCATGCTCACCCTGCACAAAGAAGCCTTCAAAGAAACGCGGCTTGGGCTTGAACTTGAGGTGCAGCACATAGTCGCGCACCGGCCGATACAGGCTGCACAACTTCAGCGCGCCCTGCGTCAGCATGGCTGCCAGCACCGACTTGGGTTGCATGAAGGTACCGATGCGCACCGCCATGCGGATCAGCGACCAGGCGTGGGGTTTGCGCTCCTGCGCATAGGTGGATAGCAAGCTCGGCGCCATGTCGCCGCGCACCACCGCGGCCAGCTTCCAGGCCAGATTGGTGGCGTCGCGCACACCGCTGTTCATACCCTGGCCGGCGAACGGTGGCGTGAGGTGGGCAGCATCGCCGGCCAGGAACACCCGTCCCGATTGCCAGCGCTCGGCAACCCGCGCGTGGAAGGCATAGACCACCTTGCGGGCAATGGCCAGCTGCGCGTCAGCCGGGTTGCGTGCGCGTATCCAGGCCCGTACATTCACCTCGTCCAGCACCTGGTCGGGGTCTTCGCCTGCATGCAGCATGAACTCATAGCGCAGCGTGCCCTGCGGTCCGGGCAGGCGGATCGCCGGCCGCGCCGGGTCGCAATAAGTGCGGGTGTGGCGAAAGGCCGAGTCGCGTTCCAGCAGATCAACGATCAGCCATTTCTCGTCGTAAGTGCTGCCCGTGAGCGCAATGCCGAGTTGCTCGCGCACCGGGCTACGGCCGCCGTCACAGGCCACCAGCCATTGGCAGCGGATGTGTTTAGTCTCACCGCCGTGGCTCAGTTGCAAATGCACGCGCTCCCCGACTTCGCCCTCGTCGCGGAACTGCACCAGCTCGTGGCCAAACCAGATGGCGGTATGCGCAAAGCGCTGCAGGCCATCGCGCAGCTGGCCGACCAGCAACTGTTGGCGAAACGCATTGCGCTTGGGAAATCCATACTCCTGGCTCTGCGGCTCGATGCGGGCAAATTCCTTGCCGCGCCAGGAGTAGTAGTGCACGCCATACCCCTGCACCACCTGCGGCAGAACATCGCCGATCAAGCCGGTGGCCTGCACGGTCCGCAGGCTTTCATCATCGATAGTGACGGCACGTGGCTCGCCCACGGTATCGGCGCTGCGCTCGACCACCAGCGTGCGTATGCCCTGCTGGCCGAGCAGGTTGGCCAACATCAGCCCGGTAGGGCCGGCGCCAATGATGACCACGGGGAAATGTGTCTCGTCGGCCATGCCGGGGGGAATGGCGGACAAAGGCAGGGCTGCGTTCATGGGGTCTCCGTTTTGCTTTTTTGGGCGCGCACCTTGTCGCGCTGGTCTTGCAGCCGCCCTTCGATGCGGCCGGCCGCACTTTGCAGACGGCTCAGCGTGGCTTTGCGCAGCGCTGCGGTAAGGGTGGCGGCGGGCATCACCACGCTGAGGCTACCCAGCAGCTGCTCGCCGTCGCGCAGCGGCACGGCAAAGCCCACCGCATCGGGGTCCACCTCGCCCGAAGTCACGCAGTAGCCGGTCTGCCGCAGCGCGGCCAGCACCTCGACGAGTTGGGCGTAGTCATCGGGCAGCCCGGCAGCCACCAAGGTCTGGCGTTCGCTGGACCACAGCTGCTTCAGTTGGGCTGGCGGCAGGCAGGCGAGGATGATCTTGGACGTCGCGCCGCGGTACAGCGGCATGGCACGGCCTCGTTCGTAGCTGACGGACAAGGCCGGGTTCTGCCCATTGACCTGGTGGATGCACATCACCTTGTTGGCATGGAAACGGCACAGCAGGATGGTGCCGCCGGTCTCATCGGCCAGCTTGCCAGGCAGTTCTTGCGCAGCTTCTAGCAAGGGGTCGGTCAGGCGGATTTGCCGGTCCAGCTCGACCACCATGGGGCCGAGCACATAGCCCCGGTCGGCCACGCGTTCGAGCATGCCCGCACGGGTCAGTTGGCCGAGGTCGCGGTACACGCTGGCGCGCGATACACCAAGCTCTTCCACCAGCCATTCAGGCGATATCACCGGGCGGTCCAGGGCGAACAGGCCGAGGATGCGCAACATGCGGTTGGTACTGGGCATGCTGTTCTCAGCTTCGCAAAATGGCCTTGCCCCAGAGGTTGAGCGTGCGCTCCTCGTGGGCCCATTCACCTGCGGGACGGCCGGGTTCGCAGTGCTCGATCTCTGCGGAAATCTCGGCCAGGTTGCCGTCGGGGTCGCGCACCATGAAGAACACGTCGTTGCCCGGCCCATGGCGGCCTATACCCCAGACAATCGGCTCGCGCAGGCTGGCCATGTGGTCGCCCCAGGCCTTCATGCTGGCCCAGTCGGGTGCTTCAAAGGACTGGTGGTCAAAGCAGGATACGGGCGCAAAGAACAGTGCCAGCGCATGGTGCAGATGGTCGCTGCGCAGGAAGCAGGCCCGCAACTGGCCTTCGGCATCACGCACAGCGTCGGACAGCACAAAACCCAGCTGCCCGGTATAGAAGGCCAGCATCTGCGGCAGCTGCTGTGTACGCAAGGCGAAATGCTGCAATGTGGCCACCGGCAGCTCGGCATGGCTGCCAGCCAAGGCGGCATCGTCAGGCGCAGTGAAGACGATCCGGTTGCCATCGGGGTCACGCACGGCGACGGCCCCGACAGGGCAATTGGCAGGCACAGCCTGGGCTTCCACGGCCTGGACGCGTTGGCGCAGATGCTGCCAGGCAGCCGGCGTGTGCAGCGCGAACTGGGCATAGCCCAGCTGGTTGGCCGGGCCGGTGGTGATCTGCACCTGGCGGCCCGGGCCGCGGCACGCATAACCGCCCTCCACCGCCTCCAGCGACATGCCATACGCAGCGCTGTAGAAGCGGGCCATGGTCAGCGGATCGGGCGAATACAAGCTGATGGTGTGCAGGGCGGCCTGCAGTTCGGGCGGGTTGTGCATAGCGGCAATCGAGGTGATGAAGCAGTGCAGCGACTGTCGCCGCCATTCCCAAGACCGTCAACGCAAAGTCTCAACATGTGAGATTGGAAAGCACATTTCCCGCGCCGGGCCTGGCATGGCCGCATGCCCTCATGGGCCGAGAACATCACGCCAGGGAAATCCCTGAGAGGGCGCTGACACGCTCAGTCAATGCCGGCGCGCTGATGCCAGATGCATGCAGCCGTATTTCCTATTCTTGCCGGACCCCATTTACGGAGACAGTGCTATGCACGCTATTACAAAAATCGACAGCAAGACCACCATGTTTGCGCTAGCCCTTTGCATGGTGACCGCCATGGGAACCATACAGATGCAGCCCGTGCTGGGCGGCGCCCTGGTGGACCGCATGGGCATCAGCCTGCAGCAAATGGGCCTGCTGTTTGGCATTGAATTGGTGTCCATGGCGCTGGCCTGCACCATCACGGCCTTTGGCGCGCACCGGCAGAACCGGCAGCATCTGATGCGCATCGCCCTGGTGGTTCTGTTGGGCTCCAACGCCTGGAGCATGGTGGCCGATAGCTTCACCCTGTTTTGCGCGGCCCGTTTGCTGTCGGGCGCTGCAGGCGGCGTGGCACAGGCCGTGGTCTACGCCAGCACCACCTTGCGTACCCACAAAGACAAAACCTTTGCCACGCTCAATATCTGCGTCCTGCTGTGGGGTGCGATCTCACTGGGCATATTGCCGCCGGTCATTGCGGCGCACGGCATTCCCGCCGTGTTTGCTGGCTTCGTTGTGATGTGTGTGGTGAGCCTGCTGGTGTGCGGACGCATTCCTGCCCATGCGCCAGCGGCGGTAAACAGCGGTGCGGGCGCTATCGCATCCAGCCCCCTGCAGCTGAACCACATACTGCTGCTGGTGCTGGTGGTGCTGCTCTTCGCCGGACATGGTGCCCTGTGGATCTACCAGGAGCGCATCGGCAAAGCCATCGGCATCGCGCCCGATCACATCGGCATGATCCTCGGACTCAGCGTTCTGTCAGGTGCGGCGGGCGCAGCGGTGGCAGGCATGCTGGGGCAACGCATTAGCCACCGTAGCGCCCAACTGCTGGGGTTTGCGGGCTCCCTGGTGGCGACGCTGCTCATGGTCTACGGCAACAACGTGGCGGTGTATGCGCTTACCGCCTGCGTCACCATGCTGGTGTGGTTCTTCGGACTGACCTATCTGCTGACCCTGTCGGCCGATATGGACCCCACGGGCCGCTTGCCCGGCCTGGCCAATGCGGCGATCTTCATGGGCCAGGCACTGGGCCCCGCAATCGGCGCCTTCGCCATCGGGACCGGCAGCTTCCGCAACGTGGGCTGGGCAGCCGCCCTGGTCTACGCCATCGCGCTGGCCTTGTCTGTGGTGGTGACCTCGCGCCATGCGCACGAGGGCCATCTTCGCAGCGTTTCGCCGCTCAGTCCCACATGAAGTTGCAAGTACCCACTCTCTCCATCCACTCCACCATTCCTCGCCATGCCCACCGATTCCAGCCCTAGCCGCCAGTTCCCACCCCTGCCGCAATTCAGCGGAATGAATGCGCCCTCGCGTATCGAATGCCACATCAAAGACCTGGAGGTCGTGGGCGAACTGCCCCTGGCACTCCAAGGCACCTGGTACCGGTGTGGCCCCGACCCCCAGTACCCGCCCATGCTGGGCGACGACATCTACATCAATGGCGACGGTGCCGTGAGCGCCTTTGGCTTCGCCAACGGCCGCGTGGATTTCAAGATGCGCTACGTGCGCACGCAGCGCTTCGAGGCCGAGGGTGCAGCCCACCGATCCCTGTTCGGCCTGTACCGCAACCCGTACACCGACCATGCTTCGGTGCGCGGGCTGGACCGTGGCACGGCCAATACCACCGCCTTCGTGCACGCAGGGCGCTTGTTTGCGCTCAAGGAAGACAGCCTGCCCTACGAGCTGGACCCGGTGACACTGGAGACCAAGGGCCGGCACGACTTCGGCGGCAAGCTGCGTTCGCGCACCGTCACCGCCCACCCCAAGCGCGACCCGGAAACCGGCGAATGGCTTTTCTTTGGCTACGAGGCGGCCGGCGATGCCAGCAAGGACGTGGCCTTCTGCGTTGCCGACAAGCATGGCGCGCTGGTGCGTGAAGAATGGTTCGAAGCACCCTACGCCGCCATGCAGCACGATTTCGCGGTGACGCGCGACTACGTCATCTTCTCCGTCTTCCCCACGGTCTGCGATCTGGACCGCATGAAAGCCGGCGGCACGCACTGGATGTGGGACGGTGCACTGGACACCTGGATCGGGGTGATGCGCCGAGACGGCTCGGTCAAGGACATGCGCTGGTTCCGCCGGCCGGCCTGCTATTCCTACCACGTCGCCAACGCCTTCAATACCGGCAGCCAGATCACCATCGACCTGTGCGTATCGGAGCGCAATGTTTTCCCCTATGTGCCAGCACGGGACGGCAGCGCGCACGATCCAGAAGCCAATGCACCGTTTCTCACGCGCTGGAGCTTCGATGCCAACAACCCCGAATCCTCGTTCGCATCCCGTGTGTTGAGCCCGATACCGGGAGAGCTGCCGCGGATCGACGACCGCGTGTCCATGCAGCCACACCGCTTCATCTACTACGGCGGCATCGACCCGCGCAAAAGCCAGCTCGTGGCGGGCCCCATCGGCCTGGGCTCGAACCACCTGGTGCGCGTGGACACGCAAACGGGTGGCGTCACCGCCCTGTTTCTGTCGGACACCACCACCTTCCAGGAGCCGCAGCTGGTGCCGGTTCCCGGCGCGGAAGGCCTGCTGCTGGCCGTGGTGGACCACCATGACACGGGGCTGGCCTCCGTGGTGGTATTGAACGCCGCCAACATCACGGCCGGCCCCGTCGCGCAGATCAAGCTCCCCATCCGGCTGCGCGATACCTTTCACGGCGACTGGGCGCCATCGACCCCCAAAACCATTTAGGAGATACCCATGAACACCGTCCAACTTCTGATCCAAGGCGAATCTGCCGATGCCCGCTCGGGCGCCACATTCGAGCGCCGCAACCCTGTCACCCATGAGGTGGTCACCACGGCCGCGGCGGCCAGCCCTGCGGATGCCGTAGCGGCGGTGGTCGCGGCGCAGCAGGCTTTTGTGGCTTGGTCGAAAACCGGCCCTGCCGAGAGGCGCTCGATGCTGACCAAAGCAGCTGACGAACTGGAGCGCCACCTACCCAGCCTGATTGCAACCATGGTGAGCGAGACCGGCGCCAGCGAGCTCTGGGCCGGCTTCAACGCCGCCACCGCCGTGGGCATACTGCGCGAAGCGGCCGCGCTGACCACCCAGATCAATGGCGAAGTCATCCCCTCCGACGTGCCCGGCAATCTGGCGCTGGCCGTGCGCCAGCCGGCCGGCGTGTCCCTGGGCATCGCCCCCTGGAATGCGCCGCTGATTCTGGGCGTGCGCGCCATTGCCGTGCCCCTGGCCTGCGGGAACACTGTGGTTTTCAAGGCATCGGAATCCTGCCCGGCCACCCACCGGGCCATCGCCGATGCGTTCACCCGCGCCGGCCTGCCTGCGGGCGTGGTGAACTTCATCAGCAACGCGCCTGCCGATGCGGGCGCCGTGGTGGCCGCCATGGTTGCACACCCCGCCGTACGCCGCGTCAACTTCACCGGCTCCACCAAGGTGGGCAAAATCATCGCCGCCCAATGCGCCGAACACCTGAAGCCCGTGGTGCTGGAGCTGGGTGGCAAGGCACCGCTGGTCGTGCTCGACGATGCCGACCTGGACCAGGCCGTGGACGGCGCCATCTTTGGCGCATTCCTCAACTCGGGGCAAATCTGCATGTCCACCGAGCGCATCATCGTGGACGAGCGCATTGCGGACGAATTTGTAGCGCGGCTCGCCCGCAAGGCCCGTACGCTGGTACCTGGCGCAGCAGGCTCGGGCGCAGCCCTGGGCTCCGTCATCGACCAGACCACGGTGGACCGCTGCAATCTGCTGCTGGACGACGCGCTGCAGGCCGGTGGTCAGCTGCTGTGCGGTGGCCGCGCAGACAGCACGCTCATGCTGCCGACGCTGATCGACCACGTCACACCCGCCATGAATATCTACAGCGAAGAATCCTTCGGCCCGGTCAAAGGCATTGTGCGGGTCCGTGGCGTGGAAGAAGCCGTGCGCTGTGCCAATGACAACGCATACGGCTTGTCGGCCGCCGTCTATGGCCGCGATATTGCCCGCGCGCTGCAGGTGGCGCAGCGCATTGAATCCGGCATCTGCCACATCAACGGCCCTACGGTGCACGACGAGCCGCAGATGCCGTTCGGCGGCGTCAAGGCCAGCGGCGTCGGCCGGTTTGGTGGGCGCGCCGGTATCGACGCCTTTACCGACCTGCGCTGGCTCAGCGTGCAAACCACGCCGCGGCACTATCCGATCTGAAATTACGGCGCCGCGCGGTAAGCCTTGGGGGAGACCCCCAGGCTGCTGCGGAACACCCGGCTGAAATGCGAGGAGCTGGAAAAACCCCACTGCATGGCAATGTCCGTCAACGAACGGGAGGCATGGCGCGGGTTCTTCAGGTCGCTGGCGCATTGGGCCACCCGCTGCTGCCAGATGTATTCGGAGGCGGAGCCCAGGGCATCGTCGGCAAAGGCGCGGTGCACCGTGCGCACGGAGCAGCCGCAGCCCTGCGCCACCATCTCTACGCAGAGACCGGGCTCGGCCAGATGCTTGTCGATAAAGGCCTTGAACTTGTTGCGTTGCGTGTCGCGCACCGTGTCCTTGTCCGGGGCCGCGAACCGTTCCTGCACCGCATGCCAGGCCAGCGCCGTGATCGCATCGGCCAGGGTTTTGGCGGTGCTGGCCGGCAACCGGTCAAACTGCCCATAGGCCTCACGGACCATGGTTTGCACCAGGCGCGAGGAACCGGTGCGCCCGTCACAGCGTGATGCGCGGGTACGCGCAATCAGGTCCACCAGCGCAGGGTCGGACGGGCGGGGCGGCGTCAGAATGATCTGGTCGCATCCATAGGGGTGATCCACCACAAAGGGCTGGGCGGCGTCCAGGATGCACCAGTCGCCCGGCTCCAGCATCGCACTACGCCCGTCCTGCTCCAGGAGCGCGCAGCCTTTTTGCTGCATCAACAGCATCAGCGGACTGGGGATGTCTTCCTGCCGGGCACCCATGGCGCGGCTGAAGCGGTGTGGCGTTGCGGTCAGCCGGCAAAAGCCCGCGCCGCCCAGCATGCCGTACTCCAGGCTGCCGGAAAATGTTTGGCCCACCAGGGGCTCCCAGTGGCTGGCATCCCGCAGACGAAACGACTCTGGCGTACGCCCTACATGGGTGCTGATCAAGGCGTGCCAGGCCGGTAGCCGCTGGGACGGACTGACGGCATCTACCGAAACGTGGGTGCGACTCGCCATATATGTCTCCTTCTTCTGCTCCAGCATATTCGGCATGCCGCTGGTGCGCGTCAAACCACAGTCTCAGCATATGAGAATGCGACCCCAAATCCTGCGCCCGGGTTAACCACGACGACAGCGCGGCATGCCTGGGCAAGTGTGTCACCCACAAGCAAGCTGCATCGGCTCTCGATTTTTATCCTTCAGGCATCGAAGCACCCCGCTTCGAACTACCGCGTTCTGGAGGAGACAATTGATGAAAAACAAACATGCCCACGCCACCTGGTTGATCGCTGCGGCAAGCGCCCTGGCGGCCACCGGCGTAGCCGCCCAAGTGCCTACCGTGAGCCAACCCGCCGGCCTGAACCTGGGCGGCACCAGCTTTTACGACGGTTTCTCCGGCGCGCCGGGATGGACCTGGCTGAGCTGGCTACGCAACGCATCGGCGAACGCCATCAAGGACAACAACGGCAACAACGTGGCGGCTTTCAACAGCCCCAAGATCAACAGCACCTCGTGGGCCAACCAGCTCAGCTACTCCTCACCCACCAGCTTTGGAGGCTGGCACCCTGGCGTTACCGCCATCCTGCCGCTGGTGTCCCTCCACAGCAGCTTTGGCCCGGGAGCGTCGATGACGGACGGCGGCACCGATCTGGGCGACATCACCGTGGGCGCATTCTTGCAAAGCGACCCAGTCATGGGGGCGCAAGGCCAGCCCGTCTTCGTCCAGCGCCTGTCCCTAGACACCATCCTGCCCACGGGCAAGTACGACCAGCACACCGACATCAACCAGAGCGCGGGCTTCGCCTCGTTGAATCCGTACTGGGCGGCCACGCTGTTCCCGGCCGACCGCTGGGAAGTCAGCTGGCGGCTGTACTACCTGTACAACTTCAAGAACGACAAGCCAGCCTCCAGCAACCCGCAGCAAAGCTTCAACGGCGCGCCGCTCACCAGCACGCAGGCCGGGCAGGCCACGTGGGTGAATTTCACCGCCTCGTATGCGCTCACACCCGCACTCAGCCTGGGCATCAACGGCTACCTGTTCCAGCAGCTGAGCGATAGCAAGGCCAACGGCAGCACGCTTGCCGACTCGAAAGAACGCGTGCTCGGCATCGGCCCCGGGCTGATGTGGCGCATCAACCGCGACACCTCGCTGTGGGTCAACACCTACCACGAGACCCTGGTGCGCAACCGCACCAGCGCCCCGCTTACCGCCCAGGTACGGCTGGCGATGCACTTCTAGCCAGATTTACATGAAACAGGCCTGTAGCGCAGGTAGTACCTGCGCAAGCAGCTCCTTATTTAGGAGCAAATCGGGAGCTGCCAGTTAGCCCTGCAGCGCGGCGTTCTCTGCCTCCAGTTGCGCGATGCGCTGCTCGGCCGCCTGCAGCGCCTGCGTCAAGCGCTGGACTTCGGCCGCCAGGCCATCGGCCACCTCGGTGACGCGTTCGCGTGTGCCGTCGCGGGTCTGGGCCAGCTGGGCGCTGACCCCATCCAGCCAAGCCATGATCTCCACCCGCGTCGTGTCCTTGTGCACCGGGTTTTGCAGCGTGGCCTTTTTCACGTCGGCGCGGCGGCACAGTTCGGACTGGGTCACCCGGCCAAAGTTGAAGGGGTAGATGCCCTGGTGCGCCGCGATCTCGGCCTCGATGTCGCGCATGGCCTTGTGCAGGCGGGCCAGCGCGGCTTCGGTGCGGGCATTGGGTTTGTCGATGGAAGAGGTCGATTCGATGGTCATGGCAAAAGTTTAAGCGCCCTGGCCGACCCGCGTCGCATCAGGCCGGCGGGGTTTCGCCAGCGATCTGGTCCAGCCGTGCCACAGTGCTGGACGGCAGCACCAGCTGGGCCGCTGCCAGGTTTTCGCGCAGATGCACGACCGACGAGGTTCCGGGAATCAGCAGGATATTGGGCGAGCGCTGGAGCAGCCAGGCCAGTGCGACCTGCATGGGTGTGGCGCCCAGCGCTTCGGCCACGGCGGAGAGGCCCGCCGACTGCAAAGGGCTGAAGCCACCCAGCGGGAAGAACGGCACGTAGGCCGTGCCGGCGCGGGCCAGGTCGGCGATCAAGGCGTCGTCGGCACGCTGCGCCAGGTTGTACAGGTTCTGCACGCACACAATGCGGCAGATGCTGCGCCCTTGCGCGATTTGCGTGGGCGTGGCATTGCTTAAACCGATGTGGCGCACCAGGCCCTGCTGCTGCAATTCGGTCAGCACGCTGAGCGGTTCTTCCAGCGAGCCTTCGGCCGGCCCGTAGATGCCGAACATGCAGCGCAGGTTGACTACATCGAGCACATCCAGACCCAGATTGCGCAGATTGTCGTGCACCGCCTGGGTCAGTTCTTCGCGGGTGAAAGCCGGGTTCCAGGAGGCGTCCGCGCCACGCCGGGCGCCGATTTTGGTGACGATGGTGAGGCCATCGCGGTAAGGGTGCAGCGCCTCGCGGAGGATCTGGTTGGTGATGTGCGGGCCGTAAAAGTCGCTGGTGTCGATGTGGTTGACGCCGCTTTCCACGGCCTCGCGCAGCACGGCGATGGCCGCATTGCGGTCCTTCGGCGGCCCGAATACGCCCGGGCCGGCGAGCTGCATGGCGCCGTATCCCAGACGCTGCACGCTGCGGTCGCCGAGTGTGTAAGTTCCGGCCTGGCCAATGTCGATCATGTTCGTTCTCCTGTGGTGAGCCACGAATGTAGGGAAGAACACCGCGTACGATAAGGGGATTGAATCAGCACAGGTTGTGCGGAAAGGCGAACAATGACCGCAAACCTGGCCGACCTGACGGCCTTCGTGGCGGTGGCGCGCGCAGGCGGCTTTCGGGGCGCGGCCATGGCCAATGGCGGCAGCGCCTCCAGCCTCAGTGAAGCCGTGCGCCGGCTCGAAACCCGGCTCGGCGTACGGCTGCTCAACCGCAGCACGCGCAGCGTCGCGCTGACCGAGGCCGGCACCCGTCTGCTGGAGCGGCTGGGCCCGGCGCTGGGCGAGGTAGAGGCCGCGCTGGATGTGGCCAACAGCTTTCGGGACCGGCCCGCCGGTACGCTACGGCTGAATGTGCCGCTCAGCGCGGCCCGCCTAGTGCTGCCGCGCATCGTGCCGCCATTTCTGGCCGCCTACCCCGACATCGTGCTGGAGGTGATCGCCGAAGAAAGCTTTGTCGACATGCTGGCCGAGGGCTGCGATGCGGGCATACGCTACGAGGAGCGGCTGGAGCAGGACATGGTCGCCATCCCCATCGGCCCGCGTGTGCAGCGCTTTGCCGCCGCGGCCTCCCCAGCCTACTTGGACCAGCACGGCCGCCCCGAGCATCCGCGCGATTTGCTGGCCCACGCCTGCCTGCGCGGCAAATTTGCCAGCGGCGCCATGCCGGCCTGGGAATTCGAACGGGATGGCGAAACCATCAAGGTGGACACCAGCGGCCCGCTGATCGTCAGGATCGGCGGGGCCGTGGAACTGGCGGTGGATGCCGCCGTGGCCGGTAGCGGTGTCATCTACCTGTTCGAAGACTGGTTGCGCCCCCATCTCGACAGTGGCGCCCTGGAGCCGGTGCTGCAGGCCTGGTGGCCCAGCTTCTCCGGCCCCTATCTGTACTACCCCAGCCGCCGCCAGTTGCCCGCGCCGCTGCGTGCGTTTGTCGATTTCGTCCAGGCATTGCGCTCCTAGGCGCCTGGGCCGCAGATATACGAAAGAAATCTGCCACTAGCGCAATATCCATCTGCGCTAGCAGCTACCAATTCAATAGCAATCAGCCCTTGCGGATGAACTTGAAGATCAGTATCCAGAAGCTCAGGATCAGCGAAGCCACGGGGAACTGCAGCGCGGTAGGCATCAGGTAGATGGCCACCACACCGGGTATCCACACGCACCACAGGGCGACCAGCAGCGGCAGGTAGCGGCTGCTCAAAAAGTCGGCGGAGAAGATGCGCTGCCAGGCGCTGGCGCGAAAGCCATCTTCGCGCCAGGCGAACATGGCGATGACGGCGAAGTTGGTCATCGGCGAATACACGAACTGGTCCACCAGCATCTTCTTGGCGATGGTGAGGCCGTCATTGCCTTCGCCAAACAGGCTGACCTGCAGCGCATAAAACAGGTCCACGGTGATGCCGATGCAGCCGAACACCAGGGTGGCGTAGGCCATATCGGCCCACAGCGTGCGGCGCAGCGGCTGGCGCAGCAGCGCAATGCCCAGCAGCTCGGGCACCAGCACGGCAAACGCCGCATAGGTGGCGAACGCCATCGGGTAGCCCCCGGCCTGCTTGACCGCCCCCCACTGCGCCAGTCCCGTCTGCACCGCCGGGCTCCAGGCGTAGGCCAGGGTCAGCACCACCAGACCGGCCCAGAGCACCATGCCAGGCAGCAGATTGGCTTTGACCGCCGCACGGACTTGCTGCAGCGGTGTGGGCCTAGCCGGGGTTTCCATCAGGCGGGTTCGGCCAGTGCCAGTTCGGCCAGCTTGACCGCGCCCTCGAAGCTGCGGGCACCGCCGATGAACAGGTTCAGGTGGCAAAACACGCTGTCGGGCACGCCGGTCACCGCCGCCAGTTCCTGGTCGCGCAGGCCGGCCCAGCTGGCGGGCAGGTCCATGCGGGTGTCGAACGAGCCGACTTCCGCCGGCACGGTCTTGATCTGGTACTGGTTGCCGTCGGAATCCGGGTAGATGACGAACATCACCTCGGGCATTTCATCGACCACCACGCGGGTCCAGGGCATGCCGCCCTCGCGCAGATGCAGCAGCTTGCCGCCCAGCAGGCGGGGCGCCTGGCGCACGATGTCCATAGCGCGGATCTGCGCCACCTTCTTGCTGATCGCGTGGTCCAGAAACTTGCGCGTGATGGCAATGGCCTCGCGGAAGCGGGTTTCCAGCAGCTGGGCCTTGG
Organism: Rhodoferax sp. GW821-FHT02C08; assembly: GCF_059421805.1. Classification (NCBI taxonomy): domain Bacteria; kingdom Pseudomonadati; phylum Pseudomonadota; class Betaproteobacteria; order Burkholderiales; family Comamonadaceae; genus Rhodoferax; species Rhodoferax sp. GW821-FHT02C08. Next base: position 157,469 of record NZ_JBWKVR010000002.1, read on the forward strand.
CGGCCAGGTCCAGGCCCTGCTCTTCCAGCCAGTGGGTGTTGAGCTGCGCCACCAGGCTGGACAGGCCGAAGATGCCGGGCGCCACATCGCCCTGGCCGGTGTCGACGATGTCCAGGTACTGCACCAGCGAGTGGTCAATGGTGTTTACCACGCTGGCCACGGCGGCCTCGTCCAAGCTGTGGCCATGGGTCTGGGCCCAGGCCTGCACATAGGCGGCGCCAAATGCCGACCAGACCAGGCCGGCACTGGCATAGCCCACGCCGGGCACGCTTTGTCCGTCTACCAGCCGCGGCGGGCGCGCGCCTTCAAAGCCGCGCTGGTGGTGGTCGAAACGGCCGCTGGCCGCGTCCCAGGTACCGCCCACGTCGACCACAAAGTCGGCGGTGGCGATCAACGCCTTGTCGCGGGTGCGCAGCAGGGAATGGGATGGGAACACGCCCATCAAAACGCCAACGCCAAAAACGTCGTCGGCATGGAAAGTGCCACTGTGGGTGGCAATCGTGGTGGTTTTTGTCATCGGCCGATTTTAATGACTCTGCCGCCGAGGCTTGCCCCCGGCGCCTACAGAGTCATTACACCGAACAGGCCGCTAGCGCAGTATTTACCTGCGCTAGCAGCTATTTTTTCGATAGCAAAAGTGGCTGACTTAGAAGTTGTAGCGAAGGGTGTAGATGAAAGCGTCCTGGAGCGTAGCCGAACCCAGCTTGTTCTTGGCGTAGCGGTAGGACAGGCCGGTCGTGATATGGGGGGTGGCGTTCCACCACAGCGACAGGGCACCGTTTTGCGCGGTCTTGTTGGCGGTGACTACGCCGCCGTCGCGGGCCATGACCAAGTAGCTGTCTTTGCGGCCCATCTCGGTTTCATGCCAGCTGGAGACCATGAAGGACTGGTCCCAGGCCTTGAAGTTGTAGCCGAATACCCAGCCCGCCATCGTGCCGTTGAACTGGGTGCCGAGATCGGTCTTGGTCTCGTAATGCGCGCCAAAGAAGGGCTTGATCCAGAAGCCGCCGTTGTAGTACGCGGTACTCAGGCCCAACACATTGTTCTGATCGCGGAAGCCGTCGTCCATGAAGTTGTAGATGTGCGCGTATAGCTGCACGGGCACGCCGCCCAGCTCGGTCATGTTGATGTGGGCCACGGCCTTCATGGCGTATCGGCGGTCCATGGCGGAGTCGCCAGCGTTGTGGGCGTCCTTGTCGGCGTTTTCCACGTCGAAAAAGCCGTACAAGTCGCCCCACTTACCGCCCATACCGCCTTCCAGCTCCAGTAAGGTGAAGTCCTTCTTCACACCAAACGGGCCCTTGCCGGTCTGGTTCTCCGTGTGGCTGGTCCAGTCCAAGTGTTGGACACTGATGTCCTTGAACGACCAGTCGTCGTCTGCATGTGCGGCGGGCGCGAACGCAGCGGCGAGGGCCAGTGCGGCAAGATATGGAGTAGCTTTCATCGAGGGTTCCCTGTAGGTGTTGTAAGGGCAGCCTCCAACGCAAGTGTCATGCCAATAATCTGACCTAATGGTCAGCTTTATGCGCACGAAAATGGGGTGCGGCACCAAGAAAAAAAGGGGTGCCCGCCCCACTGGCGAACACCCCTTTTTGAATCAGCTCGAAAGCGCCCTGGTTCAGCGCTCCTTGACGTAGGGCTGGCCCAGCGCCTTGGGCACCGCCGTCTTGCCGATAAAGCCGGCCAGCAGCACCACCGTCAGCAGGTAAGGCAAGGCCTGCACGGCCTGCACCGGTACCTCACCCACGCCGGGCAGGCTGACACCTTGCAGACGGATGGCCATGGCGTCCAGAAAACCGAACAACAGGCAGGCCCACAGCGCGCGCACCGGACGCCAGTTGCCAAAGATCATGGCGGCCAAGGCCATGAAGCCTCGACCGGCAGTCATATGCGGCACAAACGAGGCGTTCTGCCCCAACACCATGTAGCTGCCAGCCAAGCCGCATAGGACACCGTTGAGCGTCAGTGCGGTATAGCGCAGGCGCAGCACCGAGACACCGGCGGCATCCACCATGTGCGCGTTTTCGCCCACGGCGCGCAGACGCAAACCAAAACGCGTGCGGTACACCAGCCACCACACCGCGGCCACCAAGGCCAGTGCCAGATAGACCATGATGTTGTGACTGAGCAGGCCCAGGCCGATGATCTGGCCGACCAGCGGAATGCCTTGCAAGGCATCTGCCGCACCGGGCCACAGCGCATGCAGGCGCACGCCATCGGCCACGGAAGGCGTCTGCCCGCCCTGGTGGAACCAGGCCAGGCCCAGCACCACCGTCAGTCCCGTGGCAATGATGTTCAAGGCCACGCCGGACACCACCTGGTCACCCCGGTGGCTGACGCAGGCATAGCCATGCATCCAGGACAAGGCCACGGCGATACCAATGGAGGCCAGCAAGGCGATCGTGACCGAGCCAAAGGCGGCGCCGCTGGCACCGGCTATGAAGGCGGCAAACAGCATCTTGCCCTCCAGCCCCACGTCGATGACGCCAGCGCGCTCGGACAGCAGGCCAGCCAGAGCGCACAAGATCAGGGGCGTGGCCATGCGCAGCGTGGACGCCAACAGGTCGGCAATCAGGGCTTCATCCATGCTGGGCTCCTGCGGTCTTGGGGGTCAGCAGGGCCAGGCCGCGCGACAGCATGGGCGCAAACACATAGGCCATGGCACCCGAGAACATCACGATGAAGCCTTGCAGCATCACCACCATGTCGCGGCTGAAGCCGGGCACGTCAAAACTCACCTCGGCACCGCCCTGGAACAGCGCACCAAACAGGATGCTGGCCAGCACGATGCCAAACGGGTGGTTGCGCCCCATCAAGGCCACAGCAATGCCGGTAAAGCCGGCGCCGGCCACGAAGTCCAGCAGCAACTTGCCATTGACGCCAGCGATTTCGTTCATGCCGATCATGCCGGACAGCCCGCCCGACAAGGCCATGGCAAACACCACCTGGTGCTTGGCATTGATGCCCGCATACAAGGCCGCACCTTCGCTGGAGCCCACAGCCCGCAAGCGGTAGCCGGCCCGGCTGTGCCAAAGCAAAAAGTACACACCCAATGCCGCCGCTAGGGCCAGGAACAGGCTGACGTTGAGCGGCGACGAAGGCCAGTCAATACCTATCCAGGCCAGCGCCTCCTGCATGCCGGGCAGCTTGGCCGAGTCGGCAAAGGGCGCGCTTTCCACCGACATGGTGCCTGGCGGTTTCAGCCGGTTCACCAGCAGATAGGCCAGCAGGCTGGTCGCCAAAAAATTGAACATGATGGTGGTGATCACCACATGGCTGTGGCGGTAGGCCTGCAGGTAGCCAGGTATGGCCGCCCACAGCATGCCAAACAGCACGCCGGCCAAGAGCATGAGGGGCAGCATGACCACCGCTGGCAGGCTGTGCGACAGCCACAGCGCAATCAGGCCCGTGCCCAACCCGCCCACCACGGCCTGGCCCTCCACACCGATATTGAACAGGCCGCCATGGAAGGCCACCGACACCGCCAAGCCGGCAAAGATGAAGGTGGTGGCGTAGTACAGGGTGTAGCTTAAGCCCCGCTGCGTGCCAAAGGCACCATGCACCAGCACCTCCATCACCTGGCGTGGGTTCTGCCCCACCAGGGCCACCACCACACCGGCCACCAGCAACGCAATCAGCAAATTCACTGCGGGCAGCAGGAACACATCGGCCCATCGCGGCAAGGGCTTGGCCGTATTCGTCGCGCTCATGCCTTCAATCCTTGTTCTTTGGTTTCCACCATGAGCAGGCCCAGTCGGGCCTCGCTGCAGTCTGCAATCGGCAGCTCGCCCGTAACGCAGCCCTGGTTCAGCACCAGCACACGGTCGGCCAGGGCCAAAATTTCGTCCAGTTCGCTGGACACCACCAGCACCGCACAGCCCGCATCGCGCATGGCGCGCAGCTGGGCGTGGATGAATTCAATCGCGCCAATGTCCACACCCCGCGTGGGCTGCCCCACCAGCAGCACCTTGGGCGCCTGGCCGATCTCACGCGCCAGCACCAGCTTCTGCTGGTTGCCCCCGGAGAATTTGGAGCTGACCAAAGCCGGGTCGCGCGGGCGCACATCGAAGCGCTCCATCATGGCCGCCGTGGCCGCGCGCATGGCGCCGTGGCGCATCCAGCCCCCCGCGCTGCTGTATTCGGGCAGAGCCTCATAGCCCAGCACCGCAGACTCCCAGGCGGCAAAATTCATCACCATGGCGCGGGCATGCCGGTCTTCCGGCACATGGGCCAAGCCCAGGCTGCGGGCCACGCCCGGGGTGAGCCACTGGCCTGGGGTGAAGCTGCGACCACCCAGCTGCAGCTCGCCCGCGCTGGGGGCCAGCAGACCGGACAATACCTCCAGCAGCTCGCTCTGGCCGTTGCCGGCCACGCCGGCCACGCCGACGATTTCGCCAGCGCGCAGGCTCAGGTCAAAGTCCTGCAAACGGGTCACCTGCAGCGCATCACGCACCACCAGCCCGCGCGCCTGCAGCAGCACCGCGCCCAATTCGACGGCCGTATCGCCCTGGCGGCCCATATTCACTTTGCGGCCCACCATGGCTTCGGCCAGTATCTCCACCGAGGCCTGGGCAATGGCGCATTCATGCACCACGCGCCCACTGCGCATGACGGTGACATGGTCGCACAAGCGCATCACTTCCTTGAGCTTGTGGGTAATCAGCAAGATGGTGGTGCCCTGCGTGCGCAGACGCGCCAGCACCTCGAACAATTGTTCGGTTTCCTGTGGGGTGAGCACGGCGGTGGGCTCATCCAGGATCAGTATCTTGGCGCCACGGTACAGCGCCTTCAGAATTTCCAGGCGCTGGCGGTCGCCTACGGAGAGCTGGTCCACCGTGGCGTCCAGGTTCACGTGCAGGCCGGTAGATTGCATCAGCGCGCCCAGCTTGCTGCGCACGATGCTCTCAGCTTTGCTCAGCAGTGCATGCGGCTCGGCACCCAGCATGACGTTTTCCAGCGCGGTCAGCGTGTCCACCAGCATGAAGTGCTGGTGGACCATGCCAATGCCCAGCGCAATGGCTTCATGCGCATTGCGGATGCGGGCGGGCTGGCCAAAGACTTCGATGCTGCCGCTGTCGGCACTGTAGAAGCCGTAGAGGATGGACATCAGCGTGCTTTTGCCAGCGCCGTTCTCGCCCACGATGCCGTGCACCGTGCCAGAACGCACGCGCAAGTCCACGCCGTCATTGGCCCGCACAGCGCCAAAATGCTTGCTGATGCCCGCCATGTGCACAGCGGTCGCATCCACCACAGAAGATTGTTGGGTTGTCATGGAAATCCGAGGTGCCGGGTTGCGCGACGCGCCCCTCCAGAGAACCCGTGGAACCGGCTCAGCCGGGCCACTGGGTTCGCCCCCTGCAGGGGGTTGGCGGAAACGCGCAGCGTGGAGCCTGGGGGGGAGCCTATTTACAAGCGTTGGCGGTCATGTAGTCCACGACCTTGATCTTGCCGCTGATGATGTCGGCCTTGGCGGCATCGACCTTCTTCTTCATCTCGGGCGTCACCAGCTTGGCATTGAACTCGTCCATGGAATAGCCCACGCCGTCTTCCTTCAAGCCCAGGGAGGTCACACCGGCCTTGTAGTTCTTCAGGATGTTGTACACCGCCACGTCCACGCGCTTGACCATAGAGGACAGCATGGTGCCAGGTTGCACATAGTTCTGGTTGCTGTCCACACCGATGGCGAGTTTGCCTGCGTCTTTGGCCGCCTGGTAAACACCGATACCGGTACCGCCCGCAGCCGCGAACACCACGTCGGCGCCCTTGGCAAACTGGGACTTGGTCAGCTCGCCACCACGGCCTGGATCGTTCCAGGCGGCACCGGTGGTGCCGGTCATGTTGGCAAAGGTTTCTACCTTGGGGTTGGCGTACTTGGCGCCTTGTTCATAGCCGCACTGGAACTTGCGGATCAGCGGAATGTCCATGCCACCCACAAAACCGACCTTACCGGTCTTGCTGGCTTCAGCGGCCAGCATGCCGACCAGGAAGCTTCCTTCATGCTCCTTGAACACTACCGACTGCACGTTGGGCGCTTCCACCACGTCATCGATGATGGCGAATTGCAGCTTGGGGAATTCCTTGGACACCTTGGCCATGGCGGAAGCCTGGCTGAAGCTGATACCAATGATGGGGCTGGCACCGCGCTCGGCCATGCGACGGATGGCTTGTTCGCGCTGGGTTTCGTTGGCGACTTCGAATTCCAGGTAGGGCTTGCCGGTCTCCTTCTTCCAGCGCTCCATGCCTTCGTAGGCGCTCTGGTTGAAGGATTTGTCAAACTTGCCACCCATATCAAAAATGATGGCCGGGTCGGCCCAGGCGGAGAAGGTGGAAACCAGCGCGGCGGCCAAAAAGCCCAGTTTGAGTGTGTTTTTCATGTTGGTTTAAGTTTCAGGGTGGTGGTTGACGAAGAACCCGCTGTAATTGAGTGGGCAGAATGTAGCGCCATTTCAATTCAGCAGGAATTGTGCCCGTTATAGGCAAAATATGAAAAGTGGTATGCGGGTGTAAGAGCCTATGCAGTCCTCCTTATGCCTGTGGAACCATGCCTACATAAAGCCGGTAAACGGCATGCCTTGCGGCTGTATCCAATTGCTGTCGGGATAATGCGCCCGCCCGTCCACCGCGTGCAAGGTATAGGCGTGGCGTGACTGGGCCGAGCGGTTGGGCTCTGACAGGTGCGGGAACAGACCGTTGAACACAATCAAGCTGCCCTGGCGCACCTCCAGCCACTCCAGCTGCTCCATGTCCCATTGCGCGCTGGCTTGCAGCTGCTCCAGTCGCAAAGCGCCATCGGACTGGCGGCGGAATACCTCCTTCAGCCCGTGGTGGTGCCCACCCGGTACGCCACCCAGGCAACCATTGCCGCGGTGCGCACCCTCTATCGCAAACCAGAAGCCCACCACCGACTGCGGCTCGGTGTACAGATAGGTCGCGTCCTGGTGGCAGTTCACCTCACCACCAATACCTGGCTGCTTGAAGATATACATGGACTGCAGCAGCCGGGCATCTGCCAGACCCAGACCATCCGCCACGGCCTGTAAACGCGGGCCGCGCGAGAAGGCCTGGAACACCGGGTCCAGGTCATGCATGGCATGGCCCAGCTTGTTGATGGCGCGCTCCAGTGGCACCTGCAGCTGGCCCTGCTCATCGAACGCGCCCTCTTCAAAGAACGCGCCTATGCCGCGGGCCGAGGCGGCAAAGTACGCGTCCTTGGCATGGCGCTGGTCGCGGGCGGAAAAAACGGTGCCGGGTGCACGCGGCGCATGCTCGGCCACCAGCTCCAAAGCACGGGTCTGCAAGGCCTGGCACTGGGCCGCAGACACAAAGTCTTCCAGCACCAGCACGCCGTCGCGCGCATAGGCGGCCTGGGCCTCGATGGAGAGGCCCTGCGCGTCGTCCAGCACCGTGCGGTAGACCATGGTGCTCAGGCCACCCGCTGTTGGTAGGCGACTGCGATTCCCGCCGCCAACCGGGCATTGTTCAACACCAGCTGGATGTTGGAAGCCAGGCTGTTGCCACCAGTGATCTCGCTGACGCGGGCCAGCAAAAACGGCGTGGATTGCTTGCCCGCCACGCCCTGGGCACGGGCCTCCTGCAGCGCCTGCTCGATGGCTGCGTCAATGGTCGCGCGCGGCATGGCATAGGCCTCGGGAATCGGGTTGGACACCACCATGCCCCCCTGCAACCCCATGGCCCACTGGGCCTGCATGGCGCCGGCGATGGCGTCGGGCGTGTCCAGCCGGTAGTCCACCTTGAAGCCGCTTTCGCGGGTGTAGAAAGCCGGCAGATTATTGGTCTGGTAGCCCACCACGGGCACACCATGGGTTTCCAGGTATTCCAGCGTCAGCCCCAGGTCCAGAATCGACTTGATGCCGGCGCACACCACGGCAACTGGAGTCTGGGCCAGCTCCAGCAGGTCTGCAGAAATATCAAAGCTCTGCGCCGCCCCCCGGTGCACGCCGCCAATGCCGCCGGTGGCAAATACGCGGATACCGGCCATGGCCGCAATCAGCATGGTCGAGGCGACGGTGGTGGCACCGGTCTGACCTGCAGCCACGATGAACGCCATGTCGCGGCGGCTGACCTTGACGACGTCACGGCCGCCACGCCCCAGTTGTTCAATTTCCTCCGGGCTGAGGCCGACTTTCAAACGTCCCTGCACGATGGCGATGGTGGCCGGCACGGCGCCATGGGCGCGCACCTCGGCCTCTACCTGCAGCGCCGTCGCCACATTGTTTGGGTAGGGCATGCCATGGGCAATGATGGTGGACTCCAGCGCCACCACAGGGCGCTTGGCGGTCAGGGCAGCCGCTACTTCGGGATGGATGTCGAGAAAAGGAATAGCCGTCATCAAAATCTTTCTAGGTCACATATTCAGGTCGTGCACAGCCATTGTTGCACCAGCGCCAGCGACAGCTGGGGGTGGTTGGCACCCTGTACGCCCAGCGTCAGGGCCGCACAGGCAGAGCCAAAGTCCACCGCCTCCGACAGAGTTTGACCCTGGGCATGCGCATGCATCAGCCCGGCCATGAGCGCGTCGCCCGCGCCGGTGGCATTGACCACCGCGACATGCGGCGCACTCTGCAGACCCTGGCTGCCATCCGCATCGCTCCAGAACACGCCTTGCACACCAAAGCTCAGCACCACCTGCCGCACGCCCTTGCGGTGCAGCCAGGCCGCCACGGCGGGCGCGTCGGTCAGACTGTCCAGCGGCAAGCCCGTCAGGGCCTGGGCTTCAAGCCGGTTGGGCTTGAGCAGGTGCACATGCTGCAGCCAGGGGGCAATGCGCGGGCATTTGTGGGTGGATACGGTATCCACAAAAATCGGCGTACCGGCGCTGTGCGTGCATAACCAGGCCAGGGCCGCATCGGTCAGATTGCAGTCCAGCAGCAGGGCCTGGGCGGCAGCGATATCGGCGGCCAAGGGCGCCAGCCGCTCGGGCGTGATACGCGCCACGAGGCGCATATCGTTCACGGCCATGGCCATATCGCCATCCGGCCCGTGCAATGACAAATAGCTGGAGGTAGCCTCCCCCGGCAGCACCCAGCAGGCGCGCAGATCCACGCCGGCAGCGGCGGTGGCATCCAGCAGGCTGCGGCCTGGCGTGTCGTCGCCCACCGCGCTGACCAGCCGCGTGCGGTTACCCAGGCGTGCCAGGTTTTCGGCCACATTGCGTGCCACGCCGCCAGGGGCCAAAGCGATATGGCCAGGATTGGAGTCGCCCAGCACCACGGCCTGACTGCTGTGGCCGGCAATGTCCATATTCGATGCGCCTACGGCCACCATATAACTCATGGCGCAGGGTCCGGATTCAGGCCGCAACCGCGCAGTATCAAGGCCAGCACATGGGTAGTGGCGCGGCTGTGGTCGTTGCGGGTCAGGGCCGGCTTACCCAGCACGGCGCTGACCTGGATATCGAAGTCGGCATAAGTCTGGGTGGCTGCCCAGATGGTGAAGAACAGGTGCGTGCTGTCCACCGGCGCCATCTTGCCCTCGGCAATCCACTGGTCGATGACGGCGGCCTTGGCGCGCACGGTGGCGCGCAGCTCGGTAGCCAGCAACTGCCGCACCACGGTGGCGCCGTGCAGCAGCTCATTGGCCCAGACCTTGGACGCATGCGGCCGCGCAGCAGATAGAGCCATCTTGCTGCGGATGTAAGCACCTATCGCCTGGCTCGGGTCAGCCTCGGGGGTGATGCCGTGGGTGGGCGCCAGCCAGTCCTCAAGGATGCGGGCCAGCACCGCGCGGTACAGCGCCTCCTTGTTGCCAAAGTAATAGTGCAAATTGGCCTTGGGCAGGCCCGATTCGTCGGCAATCTGCGCCATGGTGGCGCCGCTGAAACCCGCCCCGGCAAACACGCGTTCTGCCGCGGCGAGTATCAGCTCTTCATTGGCCTGGCGGATCTGGCCCTTGGTATCCGCCGTGCTAGTTGTCAATCGACTCATTCCCTGTCCACTTCCCTACGATATCTGGTGCGCCAGCCCAGGCCATACTGGGCTGCGGCAAGAAAAATGGACACCATAACGGATGGAAGCAGTGGAAGTGGGCCGACAATTACTTTTTGGTGGCCGCGTCCCACACCACGTGGCTCATGGCAGCGGCGCCCGGGTCTTTCTTGATGACCGGAGCGCTGCCGCCCGACATCAGAACTTTAACGGTGCGCTCATAGGCAGCGGGTTCCAGATAGCCCATCTTCGGCGTGTTGGCGGTGGTGATCAGCTTGGCCACGTTCTCCATCTGGCGCTTTTGCACGGCCAGGGTGGCGCTACCGGACATGTCATTGGCCACCACGATCTTGGCCGCCTCCTCGGGGTTCTTCACTGCGTCGTTCCAACCCTTGAAGGTGGCCTTCAGGAACTTGCCCATGCGGGCTACGAAGGCCGGGTCTTTGAGCTTGGATTCGAGCACATACAAGCCGTCTTCCAGCGAGGCCACACCCTGGTCTTCGTAGAAGAAGGTGACCAGGTCGCTCTCTTTCACGCCAGCATCGATGATCTGCCAGTACTCGTTGTAAATCATGGTGGACACGCAGGCGGCCTGGTTCTGCAGCAGCGGGTCGACGTTGAAGCCCTGCTTCAGCACCTTGATGTCGGTATCGGGCTTGTAGCCCAGCTTGCCCATCCAGTTCAGGAACGGGTATTCATTGCCGCCATACCAGACGCCCAGGGTCTTGCCCTTCAGGTCCTTCGGGCTGCTGACGCCGCTGGCCTTTTTGCAGGTCAGCATCAAGCCCGAGCGGTTGAACACCTGGGCGATGTTGACCAGCGGCACGCCGGCTTCACGCGCGGCCAGGGCATCGGGCATCCAGTTGACGATCACGTCGGCGTTATTGCCGGCAATCACCTGCACCGGCGAAATATCCGGGCCGCCGGGCTTGATGGTCACGTCCAGCCCCTCGGCCTTGTAGTAGCCCTTGGCGGCCGCCACGTAGTAGCCGGCAAACTGGGCTTGCGGCACCCATTTGAGCTGCACGGTGACCTTCTCTTGTGCCTGGGCGGCAAGGCTGCCAACCGCAAACGCGGCGGCCAGCAGGCATTGACTCAACTTGGACAGTTTTTGCATCAAATACTCCTAGGTGGGGAAAGTTATTTATCGAGACCGAACCGATGGATGCCAGAACGCAAAGTGCCGCTCCAGCTGCACCAACAACGCATAGGCCGCCGACCCGGTGATGGCGGCAACCACAATCGCGCCCCACACCAACGGCATATGCATCTTGGCCGCCTCGGTGGAAATGCGAAAGCCCAGGCCCGCCGTAGGCGAGCCAAAGAACTCGGCCACGATGGCGCCGATCAGCGCCAAAGTGGCATTCACCTTCAGCGCGCCGAAGATGAAGGGCATGGCGCTGGGCAGACGCAGTGCCAGCAGGGTCTGGCCGTAGCCGGCGGCATAGCTGTACATCAGCTCGCGCTCCAGCTTGCCCGCGGCCTTCAGGCCGGCCAGGGTGGACACCAGCATGGGGAAGAAGGTCATCAGCACCACCACCGCCGCCTTGGACTGCCAGTCAAAGCCAAACCACATCACCGCGATGGGCGCCACGCCGACAAGTGGCACGGTGCTGGTCAGCGAGGCGATGGGCAGCAGCCCACGCTGCAGAAACGGCAGGCGGTCTATCGCCACCGCCACGGCAAAGCCCAGGGCGCAGCCCAGCAGCCAGCCCGTCAACACCGACTTCAGCACGGTCTGCACAAAGTCTGTCCACAGCACCGGCCACTGATCGGCCATGGCCTGGGCAATGAACCAGGGCGCGGGCAGCAGCACACGCGGCACCTCGAATGCCGTCACCAGCAGCTGCCAGAAGTACAACAGCCACAGACCGAACAGGCCGGCCGTCAGCATCCCGTAAATGGCCCGTCCGTCCAGCGCGGCGCAGGCTCGCACCGTCCACACTGCCAATACCAGCACCAACAAAAGTCCAGGGTAAAAAAGGCCGCTAGCGCTGGATTCACCTGCGCTAGTAGCTATAAAAATAGAAGCAACCACCACACTAACGAGCACCAGGCCAGCCACGGCCACCGGGCTGCGCGCCTTCATGCTGCAGCCCCCGGCCGCACACCGTGGCGGCGCAACACCAGGCGCTCCACGCCCAGCACGGCAGCAGTCAAACCCAAGCCGAGCAAGGCCGACATCAGCAGGGCCGACCAGATGGCCACCGTGTTGCCGTAATAGGAGCCCAGCAGCAGCTTGGCCCCCAGGCCGGCCTGCGCCCCGGTAGGCAGCTCGGCGACCATGGCACCCACCAGCCCGGCGGCAATGCCCACGCGCAGCGCGGGAAACAAGAACGGCAAAGCCGCAGGCACACGCAGCAGCCAGAAGGCCTGCCAGGGTGAAGCGGCATAGGTATAGAGCAGCTCGGTATCGATCTTTTGCGGCGAGCGCAGGCCTTGCACCATGGCCACCGTGACCGGGAAGAAGCACAGGTACATGGCAATCACCGCCTTGGGCCAGACGCCGGAGAAACCCAGGCTGCCCAGAATGATCAGCACGATGGGCGCAATCGCCAGCACCGGAATGGTTTGCGAAGCCACGATCCAGGGCATCAGGGCCTTGTCCAGCGTGCGGGAGTGCACGATGCCGGCGGACAGCAGCAAGCCAAACAACGTGCCCATCACAAAGCCCAGCAAGCTGGACTGGGCGGTAACGGCCACGTGGTACAGCAAATTGCGTGGCGAATCCACCGGCCAATCGACCAGGCTGGACCAGAAATCCAGCGCCACCTGCTGCGGTGCGGGCAGCACCGGGCGCTGCATGGACAACGTGGTCTGCACCAGATCGGTCCAGGTCCAGCTGACGCCGGGCGCCAGGCGGGGCGTGATGACGCGCTCGATAGCACCGGCTGCGTTCAACCACACAGCGCCTGCGTACCAAAGCAAGATCACCGCCAGCAGCACGGTGGCAATGGGTATGCCGCTATCGAAAGCGGAGCGGCGTTTAATGGTGGCCATCTGCCAGCGACTCCCGCACGGCGTGCGCCAAGGCCATGAATTCCGGCGTGTCGCGCAAGCCCAGGTGGCGTGCATCGGGCAGGGTGGATTCGATCACCTTCACGATGCGCCCTGGCCGCGGCGACATCACCACGATGCGGGTCGACAGGTACACCGCCTCGGCAATCGAGTGGGTGACGAAGACCACGGTACGGCGCTCGCGCTGCCAAAGCTGCTGCAGCTGCTCGTTGAGCCGGTCGCGGGTGATTTCATCCAATGCGCCAAAGGGCTCGTCCATCATCAGGATACGTGGCTCGAAAGCCAGCGCACGGGCGATGGACACGCGCTGCTGCATACCGCCAGAGAGCTGCCAGGGGTATTTCTTCTCAAAGCCTTTCAGGCCCACGCGCTCCAGTTGCTCCAGCGCGATGCGCTGGCTCTCGGCCTTGCCGCGGCCCTGTATCTGCAGCGGCAGCACCACATTGGCCAGCACCGTGCGCCATGGGAACAACGCCGGGGCCTGGAACACATAGCCATAGGAGCGGGCCAGGCGCGCATCATGCGGGCTGACGCCGTTCACCAGCATGGTGCCGGAACTGATAGGCTCCAGGTCTGCAATGGCACGCAGCAAGGTTGTCTTGCCGCAGCCGGAGGGGCCAATCAAGGAGACAAATTCCCCCTGGCGCACCGTCAGGTCGATGTCCTGCAATGCATGCACCGGCGCATCGGCGGCGGGGTAAACCACGTTCGCCTTGCGCACCTCTACGGCGGGCAGGACGGCAACGCCGACGGAAGGATCAGATGGCTTCATGGATACGTGGCTAACTGATGGATGGACATGGGAACCCACTATAAAGCTAACCAAACGGTCAGCTTCTTGGGGTTTAAGCTAGTTTTGTGCCAGTTTCTGGCCGTCCATTGCACCGCCCGGGTGCATACGCCACGTAAATTAGCCAGCCTCTACCCGCATCCAATGGGCCCGAATGTCCAGCAGCTCTGGGAGAACGCTCTTGAAGGCCCGCACGATCTCCGGGTCAAAGTGGCATTCGGCGTCGGCATGGATGTAGTCCAGGATCTGCTCCACCGTCCAGGCTTCTTTGTAGGGACGACGCATGCACAAGGCATCGAACACGTCGGCCAGGGCCACGATGCGCGCGGACTGGGGAATTTCACGCCCGCGCAAGCCACCGGGGTAGCCGCTGCCGTCCCATTTTTCATGGTGCCGCAATGCCACCTCGGATGCCAGCTGGAACACCGGCGCGTCGCTTTTACTGAGGATGTCGTAACCAATCTGGGGATGGGTCTTCATGACCTCCCATTCCTCATTGCTCAGCGGCCCAGGTTTGCGCAGGATGGAATGCGGTATACCCAGCTTGCCTGTGTCGTGCATAGGCGCAGCCAATTCCAGCTGCATGCTGCTTTCGGTATCCCAGCCCACGGCCTGGGCCAAGGCACGGGCGTACGCCGCCATACGCCAGATATGGGAGCCAGTATCGGTGTCGTTGTAATGCCCGGCCTGGCCCAGCATCAATACGGCTTCGCGGTAGCTCTTTTCCAGCGCAGTAGCCCGCACCAAAGACAAATGTGCGGCCACACGGGCTCGCACAATCGGCGGCGACACCGGCTTCACGATGTAGTCCACGCCACCGGCATCAAAGCCTGCAGCCTCGTGCGCGACATCGGTATAGCCCGTGACAAAGATCACCTGCACCGCATGGGTGGGGTCGGTTTGCTTGATCTGCCGACACAGGTCGTAGCCATTGGTATCCGGTAAACCCACGTCCAGCAACACCATGGCGGGCAGGTGCTTTTGCACCGCCGCCAGGGTCTCCATTCCATTGCGTGCAAACACCAGCTTGTAGCTGCTGGCCAGGATATCGCGCATCACGGCCAAATTGCCGGGTTCGTCATCCACAACCAGAATGGTGGGTAAAAGCATGGCCTACTCCTTCAAAGGAATACCCTGTACCCGGGCCAAGGTGTAGACGGCGGCCTCGGCTCCTCGAAAATCGAATCCCTGCACGCAGGCCTGGATTTCTTCCAGCGCATGGGCTGGCATTTGTTGCGCCAATTGCGCCAGCAACGGCTCCACAGGCGTGGGGTCATCAGCATCCAGTGCCACCAATATTGCCCGGAACATATCTTTCAGATTGAGCTCGCCCGCTGCCGATGCTGCGGCCTGCGGCACGATCTTGGCCGGCACCACAGGCGGTACAAAGCGGCCAATCGCATACACCGCGTCTTTGATCGCCTCGTCCAGGCGGGCCAGCACGTGGGTGGGGTCGTAGCCAGCGGACAGTACGCGCTCGGCCTCACCCGCCAGACGGGCGGTTTCGGGCAACGCCATGTTCGCCGCCGCCCCCATCAGTTTGTGCGCCAGAGCGGCGGCGGCGGGACGGTCCGCAATTGCCAGGCTGGCATTCATCACGGCAACAGCACCACCGTAGCTGTCCACAAAACGCCGCAGGTAGCCCCGGTAAATATTGACGTCAGACCAGAGCTGCAGTCCCTGGGCAACATCCATCACATTCAAAATCGCAGGTGCGGGCATTTCGGTATGCACAAGCAGAGGAACTGCTGCGGCATCGGTATCAGCAGGCTTGCGCAACTGCGGGCGGCGACGCAGCCGCTGGATCAAGGCAATGGTGGACGGTACGTCAAAGGGCTTGCTGATGAACTCTGTCATACCCGCAGCAAATGCCGCTTCCTGCTGCGATTTGAAGGCTCCCGCCGTCAGCGCCACCACCGGCAAGTCCTTGAAATGGGGAACACGGCGCAGCCTGCGTGTAGCCTCGATCCCGTCCATGACGGGCATTTGCACGTCCATCAGCACCAGATCCACCTCGTCGGGGTGTGCCATGAGCCACTTCAACGCTTCCTCGCCGTCTTCGGCCAGTGCCACGATGGCACCCTGGTCCGCCAGAATGCGCTGCGCGACCTCGCGGTTGATGTCACTGTCGTCCACCACCAGCACCCGCACGTCCACCAGATTGCGCCCCTCCGCCTGCTGCATCGCATGCGGTATGCCCACTGTGGCAGCCCGCCGGCGCTGCGCTTCGATGACGGCGTTGTACAGGGTCGAGGTAGTCACAGGCTTGTTCAAGATCGCATCCACCAGTTCTGCTCCCGGTTGGCTGGCCAGACTGGACAGAGAGTAGGCGGTGGCCATGATCACAATGGGGCATTCGTCGGGCGGCACGCTGGCCCGTATGGCGCGCGCAGTGGCCAGCCCGTCCAGACCCGGCATCTTCCAGTCCAAGACCACCACATGGGGAAGCTTGCCACTCTTGCGCTCCAGCACCTGCGACAGCACGGCCTCGCCAGAGTCCATCGCATCCACCTGCCAGCCAAGGCCCTGGGCAATCGCCACCACGGCCTGCAAGGCGATCTCGCTGTCATCCGCCACCAGGGCATCTATGCGCACCATGTCGGGCGACGAAAAGTCGGTATGGGGCACCTGCTGCATAGGCAATGTGAACCAGAATTCACTGCCCTCCCCTGGCGTGCTGGTCAGCCCAATCTCGCCACCCATCAAGCCCACCAGTTGGCGGCAGATGGTCAGCCCCAATCCAGTACCGCCATAGCGGCGCGTAGTAGAGCTATCGGCCTGGGTGAAGGCAGAGAAAACGTCTTTTTGCAATGCCGGCGCAATGCCTATGCCGGTGTCCTTGACGCAAAAATGCAGGACGAGCTTGTTGTCATACATGGACAACAACTCGGTACGCACCTCGACCCTGCCCGCATGGGTGAATTTGATGGCGTTACTGGTCAGGTTGGTTAGCACCTGCTCCAGCCGCAAGGCATCGCCTTTGACGACAGATACGCCAGGAGGCAGCGGCTGAATCACCAATTCGATATTTTTGTCCCCGGCATTGATGCCCATGGTGCCGGCCAGGTTGTCCATCACGTCACCCAACCGGAATGGCGTTTGCTCAATCACCATATGGCCGGCATCGATCTTGGAGACGTCCAGGATGTCGTTGATGATGCCCAGCAGCGAGCGCCCGGAGCCGCGTATCTTGCGCACCATGTCCAGCGCGTCTTTCTCCAGCCGCCCCTGCTCCAGCAGGTAGGCCAGGCCCAGGATCGCATTCAGCGGCGACCGTATTTCATGGCTCATATTTGCCAGGAATTCAGCCTTGCTGCGGTTTGCCGCCTCTGCCACATCGCGGGCCTGCAACAGTGCTGCCTCCGCCTGTTTCTGGGCCGAAATATCCTGGGCGAACACCAGCGTGGCCGGCCCATCGGCCAGGTCAACGCGGGTTGTGGTCTTGAATACCGATACCAACCGTCCGTCCTTACCCAGGCTCATTGCCTCAAACATCTGCTCTATGGGCGAATCCTCGTTAACGCGGGCTTCCTCGACCAGCAGGTCAGCCCGCGATTTCGGAGCAATCATGGTGCTCCACATAGAGCCGACAAGGTTGTCCGAATCCTCGTAGCCATGCAAACGGCGGTAACGCGGATTCGCGTAGATAAAGCGACCCGCCCGAAGAATCGCAATCGCCAGTGGCGCATCTTCAATCAAGGTTCGGAACCTTGCCTCGCTCTCCCGCAGGGCATTGGTCAGCCGACGTTCCGTTGTGTCGTGGCAGGTCAGGATTAGCTGGTCAATCTGCTTCGCCTCGTCCAGGATAGGCGCCGAATTCAGCTCCATATAGATCGCTTTGTCCGAGCCTTTGCGCTGAATTTTCATCTGGAAATCCTGCACATACTCACCATGGAGGCCGCGATGGCTGGGCCACTCTGCTGGAGAAAGTATGTCGCCGTTGGGCAGGAATACGTCAATGCTCGTAATCAGCTCTTCAAATGGCGTGTCCTCGTCAAATAGACCCCACAGCGAACGCGCCGCGCGGTTGCTGCGCACCAGTTGGTGCTGGCGATCCAAGACATACACAGCGTCGGCCATGTTCTCGAACACGGCCTGCAATTCATTGCGGGTGCGCAAGACCTCTTGCTCGGCAAGCTTGGCCGCCGTGACGTCCATGTGCGTTCCCATGATGGTGATGGCCCGGCCATCACCATCCCGTGCAATCGCCTGGGCCCGGCACATCACCCAAACCCAGTGACCCAGCTTGTGCCGGATACGGTAAGTCACCTCAAAAAAGGGCACACTGCCGTCAATGCAGCGCTCCTTCGCAGCCATATAGGCCGGCAAATCCTCTTCACAAATGCGGCTGCGCCAAAAGTCCGGGTCCTTCTCCATGTCCTGTGGAGAGTGCCCCAACATGGCAAAGGAGTTCGCATCAAAAGTACGTGCGAAGGTAGGCACATGGAAACTCCATAGCCCCAAGTTTGCCCCACGCAAGGCCAGCTTCAACCTATCGGCCGCCTCCAGGCGTTCACGGTCACGCTCGGCCTCCATCGTTTCTATACGCGCTCTACGCAGCTGGGTCCAATACAGCGCCATGCTGCACAAAAAAACCAGGGCGGCATAAAACACACCATAGACGATGGCCTGGCGCCTTAGCGGTTGCGCGATCACCGCCAACTCACGGCTGACGCCGACGACCAAAGGCTTGTCCATATCCAGCACCGCCGGCTGCACGGTATAGGTGGCGACCTGCCGCTCCCCGCCCCCTGGAAACAAGGCACCAGTCAACTCACTGCTGATATGGCCACTCTGCAAGTGCTGGCTGAAGAGACTGCCCGCTGAGGTGAAATTCGAGCTTTGAAAACTCTTTACAGGCGGATAGCTGAGCAAAGGCAGGCCACCGCCGTGAATTACAAAAGACAACACATCCGGGGCATACATGATCGGCCGAAAAATGCCTGCAAAGTAAGCCGGGTCCAGGGTAGCAAAAACCACGCCCATGAACTGTCCCTCGGCATTCGGCACCATACGAGCCAGAGTGATCACCACCTCTTTCTGGACGGACACGAACGGCGCTGAAACATATAGCGTAGATACACTGGGTTGGTCGCGCACAGTCTTGAAAAAATCCCGGTGGCTGAGATCCATGCCCACGTACTCAGTGCGGTGGGCCGCAATGGACATGCCGCTGGCATCCAGTACCACCATGGATCGAACGCCCGGCATGGCGTCAACCAAGGCCCGCAAACGCATAGCAAGCTCTTGACTACGCACCGGCCCAGGCCCCGTCATGTAGTCCTTGATAACCTCTTGCAGAGCAAGGCTAGCCACCGTCAAATTGCCCTGGATGTCATTGGCGACCACATTGGCCTGCGTGCGTAAGCGCTCACGCTCCGTCGCATTGACGCGGTCTGCTTCGGCTGTATAGATATAGGCAATGAAAATGCCGACCAAGCCCAGCACCACCACCAAGGAGCGCCATTCAAAGGCCACACGTCGTGAAAGCAAGCGGGGTGTAGAAGGTGCCATTAACTTCATGCTATCGCCTCCACCACACCCGCACAATCAGGGATGTAATACCGTGCTCTGCGCTAAGTTTAAACATCCACCATTTGTGGGACAGATGCAAAAATAAACACACAAAAAAAATGCCCGTACGCTATGAGCACACGGGCGATTAAAAGTTGAGCTTGGGTGCCGCAACAGAACTGGTTAGAACGGGATATCGTCGTCCATGTCATCGAATCCGCTCGAAGAGCGCGCAGCGGGTGCTGGCGCGGGTGGACGTGACGGAGGAGCCATGGCAGGTCGGGCGGCGGGTGCCATTGGGCGACGGGCCGGAGCTGGCGGCGGGCTGTTGTCGTAGCCACCGTCGTCATAGCCGCCATCATTGCCACCACCTTGGGGGCCACCCATGCCCTGGCGACTGCCCAGCATGGTCATTTCGTTGGCGATGATTTCAGTGATTGACTTCTCCATACCGGAGGCGTCGTTGTACTTGCGGCTGCGGATGGAGCCTTCGACATACACCTGCGAACCCTTGCGCAGATATTGCTCCACGATGCCGGCCAAACCGCCACGGAACACCACACGGTGCCATTCGGTAGCCTCGCGGCGTTCGCCGGTTTGCTTGTCTTTCCAGGTTTCGGTAGTGGCAATGGTGACGTTGGCGACCCGGTCGCCACTGGGGAAGGTGCGCACTTCGGGGTCTCGACCCAAATTGCCGACGATGATGACTTTGTTGACGGATGCCATGGTGATTTCCTCTAAGGGGGTAGATTATGCTTTGCCAGGAGCCTGCATAGGCCAGGCAAGCAGCAACCAGACCAGCATAGCCACGCAGCAAACCGCAAACAAGCCCTGGGGCCCGGCGTGCTTGAGCAAGGCCCCGCCCGCCAGTCCTCCGACAAAAAAACCGAGAGATTGCAACGTGTTGTACACCCCCAATGCCGTACCACGCACATGGGCCGGCGCCAAACGTGACGCCAGGCTGGGTTGGCTGGCCTCCAGCACATTGAAACCACAGAAAAACAGAAACAATAAAGTCGCCAGGCTGCTGACCTGCGGCGCCTGAGCCGCCCACAGCAAGCCAAGCTGTACCAACGCAATCAGGCCAATCGCCAGCAAAAACACGGCCCGCAGATAACCACGCCGTTCCAGGGGAAACAGCCCGCCCCCCATGACCACGAACGAGCCCAGCACCGCTGGCAGATATACCCACCAATGGTGCACCTTGCCCAGCCCGGCCTGCACCAGCAAAGCCGGCACCGCCATCCACATGGCCAGCTGCACCGCATGCAAGATGAATACCCCCGCATCCAAGCGCAGCAAGCCCGCATGCGATAACACTTCAGACAATCTGCCGCGCGGCTGCAATGCATGCTGCAAAGGCTCTGGCGGCACGACCCACAACACCACCGCTGTGCCGATCAGGGCCAGGCAACCCGTCAAGACAAATAGCCCACCCAAGCCAATCACCGCATCTAGCGCCGGCGCCAGCACCAAAGACAGCGCAAACACCAACGCAATACTGCCGCCGACCAAGGCCATGGCCTTGGTGCGCACCACGTCACGGGTCTGGTCGGCCAGCAAGGCGGTTACGGCGGCCGAGATAGCCCCCGCACCCTGCAGAGCTCGGCCCAGCGTCAACGCAGTCAGGCTATCGGCCCAGGCGGCGACAAAACTACCGGCGGCAAACAGCAACAGCCCCAACACGATCACACGCTTGCGGCCAAAGCGGTCCGACGCCATGCCAAACGGCAGCTGCAGCAAACCCTGGGTCAGCCCGTAAATCCCCATGGCCATGCCCACCCGGGCAGGGTCATCGCCACCGGGGAACTTGGCGGCTTCCAAGGCAAATACCGGCAGCACCAGAAACAGACCCAGCATGCGCAAGCCAAAAATGCATGCCAGCGACACACTGGCACGCCGCTCCAGCGGTGTCATGGCGGCAGACGCAGCAGACGTTGAAACAGAAGGAGAAATGGAAGCAGAAGGCTGGGACACGCAAGACACCATGGACAAGAGCAAGCACGAAGTGTGCGATTCTCTCTGATCTTCACTATCATGGCGGGTTTACTCTCGCTCTCAGGCTCCATGGGCGCAAGCCCTGGCCTGCAACTGATCTCTCCCAAGGCCGGCCCACTTTGAACCCAGCTCACCCCGAAGTCTCGTCTGAAGGCACTTATTTGCGCAATGCCTTGCAGCTGCAACGCATCAGCATCCGTGGTGCCCGCACGCACAACCTGAAGAACATCGACCTGGACATCCCCCGCAACCAGCTGGTGGTGATCACCGGCCTGAGCGGCTCGGGCAAGTCCAGCCTGGCCTTTGACACCCTGTACGCCGAAGGCCAGCGCCGCTATGTGGAGAGCCTGAGCACCTACGCCCGCCAGTTCCTGCAGCTGATGGACAAGCCGGATGTGGACCTGATCGAAGGCCTGAGCCCGGCCATCTCCATCGAGCAAAAAGCCACCAGCCACAACCCGCGCTCCACCGTGGGTACGGTGACCGAGATCCACGACTACCTGCGCCTGCTATTCGCCCGCGTCGGTACGCCCTACTGCCCCGACCACGACCTGCCGCTACAGGCCCAGACGGTCAGCCAGATGGTCGATGCCGTGCTGGCCCTACCGGTAGACACCCGCCTGATGGTGGTCGCCCCCATCGCCCGCGAGCGCAAGGGCGAATACGCCGACGTATTCACCGAAATGCAGGCCCAAGGCTATGTGCGCTTCCGGGTGGATGGGGAAACCTTCGAGTTCGACCAGCTGCCCAAGCTGAAAAAGACCGAGAAGCACAACATCGACGTGGTGATCGACCGCGTCAAAGTGCATGGGGACAGCGAGCCCCAGGCCGTGGCCGCGCAGCGCCAGCGTCTAGCCGAAAGCTTTGAAGCCTCGCTGCGCCTGGCCGAGGGCAAGGCCATCGTGGTGGAGATGGCGTCTGGCCAGGAACACCTGTTCAACGCCAAGTTCGCCTGCCCGGTGTGCAACTACTCCATCGCCGAGCTGGAGCCGCGCCTGTTCTCGTTCAACTCACCCGTCGGCGCTTGCCCCACCTGTGACGGGCTGGGCATGCAGGAGCTATTCGACCCGACACGGGTCGTGGCCTTCCCGTCGCTGAGCCTGGCCAGTGGCGCCATCAAGGGCTGGGACCGGCGTAACGGCTATTACTTCGCCATGCTGGAAAGCCTGGCCAAGCACTACCAATTTGACATCGAGGCGGCTTTTGAATCACTGCCTACACCCGTACAACAGGCCCTGCTGTATGGCTCGGGTGAAGAGGAAATCAAGTTCAGCTATGTGATGGACTCGGGCGCGTCCCAAGGCAAGAAGGTCAGCAAGAAGCACCCGTTCGAAGGCATCATCCCGAATATGCAGCGGCGCTACCGCGAGACCGACTCCAACCTGGTGCGCGAAGACCTGGCCCGCTACCGCACCAGCCAACCCTGCGCCGGCTGCAATGGCTCGCGCCTGCGCCGCGAAGCGCGCCACGTCAAAGTGGGTGAAGGCACGCAAGCACGCGCGATATTTGAGATCAGCCACACCACGCTGCGCGAAAGCTTCGAGTACTTCAACCAGCTGACCATGGGCGGCGCCAAGGGCGAGATTGCCGGCAAGATCGTGCGCGAAATCGGCCTGCGCCTGAAGTTCCTGAACGACGTAGGCCTGAACTACCTGAGCCTGGACCGCAGCGCCGAAACCCTGAGCGGCGGCGAATCGCAACGTATCCGCCTGGCCTCGCAAATCGGCTCAGGCCTGACAGGCGTGATGTACGTACTGGACGAGCCCAGCATCGGCCTGCACCAGCGCGACAACGACCGCCTGATTGCCACGCTGCAGCACCTGCGCGACATCGGCAACAGCGTGCTGGTGGTCGAGCACGACGAAGACATGATGCGCGCCGCCGACCATGTGATCGACCTGGGCCCCGGCGCCGGCATCCACGGCGGCCGCATCATGGCCCAGGGCACGTTTGACGAAGTCAAGGCAAACCCGGATTCGCTGACCGGCCAGTACCTGGCAGGCACGCTGAAGATCGAGGTCCCTACCGAGCGCCACACCCAGAAGCAGCCCGCCCCGGGCGAGGGCTGGCTGTCCATCGTGGGCGCCAAGGGCCACAACCTCAAGGGCGTCAACGTGGACTTCCCCGTGGGGCTGCTGACCTGCGTGACCGGTGTGTCGGGCTCGGGCAAATCCACCCTGGTCAACGACACGCTCTACACCGCCGTGGCGCGCCAGCTATACCGCGCGCACAACGAGCCCGCCGAGCATGAGGAAATCATTGGCATCGAACAGTTCGACAAGGTCATCAACGTGGACCAGTCGCCGATTGGCCGCACGCCACGCTCGAATCCAGCCACCTATACCGGCCTGTTCACGCCCATCCGCGAGCTGATGGCCGAAGTGCCCATGGCGCGTGAACGCGGCTACGGCGCAGGCCGCTTCAGCTTCAACGTAGCCGGCGGCCGCTGCGAAGCCTGCCAGGGCGACGGCATGGTGAAGGTGGAGATGCACTTTCTGCCCGATGTGTACGTGCCCTGCGACGTGTGCAAAGGCCAGCGTTACAACCGGGAGACCTTGGAGGTGCAGTACAAGGGCAAAAACATTGCGCAGATCCTGGAGCTGACGGTCGAGGCTGCGTACGAATTCCTGAAGGCCGTGCCCACCATCGCCCGCAAACTGCACACCCTGCTGGACGTGGGTCTAAGCTATATCAAGCTGGGCCAGTCGGCCACTACCTTGTCGGGCGGCGAGGCCCAGCGCGTCAAGCTGGCGCTGGAACTCAGCAAGCGCGATACCGGCCGCACGCTGTACATCCTGGACGAACCGACGACCGGCCTGCACTTTGCCGATATCGCCCTGCTGCTGAAAGTGCTGCACCAACTGCGCAGCGCGGGCAACACCATCGTGGTGATCGAGCACAACCTGGACGTGATCAAGACTGCCGACTGGCTGATCGACATGGGGCCCGAAGGCGGCGCCGGTGGCGGCACCGTGGTGGGCGTGGGCACGCCGGAGCAGATAGCTGCCAATCCCGCCAGCCATACCGGCAAGTACCTGGCGCGCATCTTATAGATAAAAAATGCCCCCAGCGCAAGTAACACCTGCGCTGGCAGCTATTTATTTAATAGCAAAAGTAGATTAGATGAAGCGGCGCAGCAGCTGCAGCAAAGTGCCGGGCTGCCACTGTTGCACCACACGCCAGCCACGCCAGATGGCGAAACCGCGTTTGGCCCAACGCCAAGCCATGCGCGGCTTGAACACCAGCACGACGGCAGCGACGGCCCCCAGGGTCAATGGGTTCTGCCGCGCAAAAGACAACAACTCGGCCGCCAACCCCGCCAGGTGATCACCCTTTTGGGCCACGCGCTGCAGCGGAGCACACTCGCGCGCGAGCAAGCTGCGCTGGTACTGGATGCGTTCCAGCAAGCGCCCGCGCTCGTAAGCCAGCTCAGTGTGGGTCTTGCCCATGGCCCGCTTCGGCTTTGAGTTGGCGCAGGTCTTCCTGCAGTTCGGCCAGGCTGGCTGCAAACATATTGTCGGACACCACGGTAGAGCGACGCAGCATGGCATAACAAGCGACCGCCAGCCCCACAAACAACACGGACAAGCAAGACAGCACGATCACCCGTTGGTCCCACAGCAAACTCAGTACCAACACCACGGCCAACACGATGCCCAGACCCGCAAAGGCCACCATGGCCAGCACCAGACTGAGCTCACGCAATACATGGAGTTTGGCGGTCTGCAGCTCGTTGCCGAATAGCTGCAGACGCGTTCGTACTACGGTCAGCAAGGTGACCGGAATACCTTTCAAAGCGGCGTACAGCCCGCCGCCGAACACGTTACGCATGGAAATCCAGGCCCGCAGCGGGCCGGGATTCAGCGGCGGCCAATGATGAGACCAACCAGCAGGCCTACACCAGCGGCCACGCCCACGGCCGTCCAGGGGGACTCATGCACGTAGTCGTCGGCGGCACGGGCCGCTACCTTGGTGTTGTGGCGCAAAGCCGCTTCAGCGTCGATCAGGCGTTCACGGGCGTCGCTCAGGCGGGCCTTGACCCGGGCACGCAGGCTGGCGAGCTTCTCACCGGTCTGGTCGGCAGTCGCGCTGAGCATGTCTTCAGCGTCTGAGATGACCGACTTGATATCACTGACCAGTTGCTCTTGGGATTCGATGCTGGTTTTAGCCATGGCGGTTCTTTCAAGTAGGTTGTACGAATAAAGGTTATCAGATTGGTAAGGGCAAATCCGACAATCACAAGCGCCTTATGACATTTTGAAACACTTTACCGTAGGCCTCAGGCGATACGTAGCGGCCTGGCGCCTTCCATAACCCTCTCGGCAGGTGCAGACACTGCTGCAGGTCGCCCGTGCACGCCATGCCCCAGCTTGAAGACCGAAACTGCCGACACCAGCTCTTCGGCCTGGGTCCGCATGCTGTTGGCTGCCGCTGCCATCTGCTCCACCAGCGCGGCGTTCTGCTGGGTCGTGTGATCCATCTGTGACACCGCCTCTCCCACCTGAGAGACTCCCTGGCTCTGTTCGCTGCTGGCGGCGCTGATTTCGCCCACGATGTCGGTCACGCGGCGGATGGAACTCACCACCTCGGTCATGGTGATACCGGCCTTGTCGACCAACGCCGTGCCCTGCTCCACGCGCTCCACGCTGGTAGAAATCAGTTGCTTGATTTCCTTGGCCGCGTCGGCGCTGCGCCCGGCCAGGCTGCGCACCTCGCCAGCAACCACCGCGAAGCCCCGGCCTTGTTCGCCTGCCCGGGCGGCTTCCACGGCAGCGTTCAGCGCCAGGATATTGGTCTGGAAGGCAATACCATCAATGACGCCGATGATGTCACTGATCTTGCGGGAGCTTTCGTTGATGCCCTTCATGGTGCTCACCACCTCGGCCACCACGTCGCCACCTTGCATGGCCACCTTGCTCGCGCTCAAAGCCAGCTGATTGGCCTGCTGCGCGTTATCGGCGTTTTGCCGTACGGTGGAGCCCAGCTCGTCCATGGAGGCCGCGGTTTGCTGCAAGGCGCTGGCCTGCCGCTCGGTGCGGTCGCTCAGATCATGGTTGCCCTGGGATATTTCGGCGCTGGCGGTCGCCACCCCATCGGAGCCCTGGCGTACCGTGCTGACAACACTGGCCAAGCTTTGCTGCATGCGCTGCAACTGGGCCATCAGGCTCGTGCTATCGCCATCCCTGAGATGGATGGGCACGGTCAAATCACCCTGCGCCACAGCGCGGGCCAAGTTGGCGGCAACACCGGGCTCACCACCCAGTGCGCGGACCAGGCTGCGGGTAATGAAAAAGCCCATGCTCAGGGCGGCCGCAATCGCCAAGGCACCGGCCAGCAAAAGCAAGGTGCGTGCACGGGTATAGCCGCTGCCTTCGTCCAGGCCTCCTGTGCTGCCGCCCTGGCTGGCTTTCACCAAAGCCACTAGCAGCGGGCGGCATTCCTTGTTGATCATGGCAATCGCCTCTTCGGTCTTTCCGTCTACCGCCAACTGGGTGATTTTCAAAGCCACGGGTCCGTACAAACCTTCAATACGGGTCATTTCGGCCACCATGCGGACATCGTCAGGATCTGGGCTTGGGTTGCTCCGGATGGCGTCATTGAGCTTGGCCATGAATTCCTGGGTGGCTTGGTGCGACTTGACCACTTCCTTGTATTCCAGGTCCTTGTCTTCCGGGGTGCTTGCCAGCACCAGGTTGCGCGCCGCGATCGCCCGGGCGCTGATGGCGGCCCGGAGCTGGTCCACCAACTTGTTTTGCGTCACCACATCGTTGTTGTAGTGCGTGAATTTGTCGTGGGCGCTATCAAGTGAACTGAGCCCTACGGCAGCCACCACCAGCACCAGGGCGACCAACAATCCAAACGCCCAGGACAGCTGGTTTTTGACCGTCATATTGTTGAAGCTCATCAAATGTCCTTTCAATATTTCCCAACGACCACGATGCCTGTTACATGGAATTTTCAAAGCATGCGCCCGCTACGCAAACGCTGTAAAGCGTGAGCCCACGGCAGCATCCTCCATATTGAGGAAGGGTTTTCCTGAAGCTTCGCGGCCTGGATAAACCAGGCTTGGCAGCCGTCTTTTCGGAGTCAATGGCGGGCAGAAAAAGCCAGCCGTACATGGGCTGCCACCGATGACAGCACACGCTGTGTCACGCCTTGCCCCAACTTGAAAACAGACACGGCGGGCACCAGTTCGTCCGCCTGGCCCTTGATGCTGCTGGGTGGCATTGTCCATCTGGGGAACGGCTTCGCCGATTTGAGACACGCCGGCACTTTGCTCGTTGTTCGCGGCACTGATTTCGCCCACCACCTCGGTCCTGGTGGCACCGGCCTTATCGACCAGTGCCGTACCTTGCTCGCCCACGCGCGCTGCTTCGACCACCGCATTCAACGCCAGGAGATTGGTCTGAAAAGCGATGCTGTCGATGACACCGATGATTTCGCTGATCTTGCGGGAGGATTCGCTGATGCCGTGCATGGTGCTCACCACTTAAAAACAGCTCAGCACAAACCGCTGAAAAATTGCCGGCAGCGCACTACACTTCGCAAAAGAAGAGGCCCCCTATGCCAAACAGACCGCCGGAACGATTTTGGGAAGTAGACCTGCGCGTACTACTGCTGCAGTGGTGGAATGACATTGCCGCGTTCGCCATGACCACGCTGATGTTTTGCGCACTGTCGCTGCCTGTGGTCATCCCCACCCTGATCCTGTGGTTCATGTTGGCCAACGACATCAGCTTCCAAGCCACACCCTGAGCTTGGAACAAAAACGGCTCTAGCGCAGGCGTTATCTGCGCAAGAAGCTATTCTTTTTATAGTACCCGTGCTGCCTGCAACTGGTCGCGGGTCTGTTGCGCGGCACTGCGTGCGGCATCGGCGAAGTCGCCGCCGGACGATGCATACAGCACGGCACGCGAAGAGTTGACGATGAGCGGGCCGTTGGCGGTCCAGCCGGCTCGCACCGTGGCATGGGCATCGCCGCCCTGTGCACCCACGCCGGGCACCAGCAGCGGCACAGTAGGTGCCAAGGCGCGCACACGGGCGACTTCCGCCGGGTAGGTCGCTCCCACCACCAAGCCGAGCTGGCCGTTCAAGTTCCACGGGCCTTGGGCCAATTGGGCGATGTGCTCGTACAACAAGGGCTGGCCGGGCACACTGGCCAGGCGCTGGTTTTGCAGGTCGTCACCACCGGGGTTGGAGGTGCGGCACAGCAGGAAAGCGCCCTTGCCGGGGTATTTCAAATAGGGCTGCACCGAGTCAAAGCCCATGAAAGGCGACAGGGTGACGGCGTCGGCCTGGTAGCGCTCGAAGGCTTCAACGGCGTACTGCTCGGCAGTGGAGCCAATGTCGCCGCGCTTGGCGTCCAGGATGATGGGCACATGCGGCGCAACACGGCGGATATGGGCCACCACACGTTCCAGCTGGTCTTCGGCGCGGTGCGCGGCAAAGTAGGCGATCTGCGGCTTGAAGGCGATGGCCAGGTCGGCCGTGGCGTCCACGATGCGGTTGCAAAAGTCGGCAATCTTGCTGGCGTCGCCACGCCATGCGCCCGGAAAGCGGGCCGGATCGGGGTCGAGCCCCACGCAGAGCATGGAGGCATTGCGCTGCCCAGCGTTTTGGAGCATGTCTAGAAAGGTCATGCTCCGATTTTACGGGCCGACGTTAGAACGTATTTACGCTGAAGCCGACATCGCCAGGCACAGGTCGGCCCAGGCCTTGGCCTTTTCAGCGGGATTGCGCAACAAGGTGGCCGGAGCGTAAGACACCACCACCGGCACCCCTTGGTAACGGTGCACCCGGCCGCGCAGCTGCCCCAAAGGCGTGGCGTCGCGCAGCAGCAGCTGGGCTGCGAACGGGCCCAGGGCCAGGATCAACCGGGGCTGCAGCAGGCGCACATGGCGCTCCAGGTAAGGCGCATTGAAGGCCAGGGGGTCGGCATCAGGCTGCTCCGCAGGGCGCATTTTCACCACGCTGGTCAGCTGGGCCGAGCGCAGTGGCGTCTGGGCGCGGATGCCCACCGCACGCAGCATATTGTCCAGCAGCACGCCGGCATCGCCCACAAACGGCGCGCTGGCAGAGTCGTCGCTGATGGCCAGCGCTTCGCCCAGCACCAGCCAGTCTGGCGACGCGCCGGCCGCAGCCCCCAGCGCGCGGCTGGCCTGGCATGCGCTCCAGGCCGCACGCAGGGCCGCCATGTCAGCATCACCCAGATCGGCGCCAGAAGATTCTGAGTCTTTTCCGGCTCCAGCGCTGGTAAAACCTGCGCGGGCAGCTATTAATTCAGGAGCATTCTGCATGGCCTCGGCCAGGCTGTGCATGCCACTGCGGGTGGGTGCCGGTGCCTCCGGCGCGGGGGCGGCCACCGCTACAGGCGGCGCTGCCCGCGCCGGTGCTGCGGCAACGGGCACTTCTGCGGCCGGCCACCAGACCGGCACCTGCATTTCGGCCAGCATGGCGCGCTGGCGGGCGTCCAGGTCCAGGCTCATAGCGGCAGACTCATCACCACCGCGTGCTCGCGCTGGCCCGGCCCGTTGGGGTAGTAGTCCTTGCGTAGGCCAACGCGGCTGAAGCCGAACTGGGTGTACACATGCAGCGCCCGCAGATTGCTGACGCGTGCCTCCAGCCACAGCCACTGCGCACCCTGGCCGCGCGACCACAGGGCCAGCGCGTCCAGCATCAGGTGCGACCAGCCCTGGCGCAGGTAAGGGGGGGCAACGGTGATGTTCAACAGATGCACCTCATCCACCCCTTTCATGGCCACGAAGTAACCCAGGACGGTGCGCCCGGCCAGCAAAATTTGGCATTCATAGCCGGCGGCCAACGTGTCCTTGAAGTTGGTAAGCGACCAGGGGTGGGCATAGGCGGTCTGCTCTATGCGCACGATCTCGTCCAGCCACAGCTCGGTCAAAGGCTCGAAGCTGACCTCGGTCGGCTCCGGTGCTTGTGGCACTTGCAGTTGGGCGCTCATGACAGCAACGCCCCGGCCGCCGCCTTGGCGGCCATGCGCTCGTCGGTGGTCTGGGCCACTTTGTCGCGGATATAGCGTGGCAGGGCCCGGTCGGCGGCCACGGCCTGGCCGGCGGCCAGCAGCACTGGGGCCAGGCGCAGCATGGCGCTGGCCGTGGGCAGGGCCGCACAGCGCAGGCCACTGGAGGCGGTAGCGGCAGGAATGCGGTCGACATAGACCGCCAGCGCATTGCCGGCCAGGGCCCAGCCCTCCTCCTGCACCACGGCTTCTGGTCGCAGCAGCTGGAAGTCGGCGCGTTGCTGCCAGCGGCCTTGCGCATAGGCATAGAAGCCGGTGTAGATCTCGTCCATGCGCGCGTCCAACAGGGCCTGCACCTGCTCCACGCCGTGCTGCACGCGGGCCTCTTCGGCCACAGCCATCAGCGTGTCGATGGGCAGCACCGGCTTGCCGGCGCCAAAAGCCAGGCCCTGCGCCACCGAACAGGCGGTACGCAGACCGGTGAACGAGCCCGGGCCGCTACCAAAAGCGATCGCATCGAGCTGGTCCAGCCGCAGCCCGGCCTGGGCCAGCAACGCCAGGATGGCCGGGATCAGCGTGGTCGATGCCTGGGCGCCGCCCGCACCGCTGTGCAACCACACCTGAGCACCATCGCCCACGGCGATGGAAAGGGTGTCGGTGCTGGTGTCAAAGGCAAGAAGCGGCATGGGCAATAAGTTACACAAGAAATAGGTGTGCGGCGCAGGATTATCCTGCGCAAGCTGCTACTATTTCTATAGCTATTTTGATAAATATCTGCAGATCGGAACCATGGCTATTTTCACTCCTATTAAAGCGGCGCTGGCGGCCCTGGCTTACAGCACGTTGTTACTGGCCTTGCCCAGCCAGGCGCAGCGCCTGCCACCCGACATCGCCACAGCCCTAGCGCGCGCCAAGGTACCGCCCGATGCCGTCAGCCTGCTGGTACAGGCTGCCGACGGCAATGCCCGGCCGCGCCTGAGCCACCGGGCCGAGGTATCCGTCAACCCGGCTTCGGTGATGAAGCTGGTCACCACCTTTGCCGCACTGGACCTGCTGGGGCCCGACTACACCTGGAAGACCCGCTTCTACGCCGATGGCCCGGTGCGCGACGGCGTGCTGTACGGCAACCTCTACATCCGGGGGGGTGGCGACCCCAAGCTGGTGCTGGAACGCATCACCGCCATGTTCCAGGCCCTGCAGGCGCGCGGCGTACAGAAGGTACGCGGCGACATCGTGCTGGACCACAGCTTCTTCGAGCCGGTGGCGCGCGACCCGGCGGCCTTTGACGGCCAGGCCCTCAGCCCCTACAACGCCACGCCGGACGGACTGCTGGTCAACTTCAAGTCGCTGATCCTGAGCTTTACGCCCGAGCCCGGCAGCCGCACGGCGCAGGTGCGCAGCGAGCCCCCGATGGCCGGCGTGAGCATAGACGCGCAGGTGCCGCTGGACAGCCAGGTCTGCGGCGACTGGCGCGGCAGTCTGCAGGCCGACTTTTCCGACCCCAACCAGGTGCGCTTTCTGGGTAGCTACCCGGTGCGCTGCGGCGAACGCAGCTGGCCCGTGGCCTACAGCGACCCGGCCAGCTTTGCGCGCCGGGTGCTGCAGGCCCTGTACCTGGGTGCCGGCGGCACGCTGGACGGCATGGTGCGCGACGGCCGCACGCCGCCCACCGCCGAGTGGCTGATGGACGCACCGTCTCAACCGCTAGGCGAGCTGATCGCCGACGTCAACAAGTTCAGCAACAACGTGATGGCGCAACAGGTCTTTCTGACCCTGGGCGCGCACGACGACCAGCCCGGCAGTTTTGCAGCTTCCCGCGCGGTCATCGCCGCCTGGTGGCCGCGCGCCATCGGCCGTGAGGTGCCCGCGCCCACACTGGAGAACGGCTCCGGCCTGAGCCGCGAAGAGCGCACCAGCGCCCGCGCCCTAGGCCAGCTGCTGCGCCGCGCAGCCAGCCATCCGAATGGAGCGGTGTTTGCCCAATCCTTGTCCATCGCCGGGGTGGACGGCACCACGCTGCGCATGCGCGAGCGCGGCCTGGCCCCTGAAGCCATGGGCCGCGCCCAGCTGAAAACCGGCACGCTGGACGGCGTCGCTTCGGTAGCCGGCTATGCCACCGGACGCAGCGGGCGGCGCTATGTGGTGGTGGGCATCGTCAACCACGCCAACGTGGCCGCCGCTCGGCCGGCACTGGATGCGCTGGTCGAATGGGCAGTGAAAGAGGAATAAATCACATATGGATACCCGATTTATCCGTACTAACCCTTTGGGAAGTTTTAAGCGACCCGCGTAACATCCAGCACAAACGAACGACCGTTCTTTTTTACTACAGGAGCCCCCCAATGCATTGGAATCCCACAAAACTCGCCGCCGTGACTGCGGCCCTGCTCTTGTCCGCTTGCGGCGGCGGCGGCAGTGAAACCAGCACCAAAGTTACCTTCACGTCCTTGGTGTCCTTCGGCGACAGCCTGAGCGATGTGGGTACGTACAAAGTAGGCACCATTGCGGCCGTAGGCGGTGGCAAGTGGACCGTCAACGACAACACGTCCACCGCGTCGCGGAACTGGACCGAATTCCTGGCTGGCCAACTCAACCTGAGCGCACCTTGCGCAGCAGAAACCGGCATATTGCCGAGCTCCGCTTTTGTCACAGCGGGCATTGTTTCGGTCGCCGTCACTGAACACACCAGCTGCACCAACTACGCACAAGGCAGTGCCCGGGTAACGTCCACCTTTGCCCCCAGCAGCGTCGGCCTGCAAAGCCTGGGCCTCTCCACGGTGGGCCTGCTAGCCGTACCAGTCAAGACCCAGATCGCCAACCATTTGTCGCGCGTCACCCAGTTCTCGGGCACCGAGCTGGTCACCGTGCTAGCTGGTGCGAATGACGCCTTCATGCACCTGAACGCTGTCTCGGCCGCCACCACGCTGCTCACTACCGACAACACGACCACCCGTACGGCCGCCCTGGGCGCCGCGATTGCCGCGGGCTGGTCCACCACCATGCAAGCGACCATCCAGAGCGGCACCGCCGCCGCTGTCGCCTCGGCCGCACCGACCGAAGCCGTCACCGGCATGGCCACTGCCGCAGCAGAATTGGCCGGCTACATCACAACCTCGGTGGTGGGCAAGGGCGCCAAATACGTGGTGGTAGTGAATGTGCCCAACATTGTGCAAACACCCAGAGGCCAAAGCCTGACCGCTTCGGGCCAAACTCTGCTGGGCACCATGGTCACCACCTACAACAGCGCCCTCAAGGCCGCCCTGCCCAGCAGCGTGGTGCTGGCAGATGCTTACACCCAAGGTATGGACCAATACGCCAACCCAACGCAGTACGGTCTGACCAATGTCACCACCCCCACCTGCTCTGCCACCGGCAACATATTGGCCGGCTCCTCCTTGGTGTGCAATTCCAGCAACCTGACTTCAGGCGTAGACGTCAGCACCTACCAGTTTGCCGACGACGTGCACCCCACACCCGCGGGCTACAAGCTGCTGAACCGCTTCGTCGCCCTGAAATTGGCCGCCGCTGGCTGGCTGTAACCCGTCAAGATAGAAGGACAACCCCATGAAATTCCAAACCACCTGCCTAGCAGCAGCCTTGCTGCTGCTGGCTGGCGCAGCCCAAGCCCAAACCGCAGGTACCTGGATGGTGCGCGCCGGTATTACCAACATTACGCCGGCCGTGGATAGCGGTGATCTGTCGGCCTCCAGCCTGCCCCATACCAAGATCGACTCCAATGGCAACACGCAGCTAGGCGCCGGCATCACCTACATGGTGGACGACCACTGGGCCGTGGATCTGCCTCTGGCGACACCATTCACACACAATCTGTATGGCGCAGGCGCCATCTCCGGTGCCGGCAAGATCGGTGAGACCAAGGCGCTGCCCATGTCTTTGTTTGGCCAGTACCGCTTTGGTGAACCCAACGCCCAGTTCCGACCTTACATCGGCGGCGGCCCCACCTATGCCAAGTTCTACAAGGAAAAGGGCACGGCTGTGCTGACCGCCATCACGGGTGGTTCGTCCAGCAACCCCACGACCCTGTCGCTGGAATCCAAGCTGGGACTGACAGTGCAGGTGGGTGGCACGGTGACCTTGAATGAACGCTGGTTCATCGACGGCATGATTGCCAAGACCTTCGTGAAGACCCGCGGCACGCTGTCTACCGGCCAGACCATCGACGTGACGCTGAACCCGGTGACCGTCGCGGTCGCCGTCGGCTACAAGTTTTAAATAGCTGAGCCCAACAAAAAGCCGACCCTAGGGTCGGCTTTTTTACGTCTGGATTATCTGCAAGCTTACCAGCGTGCGTGCACCTTGCCATAGGCATACACACCGAACAGACGCTGCACGGTCGGGGTGACGTACAGGCGGTCAGCGAACATATACAGATCGTAGGTCGTGCCCGCCGAATTGGCCGTGATCGCAGCAATCGTGGAGGTGGTGCACAGGGATGAATTGACCTGGCCCGTGCCGGTGCCAATGCCAGCACCCGAATCCGTAGAGGTACACGCCAAGTCGGTGCTATTGGACAGCCCGTACGACGAGGGCGTGGCCTGCACCAGGTTGAAGTAATAGGCCGCGTCCACGTATAGCACTGTTTCACCCAGGTCCACGATGGACACCAGCATGGCCTCATTAAAGGCACTGCTAGCGCTCTTCAGCAAGTCGTTCTGACCGATCGCCGTCGCCCAGGGGCTGACACCCAGGTTGTAAGGGCCAACCACCACCACGTGCTTGCCGCCGGCATTCACCAGGCGTCGCACTTGCGCGCCCAAGTCTTTACCGTATTGCTTGGCGTTGGCCAGCATCGTGTCAGAGGTCTCCGTACCCGCAGTGACGGCCGCCATTTCGACCACCAAGTCGCTGATACCGCCGTTGATCACCACCACATCCTCCGAACCCAGGGAATTGGCGGCCAAGAAGCTGTCTACCTGCTGCGCCACGGTCAAGGTACTGCTACTGCCGGCCGCGTCGGGTGTGGCACTGATGCGGGCATTGCCTTGCGCGTACACCAAAGAGGTATCCAAAGTCTTGCCATAGCTGGAGGCGAATTGCGTCAACCAGGTATTGATAGCCGAGTCATTCACCGTATAGCTGGCACCAGACTTGACCACATTGAACGCATCGCCAAAGCCGATGATGCGCGACGGCGTGAGTTGCGACTCCACCGTGCTGGAACCGCAGGCGGTCAGCAGCGTTGCTGAGGCACATGCCAGCCACACAAAGGCCCGGCGCAAACTAGAAATAGCCATGAGGACTCCAAAAATCAATCGGGTAGTTTAACGAGGCACGGGTAACGGAGCGTAAAGACAGGTCAAGCCGCTGCGGCACGCTGTAAACGGTCGCGCACGCCTTCCCATTCCGGGGTATCTGGCGGGGTTTCTATCCAGATCAGCCGCACACCTTGTGCATCGAAATTGCGCAGCGCGGCAAACAGCTCTTGTGCCGCCGCCGCCGCATCGTCCGGCATAGAACGCAGCAGAGCCTGGCGCGAATGGTTGTGCAACGCGCTGCGCGCATACACACCGATCGAGCCGGGCACGCCGTCCTGCACCTGGCCCAGCAGGTCCAGCGCGGTCTGCAGCACCTTGGTGTCCATCAGCCGCACCTTGGCGCTGGGTGCGTAATGCGCCTCCAGCGTACCCGACGCACGCGGATCGGGCGCTGCCAGGTCTTCCTTGGAGCGCAGCGGCTGGCCGCAGGCCTGCTCAATCTGGTCACGGCTGATGCTGCCAGGGCGCAGCAGCACCGGCACGCCACGGGTGCAGTCCACGATGGTGGACTCAATCCCCATGGCGCAGGGCCCGCCGTCCAGCACCAGCAGGCCGTCTTCAAACTCGGACTGCACATGGGCCGCCGTGGTCGGGCTCACGCGGCCAAACTTGTTGGCGCTGGGCGCCGCCACGCCAGCCACGCCCAGGGCCGCTGCGGCACGGAACACCGCTTGTGCCACCGGGTGCGAGGGGCAGCGCAGGCCGATCGAATCCTGCCCGCCCGCTGCTGCCGCACCCACGCCTTCGCGGCGCGGCAGGATCAGGGTCAGCGGGCCGGGCCAGAACGCATCCATCAGCTGCTGGGCGAATGCTGGCACCTGGCTGGCGAAATGCGCCACGCCAGGGCCGTCAGGCGCGATGTGCACGATCAGCGGGTGGTCGCTAGGTCGGCCCTTGGCGGCGAATATCTTGGCCACCGCAGCGTCGTTCGACGCATCGGCCGCCAGCCCGTACACCGTCTCGGTGGGCAGGCCCAGCAATTCGCCATCGGCCAGCGTCTGTGCAGCTTGCTGGATGGCGGTCGGGTCGCGTCCGTCCAAAAGCATGGTCAAAACGCTTCTATGCCCAGCAGCGCCGCTGCCTGCAAGGCGGTGGCACGCACTGCTTCCACCGAAGCGCCGGTGATGGTCAAGTGGCCCATCTTGCGGCCGCGCTTGGCGGCGGTCTTGCCGTACAGGTGCAGATGCGCACCGGGCAGGGCCAAAATTTCAGCCCAGGGGGGCGTGGCGGCTTTTTCAGAGCGCACAAACCACAGGTCGCCCAGCAGATTCAGCATCAGCGCCGGGCTGTGCTGGCGCGGCTGCACCAGGGGCAGGCCAGCCAGGGTGCGCACCTGCAGCTCGAACTGCGACACATCGCAGCAGTCCATGCTGGCGTGGCCGCTGTTATGCGGGCGCGGCGCGATCTCGTTGACCACCAGGCTGCCGTCGTCCAGCACGAAGAACTCCACGCACAGCACGCCCACATAGTTCAGGCCGTTTGCTATGGATTTCGCAGCTTCCAGCGCTTGTTCTGCTTGCGCTGCAGGCATGTTTTCTTCATAAACTTCGGTGACGGCCAGAATCCCGTCGCGGTGCAGGTTGCGCTGCACTGGCAAGTTGACTATCTGGCCATCGGCGCCGCGCGCCACGATGACCGAGCACTCTGCGGCCAGCGGCAGCATCTTCTCTAGCACGCAGGGCACGCCCTTCAGGTCCAGCCAGGCCTGGGCCAGCTCGGCGTAGCTGGAAACGCGCACCTGGCCCTTGCCGTCGTAGCCCATGCGGGCGGTTTTCAGGATGCCGGGCAGCAGCTCGTCGGTCACGGCGGCCAGCTGGGCCGCAGTTTCAATCACCGCATAGGGTGCGCAAGGCACGCCGCAGGCCACAAAGTGGGCTTTCTCCTGCGCACGGTCCTGGGCGATGGCGACGGACGCGGCCGCGGGCGACACCGTGGTGTACACCGCCAGACGGGCCAGGGCCGGCGCCGGCACGTTCTCGAACTCGGTGGTGATGGCGTCGCAGGTCTCGGCCAACTGGCCCAGGCCGGGGGCGTCCATGTAGTCGGTGGCAATGTGGTGGTGGCTCACACGGCCAGCGGGGCTGTGGGCATCGGGGTCCAACACGGCGGTGAAATAGCCCATGCGCTGAGCCGCGTGGATGAACATGCGGCCCAGCTGGCCGCCGCCCATCACGCCCAGCGTGGCACCGGGTAGTAGGACCTGGCTCATAGGGCGTGGGGCGCGGGTGGCAGGGTCATATTGCGCGCCACTTCGGTCTGGGCGGCACGGAAGGCCTCCAGCTGCGTGCGCAGCGCCGGGCTCTCGTTGGCCAGCAGGGCCACGGCGAACAGCGCCGCGTTGGCCGCACCGGCCGTGCCGATGGCAAAGGTGGCCACGGGAATGCCCTTAGGCATCTGCACGATGCTGTGCAGCGAATCCACGCCCTGCAGATGGCGGCTGGCCACCGGCACACCCAGCACCGGCACCGTGGTCTTGGCGGCCAGCATGCCGGGCAGGTGGGCGGCGCCACCAGCGCCGGCGATGATGGCTTTCATGCCCCGGCCGGCGGCGGCTTCGGCGTAGGCGAACATATCATCGGGCATGCGGTGGGCGGAAACCACCTTGGCCTCGAAGCTGATGCCAAACTGTTGGAGAATCTGCACCGCGTGCTGCATGGTGTCCCAGTCGGAGCTGGAACCCATCACCACACCAATTTGAATGGAAGTCATAGGGCTTTGTTCTAAGAGCGCCCACGATGGGCGCCAAAACCTCGATTTTACTTTTTGCCCCCAGAGACCCCACCATGATCAACGTCACCGTCGAAAACTTTGAAACCGAGGTCATTGCCGCCTCCATGTCCACCCCGGTGCTGGTGGACTTTTGGGCCCCCTGGTGCGGCCCCTGCAAGGTCATAGGCCCGCTGCTGGAAAAGGTCGAGGCCGAATACGGCGGCCGCTTCAAGCTGGTCAAGATCGACTCCGACCAAGAGCAGCAGCTGGCCGCCGCCTTTGGCATCCGCAGCATCCCCACCTGCATCCTGCTGATCAACGGCCAGCCGGTAGACGGCTTCCAGGGTGCGATTCCCGAAGGCCAGATCAAGGAATTCCTGAACAAGCATGTGCCCGAAGGCGAGCCGCTGGACGCCGAACCCACGGAAGCCGAGCAAGCCCAGGCCCTGCTGGAATCCGGCGACACCGACGCCGCCCTGCACAAGCTGCACGAAGCCCTGGCGCTGAACCCGGCCAACGACGACGCCCGCTATGACTATGTGCGCCTACTGGTCGAAACCGGCAACCTCGAAGAAGCCGAGGCCGCACTGCAGCCCACTCTCAAATACATCCCGCTGCAGCTGCGCTTCGAAGCCCTGTCGCAATGGATTGGCGCTCTCAATTTCGCAGCTAGTGACGAAGCACAGGCCAGCGGCATAGCCGGTTTTGATGCCCAAATCAGCACCAACAAACGCGACTTTGACGCCCGCTTCGCCAAGTCCCAAATCCTGATGGCCCTGGGCGACTGGACCGCCGCCATGGACGAGCTGCTGGAAATCATCATGCGCGACAAGAAATGGAACGATGAAGCCCCGCGCAAGCTCTTCGTCGCCATCCTGGAACTGCTGACCCCGCCCAAGCCCAAGGCCAGCGCCGATGCCGGCACCAAGAGCGCCGGCGGCATCGAAATCTCCGGCAAATCCGTCACCGAGCAAGACCCGCAGGCCCAGTTGGTATCCACCTACCGCCGCCGCCTCAGCATGATGCTGAACTGAGCGAAACGCCATGAAATCCGCGTGGATCGCCCTGCTGCTGGCCGCCCTGTGCGGCCCCAGCTGGGCCGTCGTCAAATGCCAGGACGCCAAGGGCAGGATCACCTACCAGCAGACCACGTGCCCGGACAGCCTGCAATCCCAGTCCATCCCCACGCTGCCGCGCGCGCCACGCACAGTCACGCTGGACCCGGCCCTGCTGTCGATGGAAAAAGACGCGTCACCCACCCTCACCCCGGACCCATCCGCGCTGCCCGCGCCGGTCGCTACGGCCAAGCCGGGCCTGGAGCCAGAGGGCGATATGTGCCTGGAATATCTGAAGCCACTGCTCAAAGACCCTGGCAGCCCGTACTACCGCAATTTGCAGAAAGACGGCACCGTGCTGTCCATGGAGCTGTTTGCAAAAAACACCCTGGGCGGCTACACCAGCAAGCCCGCCGCCTGCGAGATCAAGAACGGCCGGTTAGACGACGGCTGGACCAAGATCCACCTCAAACGCCTGGGCTGGGCAATCCAGTAGCCCTGAGGGATTTATAAGAAATCCGCCTCCAGCGCAGGTACGACCTGCGCCAGCAGCTATCTTTTGCATAGCGGCCCTCAGGCGGCACGCGCCAGCAGGCTGCGGTGGCCCTCGGTCGCCAGCACCTGCGGCGCGTTCAGGCTGCGGATGGAGATCGAGGTGTCCTGCGGAATCCCACCCGACAGCTGCAGCGCCAGGTAGCGGCCGCAGCTGACGCGCAGGAACGAGGCGAAGTTGTCCACCTCGCCGCGCTGCGCCACCAGTTCGTCGTACAGCTTGGCGCACAACTGCGGCACGCCCATGCCGTCCCGCTGGGCGATTTCATCCAGCACCTGCCAGAACAGGTTTTCCAGCTTGATGCTGGTGGCCACACCGTGCAGGCGCACCGAGCGGGCGCGGCTGTCGTAGAGGGTGGGGTCGGCGCTGATGAAGACTTGGCACATGGTGGATTCCCTGGATGCAGCCCCACATCATCGGAGGCTGCATACCCAGCGTCAATGCCTGGTCACAAACTGACACGCGTGCCCAGCAGGGCCAGGAACTGGGCGATCCAGGCCGGGTGCGCGGGCCAGGCCGGGGCCGACACCAGATTGCCCTCGGTCACCGCTGCATCGATGGCGATCTCGGCATAGGTACCACCGGCGATCTCCACTTCGGCGCGGCAGGCCGGGTAGGCCGAGCAGGTACGGCCTTTCAGCACGCCGGCGCCGGCCAGCAGCTGAGCACCATGGCAGACGGCCGCCACCGGCTTGTTGGCCTCAAAGAAATGCTTGACCGCCGAAACCACCGCCGGGTAGGTGCGCAGGTACTCGGGGCCGCGGCCGCCGGGGATCACCAGCGCGTCGTAGCTGGCCACATCCAGGCCGGCAAAGGTAGCGTTCAGGGTGAAGTTGTGGCCGGGTTTTTCGCTATAGGTCTGCGCGCCTTCAAAATCGTGGATCGCCGTCTTGATCGAGTCGCCGGCCTTCTTGTCCGGGCACACCGCATGCACTGTGTGACCCACCGCCAGCAGCGCTTGGAACGGCACCATGGTCTCGTAGTCTTCGCAGTAGTCGCCGCACAGCATCAGAATTTTTTTTGCCGCCATAT
The DNA here is from genome assembly GCF_059421805.1 of Rhodoferax sp. GW821-FHT02C08. NCBI lineage: Bacteria > Pseudomonadati > Pseudomonadota > Betaproteobacteria > Burkholderiales > Comamonadaceae > Rhodoferax > Rhodoferax sp. GW821-FHT02C08. The sequence goes on from NZ_JBWKVR010000002.1 coordinate 198,344, forward strand.
TCGTCTCCTCAAGGGTGGTTGGGAGTTCATTGTTGGCCTGCGGCGCACGTGCTGGGTGTTAGCCGGCTACTACATGCGGGACGGTTAGGCTAGAACCGGGGGCACTGGGGGTTGAAGTCGGGTTGGTGCTTGCGCATTTCTTTCGCATCGTCGCGCTTGCGGATGCCGCAGTCCAGGTAGTTCTGGTGCAGTCGGGCCAGCGCCTGGCGGTCCAGGGTGACGCCCAAGCCGGGGCCTGGCGGAGGTGCCAGCACGCCGTTGCGGATAGACAGCTTGCCACCTGCAATCACTTCGTCTTCCTGCCAGGGGTAGTGGGTATCGCAGGCATAGCTGAGGTTGGGCAGCGTGACGCCGACATGGGTCATGGCGGCCAAGCTGATGCCCATATGCGAATTCGAGTGCATGGAAATGCCGATGCCGAAAGTGCGGCAGAGGGTCGCCAAGTGCTGGGTGGCCCGCAGGCCGCCCCAGTAGTGGTGGTCGGACAAGATCACCTGCACAGCATCCAGCTGAACCGTTTTGGGGATGTGGCCAAAAGCCACGGTCACCATATTGGTCGCCAGGGGCATGGGCGAGAACTGGGCCACTTCGCCCATTTCCTCCAGCGTGCTGACGGGGTCTTCCAGGTATTCCAGCAAGCCTTCGGCAGCCAGCAGGGGCATGATGCGGCGCGTGGTTTCCACCGACCAGCCTCCATTGGGGTCGATCCGCAAGGGGTAACCCGGGAAAGCGGCCCGCAAGGCCTTCAGGCCGGCAATTTCTTCTTCGGGTGGAAACACACCCGCCTTGAGCTTGATGGAGCCAAAGCCGTAGCTGTCAATCATGCGGCGGGCTTGCTGCACCAGCTGCGCTGGCGTGAGTGCCTCGCCCCAGTCGTCGGTCGGGTAACCGGGGTCTTCCTTGTGCTGGGCAAACTTGTAAAACAGATAGGCGCTATAGGCTACGTGGGGGCGAACCGCTCCCCCCAGCACCTGGTACAAGGGACGGTCCAGAATCTGGCCCTGCAGGTCCAGGAAGGGCACCTCAAATGCGGCCAGTGCACTGGCACGCGCCTTGTCGCCTTCGGGTGCGAATGTAGCGCCGGTATCGGGGTTGTTGCCCACCAGGCCGTAGACCACGCGGGTCAGGGCGTTGAGATCAAAAGGGTCCAGCCCCACAAGCTGCGGCGCGATCTTTGCCAGGTGCTCCAGTGTTTCCAGATTGCCATAGCTTTCGCCCAGGCCCACGCGGCCATCGGCGGTTTCAAGCTCGATGATGCTGCGCAGTGCCCAGGGTTCATGCACACCGGCCACATTCAGCAGCGGTGGGTCACGGAACGCGATGGGGGTCACACGGGCCGCCAAGATGCGGGTGGTCGACAGGCTCATTCCAATATCCTTTCAGGGGCGATTTGGCAGGGTCGCAAAGCGTATCTCGCCGCTCAGGCTGCCTCCAGGTTCCAACAGATGCATGCCGGTGTCTGCTACCCCGCGGGCCGCGAGGTTGAAGCCGTCTGCCACATGGCTGACAGGCTCCAGGCACAGATAAACAGGCGGGTCTGGCCGGTGCACCACCAGGTGGCCAAACAAGGGGTCGGCCTGCATGCTGATTAGCGCACCCTGTGGCAGTTCGACCAGCGCCGTGCCATCCCATCCCCCCAGGTAGGCGTTCACAGCCCCCTGCGGCAAACGGCGTGGCGTTGCATGCTGTTCATCGGCCCGCAGTGGCCGCGCGGTACCGGCCAGGTAGTCCGGCGTCACCGGCCATAGCTTGGTGGCGCGGTAGCTGAGCTGCGCTGCAGGATGGTGCCGAAAGAAGGGGTGCAGACCCATGCCGGCCGGCATGCTGCGCTGGTCTGCATTGCGCAGCGTCAGGCCGACGCGCAGCTGCGAAGGCGTCAGTTCGAAGCGCAGGCTGGCGGTGTAATGCCAGGGCCAAGCCGGACCAGCTGGGCTGTCCAGAGTCAGAGTGGCGGTGTCGGGGCCTGATTGCGCGGCCTGCCAGGGCTGCGCGTGGGCGTTGCCGTGCAGGCTGTGGGGCATGGCACCGGGGTGCGGGCGCAGGGCATGGGTTTCGCCCTGCACATGCAGCAGTGCGTTGGCAATCCGGTTGGAATACGGCATCAGTGGATAAATGCCGCCTTTGGCCCACGCTATGGGGTCGAAGAAGTCTTCGGGGTACGGGTGAAGAACGTCCACCGCCTCGCCCCCGCCGCTTTCCAGGCGCAGTGCGGACACCCGTCCGCCCGCATGCGGAACAAGGCGGGCGGATGCGCCACCTGCGTGCAAGGTGATGACGGGGTGCAGGGCGGCTTCAGGCATAGCCGGTCGAACCGTCCGGCTTGACCGGCACCTTGCGTTCCCAGTGGATGTATTCCTCGGTACCCAGCAGTTCCTCGTTCATCTCGACCCCCCAACCCGGACGATCCGGGCGCAATTCGAGGTAGCCGTCCTTGGGCAGATACGGATCTTTCACGTACCAGGCGCCTTCATCGCGGCTTTCTGCGCTGACGGCGGCCTCGGTGCCGTACACATAGCCGGCACCCTGCGGCAGGCGGTACTCCAAAATGCGGAAGTTGGTCTGGGCGGCGCTGAAATGCACATTGATGGCGGTGGCCAGCGGGCCCATGGGGTTGTGCGGCGCAATGGTCACAAAATGGGCTTCGGCGAGCGCGGCAATCTTGCACATCTCCAGCAGACCACCCACGACGCACACATCGGGCTGGATGATGTCGCACCCGCGGACCTGCAGCAGCCGCAGAAACTCAAAGCGGCTGTACAGCGACTCCCCCGTGGCCAATGTGCACTGCAGACCCCGCTTGAGCTCGCCCCAGGCCTCAAAGTTCTCGGGCCGGATCGGCTCTTCAAAAAACAGCGGGTCGTAGGGCGCGAGTGCGTTGCCTAGCTGCATGGCCTGGGCCGGCTCGAAAATCTTGGCGTGTGCGTCAAAGGCGATTTCATACTCGGACTTGACCGTTTCGCGCAGGGTGCGGAAGTAGTCTGCCGAGGTCTTGACCACCTCGCCCCAGCGATGGCGGTGCATGTCAATGCGGTAAGGGCTGAGCTTGAATGCCTTGAGCCCCCATTGTTCGTTGAGCGCGTCCATTTCGTCGCGCGCCTGGGCCGCGTCGGGCGCGGTGTACATACCCGCGTAGACCTGCACCCGGTCCCGCACGTGGCCGCCCAGCAGCATGTACACAGGCACGTCAAGGGCCTTGGCCGAAATGTCCCACAGGCAGTGGTCAATCGCCGCGATTGCGGCCAGACCCAATGCGCCCGGTGGAAAGCGCGTCTGCTGCATCAGATAGTGCACCAGAAACTCGATGCGGCGCGGGTCCTGGCCCTTGAGAAAGGTGACCAGGTAGTCAAACAACGGGAACAGCGCCTTGTCTGGCCCGTGGTTGTAGCACTCGCCCCAGCCGGTGATGCCCTCGTCCGTGTCCATCGCCAGAATGACCCGTGGCCGGTTCTTGTCGCGCGACATGAACACGCGCAATCGGTCAATTTTCATGCTGTATCTCCGTAATGAAAAAGGGCACCCGCGCAGTACTAGGCTCCTGTGTAGCGAAACCGCATGTGCATGCTGCGCGCACGCGGGTCAGGTTTCGGTATGGCCGATAGCAGGGCTTGCGTGTAGGCATGGGTCGGTGCATCGCACACCTGCTCGGTAGGGCCGGTTTCCACCACCTTGCCCCGGTACATCACGGCAACCCGGTCGCAGAAGTAACGGATCACCGCGATGTCGTGGCTGATAAAGATAAAGGACAGGCCCAGCTTGTCCTGCAGGTTCAGCAGCAGATCCAGCATCTGGGAACGCAAGGACACGTCTAACGCCGCCGTGGCCTCGTCGGCCACGATGATGCGCGGATTGAGCGCAATGGCGCGCGCAATGCCGATGCGCTGGCGCTGGCCGCCCGAGAAGGCATGGGGGTAACGCTCGCGCCAGGCCGGCTCCAGCCCCACGCTCTGCAGCAGGTCGGCCACGCGTTCATCCAGCTCCTTGCCAGTGGCCAAGCCATTGACCAGCAGTGGTTCACCCACAATTTGTGCGACCGTCATGCGCGGGTTGAGGGAGCTCACCGGGTCCTGAAAAATCATCCGCATTTCACGCCGGCACTGCTTGAGCATATGTTTGTCTGCCGTCACCAGATCGATCACGGTGCCGTCGGGCTGGCGGTAGTTGATGGCGCCCGCCGTCGGGTCGTAGACCCGCAACAGGCAGCGGCCCATGGTGGTTTTACCGGAGCCAGACTCGCCCACAATGCCCAGTGACTCCCCCGGCATGAGACTCAGCGACACCCCGTCCACGGCCTTGGTGGAAGATTTGGGGCCACCAAAATGCATGCTCAGATCGTTCACCTCCAAAATGGGCTGCTGCGCAGGATCTGGTGCCTTGCGCCGCACCCGGATATCGGCCTTGCGCCCCAGTTTGAGCACGGAGCCGATCAGCATGCGGGTGTAGTCGTGCTGCGGCGCATGGAAGATCTGGTCCACCGGGCCGGTTTCCACGATCCTGCCGTTGTGCATCACGATGACCTGGTCGGCAATCTCGGCCACCACGCCCATATCGTGGGTGATGAACATCACCGCCATACCGTGGCTTTTCTGCAGGCGCTTGATCAGGTCCAGAATCTCGGCCTGCGTGGTCACGTCGAGCGCGGTGGTTGGCTCATCCGCTATCAAAAGTGATGGATTGCAAGCCAGGGCCATGGCAATCATCACGCGCTGGCGCATGCCGCCCGAGAACTCAAAGGTGTAGCGGTCCACGGCCTTGTCGGGGTGGGGAATCTCCACCTGCGCCAGCAGCTCGATGCAGCGGGCCCGTGCCTCGAGCTTGCCCATCTTGATGTGCAGCCGCAGTACCTCGATGATCTGGTTGCCCACGGTATGTACCGGCGACAGCGATGACATGGGCTCCTGAAAAATCATGGCGATCTCGGCACCCCGCACGGCTCGGATTTCTTTGCCGCGTGGATGGAGCTTGGCCAGGTCCACGCTGGAACCGTCGGCCCGGTTCAGCACCATGGAGCCGCCAGCAATGCGCCCGGGCTCGTCGACGATCTGGAGGATGGAGCGGGCGGTGACACTTTTGCCACTGCCGCTTTCGCCCACCACACACAGCGTACGGCCGCGCTCCACATTGAACGAGATGCCGTCCACGGCCTTGATGCTGCCGTTGCGCACGGCGAAGTGCGTACTCAGGTTACTGACCTGCAGCAGAATGGGCGACACGCTGGTCGCGCTTGGGGTGGAAGTTCCTGGAGTCATGGTCATTTGTTGTACGGGTCGGAGGCGTCACGCAAACCGTCCCCCAGAAAGTTGAGGGCAATCACGGCCAACACCACGGCAGCACCGGGTGCAAACAGCCAGGGCGCTGTGGCGATGGAACGGATGTTCTGGGCTTCACGCAACAGCACGCCCCAGGAAATGGTGGGCGGCTGCAGGCCCAGGCCCAGGAAGCTGAGCGAGGTTTCGGCCAGAATCATGGCCGGAATGGCCAGGCTCACCGAGGCAATGACGTGGCTCGAAAAGCTGGGCAGCATATGGCGGAAGATGATGCGGCCTTCAGATGCGCCATCCAGCCGTGCAGCGGTCACAAATTCTTCGGTGCGCAAGCTCAGGAAGCGTCCGCGTACTACGCGTGCCAGCTGCGCCCACCCGGTCAGCGACAAGATCAGGGTGATCATCATGTAGTTCAGGGTGGCGGGCCAATCCTGCGGCAGGGCCGCCGCCAGCGCCAACCAGATCGGGATGGTGGGCAGAGACAGCACCAGCTCGATAACGCGCTGGATCGCAAAGTCGATGCGCCCGCCGTAGTAGCCGGAAATACCGCCCAGAATAATCCCCAGCGTGAGCGACAGAATCACGCCCAGCAAACCGACCGACAGCGAAATCTGGGTCCCCACCATGATGCGGCTGAACACACAGCGCCCCAACCGGTCGGCGCCAAACAAGAACAGCGGTTGGTCGGCATCCTGCGTGGCAAACAGATGGATGCGCGAGCTGAACAGGCCGAACACCGAATATTCGTAGCCCTCACCAAACATGCGCAGGGGCACCTTGCGCTCCTTGTCCTCCTGGTACACCGATGCCAGCGTGACCGGATCACGCTTGAGTACGTAAGGATGAATGTAGGGATGGATCGACCAGCCATCCGCACCGGTATCGATGAAGTGCACGGTCTGCGGCGGATAGAACACGGCACGCCGGTTCTGTTGCGATGGATCGTTGACCGCAAAGAAGCCGGGCACCACGGCAATCACGTACAGCCCGATAGTGACAAACAGGCCCACCATGGCCAGCCGGTGGCGTTTGAAGGCCCACCAGACCAGTTGCCATTGGGATGCAACGGCAAGTCGGCTGGCCGTCTGTCCGACTATGCCGTCGATGACGGGGGAAGATGCAGCAGGGGTGTTCAAGATGCGTTACTCAAGACGGATGCGCGGGTCCACCAGCGCCAGAAGAATGTCACTGATCAACGAGCCCGTAACTGTCAGCACGCAGATCAGCAGGATGAAGGCTCCGGCCAGGTACATGTCCTGGCTCATCAGCGATTGCAGCAGCAGGGGGCCGGCCGTGGGCAGGCTCAGCACGATGGCCACGATGATGGAGCCCGAAACCAGGTTGGGCAGCAGCCAGGCGATGGTGGAGATAAAGGGGTTGAGCGCCATGCGCATCGGGTACTTGACCAGCAGCGTGAACTCCGACAAGCCCTTGGCGCGGGCCGTGGTCACATAGGGTCGGTTCAGCTCGTCGAGCATATTGGCGCGCATCACGCGGATCAGGCTGGCCGTACCCGACACGGCCAGGATGATCACCGGGATCCACAAGTGCTGCATCAGGTCCACCACCTTGGCCATGCTCCAGGGCGCCGTCAGGTACTGGTCTGAAAACAGGCCACCCACGTTCTGCCCGAATTCGACCGCTGCGACATACATCAGCACCAGGGCCAGCAAAAAGCTCGGCACGGCCAGGCCGAGAAACGAAAGAAAGGTCACCACATAGTCGCCAATCGAATATTTCTTTACCGCAGAGAACACGCCGATGGGCAAGGCAATACCCCAAGTCACCAGCAGCGTCGAGAAGGTGAGCAACAACGTCAAGGCCATGCGCTCCCAGATCAGATCCCCTACCGGCTGCTGCCACTCGAAACTCAGGCCGAAGTCACCGTGCAAAACGATGTTGGAGATCCACTTCCAGTACTGGATGATCATGGGCTGGTCCAGGCCAAACCGGTTGCGCAGATCTGCAGCCGTGGCCTGGTCCACCACCTCGTTGGAGGCCGCCAGCGTGGCGATGTAGGTGGTAACGTAGTCGCCGGGTGGCAGCTGGATCAACACGAACGATAGAAAGCTGATGGCCAGCAGAAACGGCAGCATCCACAGCATCCGCTTGACGATGAAAACGAACATATCGGTATCCCTTGAAAGCGGCGCACGAACCTGCCGGTGGCGTCAACCACCAGCCGGCTCGCTGCCTGTACACGTCCCGGGTGTCGGCTGCAAACGCGGTGTGCCGGGTCAAGTCCGGGTGAAGAAGAACTGCTGTGGCAGCGCAGGCCCCGGGTTGGGCCAGGTCCACGAATTGGGATACTTCTTGGGCACGTTTTGCAGATTGTTCTTGACGATGCCGAAGGTGTTGACGGCAAGGCAAACGCCAATGGTTTCATAGGCATCCGCACACAGGTCGAACACCTTTTTCATGGCCTCGCCACGTTTCTTCAGGTCGGCGGTGGCCAGCGCTTCGTCAAATAGCTTCTTGCGCTGCTTCTGGCTTTCGGGCGGCTCCTGGCCGTCTTTGCCATTGGAGGCAAACCAGATGGTCCAGGGAATCGCATAGCGCGAGCCCTGCGGGTGCTGTGCAAAATAATCACGGGGGTCCAGCATCGGGTCCAGTCCACCCGGGCCGGGCCACGTGGCGCCGTCATGGTCATTGTTGTCGCCACGTGTGTAGAACAAGGCGCGCTCAATGGTATTAACCTTCATGTCTACGCCAATGTCGGCCCAGTGCCGCTTCACCAGCTCCAGCGTGTCCACAGCATCTGGGTAGAGCGTGGGGATCACGTCAATCGAGAAGAAAACCCGCTGGCCGTCCGGGCGCAGGCGGAACTTCTGCGCGTCACGCTTGGCATAGCCAATCTTGTCCAGAATATCGTTGGCCTGTTTGGGGTCGAAGTTGGTGAACTGGCGGGACAGCTTCTCGTTGTACCAGGGGTGGCCGGGGCGAGGACCGGTCTGGAAAGGTTCGGACTGGCCGAGGTACACCAGATCAATGATTTCCTTGCGGTTGATGCCCAGCGACAGCGCCTGGCGGAACTGCTTGTTGCCGAACATCTCGCGCATCTTCGGGTCTTTGTGCGTCAAGTTCAGGTAGATCTGCACCTGCTGGGCGCTGGTTGCCTCCAGCTCCACCAGACGGTAGCCGCCTTTTTGCTGGTTTTGCGACAGTGTAGGCTTGTTCTGCAGCGAGTCGATATGGCGTTCTTGGATGTCCAGCTTGCCCGACAGGGCGTCCAGCATCAGCGACTCCACATCTTGCGCAATGCTGAAACTGAGCTTGTCGATGTAGGGCAGTTGCTGGCCGCTTTGGTCCACCTGCCAGAAGTAGGCGTTGCGGTCCATCACCACACGCGTCACGCCGCCGGTATAGGCTTCGGTCACAACCCAGGGATCCAGCGTAGGCTTGTCCACATTGCCCCAGCGCGCCGGGATTTCGATGTCGCCACATTTGCTGCGGAACAGGGCCGTCCAGTCCGACAGGTTGGCCGCTTTGGCTTGTGCTGCCACGTTGCTGTTGTACTTTGGATGGAATTGGCTGGCGTAGTGTTTGGCGTACAGCGTGGGGTATTGGCCCAGTGGCGTGGCCAGCTGCTCCAGAAACATGGCGTAAGAAGCGGGGAATGTGAACTTCACCGTGGTCTCGTCGATTTTGCTAGCCACCACGGGCTTGCCCGAAATCACCAGCGTGCCCGGAGGCGTCTTGAACAAATCGGTGTTTTTGGCGCAATCCTCAATCGAAAAAACGACATCGTCGGCCGTGAAGGGCTTGCCGTCCGACCACTTCATGCCCTTGCGCAGATAGAAAATGAACTCGGTGGAAGTGGCATTGACCTCCCATTTTTCGGCCACGTTGGGCAAGACTTCGGTGAAGGCCAGGTTCCAGCGCACCAGTCCCTGGTTGCCTACCAGCCGCAAGATGCCGTTGTGGTCGGCACTGCCGCGCAACCCCCGGCGCAGGGCGCCACCGTAAACGCCCACTTTCTCAGCCTGGATGACCAGCGGTGTGGCAGGCAGACGCTGGGCCAGCGCAGGCAATTTTCCGTCGGTCACCAGCTTGGCCAGTGCGGGGGCTTCCTTGGCTTGCTGGGCAAACGCTGACTGTCCCATGCCCGCCAGGGCCGCGGCGCCTGCAAAACCCTTGAGCACAGTGCGTCGGCCTGCACGTATGCCACCCAAGCTTGTCTTTGTCTCTTCTTTCATGGCTTGTCTCCGAATAAATGTTCGAACCCCGACCAACACCACTTTGTCAGACGAATTTTTGCTTGTCAATCCTGCTTTACTCGGGGAAATGTGAAGACAAGGCCATCAGCAGAAACCAATAAAAACAAATTTGCCTGACAAATTCAGAAGATTCCATACAATCTAAAGCGCTTTTGACCATCCCCATGGGACGCTTACCCGCCCTGGAATCACCACATCCCGAGGTATCCATGAACATCGCCCCCCTGCATGTTGACGAGTTTTCCACCTCCGTTCTGGCCGTGCCGCCGCTGGCCCGGCGTGCCGACTTGTCGATTGACGAGGCGCAGAACCGCCAGCTCATCCGCCACATCGAGGCCGGTGGCATCCGCACTCTGCTCTACGGTGGCAACGCCAACCTGTACCACACCTCGATGGGTGACTACGCCTTGCTGCTGGAGCAACTGGCCGATAGCGCGTCCGACACCACGCGGGTGATCCCGGCCATTGGCCCTGACTTTGGAAAAATGATGGACCAGGCCCAACTGCTGCGTGGCAGCCGCTACCGCACGGCCATGGTCCTGCCCATGCAGGGCTTCACCACGCCCGAAGGTGTGGCCGAGGGCATCTCGCGTTTTGTCGACACCGCGGGCATCCCCGTCACGCTCTACATCAAGAGCGAGCAGTACCTGGATGTGGCCACCTTGGGCCGGCTGGTGGACAGTGGGCGGATTCTGGCCGTCAAGTACGCCATCGTGCGCGACGACCCGGTCAACGATCCTTACCTGCGGGCCTTGGTGGAACGCATCACGCCGGCCCGCATCGTCAGTGGCATGGGAGAACGACCTGCGCCTGCGCATGTGAGCCAGTTTGGCCTGGCCTCCTTCACCACGGGTTCGGGCTGCATTGCGCCCAAGGCCTGCATGGCCTTGCTGCAGGCGCTCAAACATGCTGACACGGCACGCGCGCAGACCTTGTACGACGCCTTCATGCCTCTGGAAACCCTGCGTGACTCGATCTCGCTGATCCGCGTGCTGCACGATGCCGTCACGCTCAGCGGCGTGGCCGACATGGGTGCGCACCTGCCGCTACTCAGCGCCTCGCCCGCAGACCGGATGGCCGAGATCAGGACCGTCGCGGCCGCTCTTCTGGCCAGCGACCAGCGGCTTTGAAAACTTTACCTGCCTGCATCCGCCATGACTGACCGCCCGACTACCAGCCTCGTTGATCGCGTTTACCGCGAAATTCTGGGCAGCATCATGCGCGGCGAGTTGACCGAGGGAGGCCTGCCTCCTGCCGACCCGACATTGGGCGAAAGTCGCTCGACGCGGCCCACCACCAGCCGGCACAACCGGCTGCCCACCGAGCAAGCGCTGACTGAGCGTTTTACGGCATCGCGCCCCACCATCCGCGAGGCCTTGTCGCGTTTGCGGGCCGATGGCATCATCACCAGCCGCCAGGGTTCAGGCACCTTTGTCACCCGGCTGCCCGACCCGAACATCCCCCGTTTTGCGCCACTCGAATCCATCTCCGACCTGCGGCGCTGCTTTGACTTCCGCATCGTTGTGGAGTCGGGTGCGGCCGCGTTGGCCGCCAAACAAGTGGACGACGCCAGTCTGGCGGAAATCGAGCGCGCCTACGCCCAACTCAACACCGTGGTGGCCGAGCAGGCACTGGGGGCGAATGAGGACTTCGAGTTTCACCTCGCCGTGGCCAGGGCCTCGAAGAACCAGTTCTTCGTCTCGGCCATTGCATCCATGCAAGAGCAGTTGCTGTTCAGCATGAACATGATGCGCAATCTCTCGCTGCTCAAGAGCAGGGACCGCCAGAAGACGGTGCAGGCAGAACATGAAGCCATCCTGCATGCTCTGCAGCGCCACGACAGCGGAGCGGCAGAATTGGCCATGCGCCAGCACCTGACGAACGCTTGCGACCGCATGTTCGGCAAGTGAGCAGATTTCCGGCTAGAGGCAAGATCTCTCGCCAGCGTTCAAGAGCCACCCACATTCACCGGCAACGCCACTACTCCCCGATAAGCCGGATTCGCCACCCAATGCACTGCAGCTTCACCCAATCGCAGCTGGGGAAACCGCTGCAACAGCAGCCTGAAAGTGATCTCCGCCTCCACCCGCGTCAACATGGCGCCAATGCAGACATGCGGGCCCGAACCGAAGGACACCGAACCACCGTCGCGCCCCACCACGTACAGCCGGTCCGGCTCGGGATGGCGCGCCGGATCGCGATTCGCCGCGCCTATTAGCGGCACCACCAGTTCGCCGCGGCGCAGCTGCTGGCCGTGCAATTCCATATCCGCAGCAACACGGCGACCGGTGTACTGCACCGGGCTGTCGAAGCGCAGCAGCTCGCGCACGGCGCCGGGCAACAGCGCCGGGTCTTGCTGCAGACGCTGCCATTGATCGGGGTTACTCAGCAAGGCATACAGGCCATTGCCCAGCAGATTCCGCGTCGTCTCATGGCCGGCGAACAGCAGCATCGCGCACTGGGCCAGCAGCTCGGCCTGGCTGTGGATGTCGCCCGCGTCTTCGGCCTGCAGCAGGCGGCTGACCAGATCGTCGCCCGGATCAAGGCGGCGCTGCGCCACCAGGGTTTCGAAATAGCGGCCCATGGCCAGCAGACTGGCCTGGGCGCGGCGCGCCTGGGCGTGGGTGGCCAGCGGGGCGCCGATGAATACCGCCAGGTCGTCGGACCAAGTGACGAAGTCGGCGTTGGCCGCGTCGTCTATGCCCATCATCTTGGCGATGACGCGCACCGGCAGCGGACGGGCCACGGCCTGCATGAAGTCGAAGCTGGGCTGGTCGGCCACCGCATCCAGCAGCTGGTTCACCGTGTGCTCAATGTGCGGCACCAGGGCCTGGATCGCCTCAGGTTTGAAGCCGGCGTTCAGCACCTTGCGGATGCGGGTGTGGTCGGGCGCGTCCAGGAACAGCATGGCGCGGGCGAACAGCTGCTGGAAGCCGGCCAGCTCGCCTTTCTCCTGCTCGCGGTCCGTCACCCAGCCACCGGTGCGCTGGGCCGAAAAGCGCGGGTCGCGCAGCACCTGCTCGACATCCGCATGGCGGGTCAGCAGCCAGGCGCCGCCGAAGAATTCGGTGCTCCAGTGGATGGGGCCGGCCTCGCGCAGGGCCTGGTAGGCCGGGTAGGGGTTGGCGTAGAAGGCTGCGTCCACGAAGGGCGCGCAGGGCTCCAGGGTCGGTGCCAGGCTCATAGGGCGAACACGGCGCGCAGGGCTTCGGCGTCCAGATAGGCGGCCACGGCGGCCGGGCTGGGGGCGGCCAGGCGCGGCACCAGGCCCAGGCAGGGCGCTTGGTAGCGGCGCATGAACTCGTGGCGCAGCGTGTCCAGGTTGCCCGATATATGTTCCATACCGGGGTCCAGCGTGTTGGCCACCCAGCCAGCCAGTGGCAAGCCGCGCGCGCGGATGGCCTCGGCCGTCAGCAGCGCGTGGTTGATGCAGCCCAGCCGCAGGCCCACCACCAGCACCACGGGCAGATGCAGGGCCTGGGCCAGGTCGGCGGTATCGAAGTCCGGCCCCAGGGGCACGCAGAAGCCGCCCACGCCCTCCACCACCAGCACGTCGGCGCGCTCAGCCAAGGACTGCGCATGCTCCACCAAGGTTTGCGAATCGATGGTGTGGCCCTCCAGCGCGGCGGCGATCTGCGGCGCGCAGGCAGCGCGGAACTGCAGCGGGCCGACCTCGGCATGGCTGAGCAGCAACGAGCTGGCGTCGCGCAGGGCGCGCACGTCTTCGTTCACGCCCCGGCTGTCCACGCCGGCGGCCACGGGCTTCAGGCCGGCGCTGCGCCAGCCCTGCTGGGTGCACCAGTGCAGCAGGGCCGCGCTAATGCTGGTTTTGCCGATTTCAGTGTCGGTGCCAGTGACAAAGCAACCACGCATGGTGTGGCCCTGGCGGTCGCGCAGAAATACGGGCTCAGTGGCGGCCACGGGTGCGGGAATGGATTCAGGCAGAGGTTCTGTCATACAAGTCTTTGGCAGCCAGCGCCAGGCCGTCCAGCAGGCGCTGTACGTCGGCGGCGCTGTGGGCGGCACTGAGGGTGATGCGCAGGCGGGCTGTGCCTACCGGTACGGTCGGTGGGCGGATGGCGGGCACCCACAGGCCCTGTGCGTCCAGCGCAGCGGACAAAGCCATAGCGGCGGCGTTGTCGCCCACCACCAGGGGTTGGATGCCTGTGGCCGAATCGGCCAGCTGCCAGCCGGCCGCCGGGTAGGCCGCCATCAAGGCCGCCAGGCCCGCACGCAGCTGGGCCACGCGCTGCTGCAGCTGGGCGCGGCGCTGCTCGCCCTCTGCGCTGGCGATCAAGGCCAGGCTGGCGCTGACGGCGTGGGCAATGGCGGGCGGCGCGGCGGTGGTGTAGATGTAGGGGCGGGCGGTTTGCACCAGCCACTCGACGATGGTGGGATGGGCGGCCACAAAAGCGCCGCCCGCGCCCACGGCCTTGCCCAGCGTGCCCATGTAGATCAAGCGCTCGCTGCGCAGGCCGAAATGGGCCAGGCTGCCCCGGCCCTGGGCCCCGAGCACGCCAAAGCCATGGGCATCGTCTACCACCAGCCAGGCGTCATATTGCTCGGCCAGGGCCAGCATGGCGGGCAGGTCGGCCAGGTCGCCGTCCATGCTGAACACGGCATCGGTCACGATGAGCTTGATGGGTGTGTCACATGCCCCCAACTGGCGCTCCAGCACCGCCAGGTTGCGGTGGGCGTAGCGTTGGAATGGGGCCTTGGACAGCAGCGCGCCGTCCACCAGCGAGGCGTGGTTCAGCTTGTCTGCAAAAATCGTAGCACTCTGCGCAGATAGCGCCTGCACCAGAGCCACATTTGCCATATAGCCGGTGCAGAAGTACAGGGCACTCGCGTTGGGGATATGCGGGGCCAGCCAGGTGGACAGCTCAGCTTCCAGCTGGGCATGCGCGTGGGAATGGCCGCTGACCAGGTGCGAGGCCCCGCTGCCCACGCCATAGCGGCGGGCGCCTTCGGCCAGGGCGTCGATCAGCACCGGGTGCTGGGCCAGGCCCAGGTAGTCGTTGCTGGCAAAGGCCAGCATGTCGCGGCCGTTTACCCGCTGCTGCGGCGCGCAGGGCGTCTCGGCGCTGCGGCGCGTACGCGTCAGGCTCTGGGCTGCGCGTTCACGCAGTTGGCGGTTCAGGTGGTCTAGCAGCATCTTCAGGTATTTGGTTCAGCACATCGTCCAGCGTGGCCATGACTTGCCCGGCCAGCCAGGGCGACAGCGTGTCGTCCAGCAAGTAGGGTGGCAGCAGGTAGACGGTGCGGCCTATGGGGCGTATCAGCAGCTCGCGGGCGCGGCCGGCCAGGTGGAAGCGCTCGGGAAAGCGCGCCCCCACCAGCGGCTCCTTCACGTCGAAGGCCCAGATCATGCCGAGGTGGCGGAAGTTCTCCACGCGCGGGTCGGCCTGCAGAGGTGCCAGCGCGGCGCTGAGGCCTGCGGCCTGCTGGCGGTTGCGGGCCAGCACATCGTCGTGTTCAAAGCGGTCCAGCACGGCCAGCGCGGCGCGGCAAGCCAGGGCGTTGCCGGTGTAGGAATGCGAATGCAGAAAGCCGCGCGCCACGTCGTCGTCCAGAAAGGCCTCATAGACGCTGTCGCGCGACAGCACCAGCGACAAGGGCAGGTAGCCGCCGCTGATGCCTTTGGACAGGCACAGCAGGTCGGGCCAGATAGCTGCGTGTTCACAGGCGAAGAAGCTACCGGTACGGCCGCAGCCGACAGCGATCTCGTCGGCAATCAGCAGCACCTGGTGCTGGTCGCACAGCGCGCGTGCTGCCTGCAGATAGGCCGGGTGGTATATGGCCATGCCGGCGGCGCCCTGCACCAGCGGCTCCAGTATCAGCGCGGCGATGTGGCCGCTGCGCGCTTCCAGCAAGGCCTGCAGCTCGGCGGCGGCGCGGCGGGCCACGTCGGCAGCGGACTCACCGGGCAAGGCCTGGCGCGCGTCGGGCGACATCACCTGGTGCGACTGCATCAGCAGCGGGTCGTAGGCGTCGCGGAAGATCTGCACGTCGGTCACCGCCAACGCGCCCAGGGTTTCGCCGTGGTAGCCCTGGCGCAGGCAGACAAATTCGCGCTTGTCGCCCAGCCCCCGGTTGCGCCAGTGGTGGAAGGCCATCTTCAGCGCGATTTCCACGGCAGACGCGCCATCGCTGGCAAAAAAGCAATGGCCCAGCACGCCGCCAGTGAGGGCGGACAGGCGCTCGGCCAGCTCCACCGCCGGGGCGTGGGTACAGCCAGCCAGCATCACGTGCGGCAGGCGGTCCAGCTGGTCTTTCAGGGCGGCGTTGATACGCGCATCGGCGTGGCCAAACAGATTGACCCACCAGGAGCTGACGGCATCAAAGTAGCGCTTGCCGTCTTCGTCGTACAGCCACACGCCCTGGCCGTGGCTGATGGCCAGCGGCGGCACCTGGGCCGCGCGCTGCATCTGGGTACAGGGGTGCCAGATATGCGCCAGGCTGCGCGCCGCAAGGGTGGCCATAGGGGGCGGGCGCTCAGGCCGTAAGGCGTTGCAGCGCTTCCTGGTACTTGGCGGCGGTCTTGGCGATGACCTCTTGCGGCACGCGGGGGGCGGGCGGGGTCTTGTTCCAGGGCTTGCCGTCGATCTGCACCTGCTCCAGCCAGTCGCGCACGAACTGCTTGTCATAGCTGGGCGGGTTGGTGCCTTCCACATAGCCTTCGACGGGCCAGAAGCGCGAGGAATCGGGCGTCAGCACCTCGTCCATCAGCACCAGCGTGCCGTCGGGATCCAGGCCGAACTCGAACTTGGTGTCGGCAATGATCACGCCCTTGGCCAGGGCAATCTCGGCGGCAGCGCTGTAGATCTGGATGCTCAGGTCGCGGATGCGGGTGGCCAGGTCCAGGCCGATCATTTCCACGGTCTTGTCGAAGGTGATGTTCTCGTCATGGTCGCCCACCGCGGCCTTGGCTGCCGGGGTGTAGATGGGCACGGGCAGCTTGGAGGCGTTTTGCAGGCCGGCTGGCAGCACGACGCCGCAGACGGCGCTGTTCTCCTGGTATTCCTTCCAGCCGCTGCCGGCCAGGTAGCCACGCACCACGGCTTCGACCGGAATCGGCTGCAGACGCTTGACCAGCATGGAGCGGCCCGCCACCTGGGCGATTTCGTCAGGCTGGACCACGCTCTCGGGGGCATCGCCGGTCAGGTGATTCGGGCAGATATGGCCCAACCGTTCGAACCAGAACAAGGCCATTTGCGTCAGCAAAATGCCTTTGCCAGGGATGGGCTCGCCCATGATCACGTCAAAAGCGCTCAGGCGGTCGCTGGCGACCATCAGGATGCGGTCCTTGCCTACGGCGTAGTTGTCGCGCACTTTACCGCGCGCCAGCAGGGGCAGGCTATGGATGGAAGAGGTGTGAACTGTGGTCATCAGGGCGTTCTCAAAAGGGAATTAGGCGGGAATTAGGCCCGCCGTAGCGGCGACATCGCACGCATGCCAACCCTAGAGTGTAAAACGCCGGGGTCCTGCCCGCTTTCACCCCGCCGCGCTAGACGGCATTCCAACCCTGCACCGCCGTCCACGCCGCTCCCAGCACCAGCACACCGCCGACCAGCCGCGCAACCGCCGCACCCGCTTGGGGCCGGGCCACCAACCAGTCACGCGAACCACCTGCAGCCACGGCCCAGAAGCCGTAGACCCCGGTTTGCGTCAGCGCGATGATCAGGCCCAGCACCACCGCCTGTATCCATACCGGCCCGTACTCCCGACGCAAAAACTGCGGGAAGATGGCCAACATGAACAAATAGGCCTTGGGATTCATCAGGCAGGTCAGCGCCGCGCGGCGGAAGATGACCCAAGGTGGTGGCGTGCCCACGGCGGGCAAGGCACCCAGGGCCGACTGGCTGCGCAGCACGGCCACGCCAATCCAGGCGATGTAGACAGCCCCGCCCAGCAACATGGCCTGCATCAGCCCTGGCACCAGGCGCAGCAGCAAGCCTATACCTAACGCACCCGCCACCACGTGGCAGATGCCCCCGGCCACGATGCCCGCCACGGCGAACAGGCCCGCCCTGCGCCCACCCACCAGGGCGTTGGACAGCACAAAAGCCATGTCCATGCCTGGCAAGGCGATGATGCCTAAAACCATCAAGAAAAATAGCCAGAGGTGGGCGTAATGGGTCATGGTGCGGACGTTCCGTAGCTGAAAACCCAGACTCTAAAACTCCATCAGGGCGGAATCGGTCCGGATAAAACCCTAAACTTGCCGCCATGTACTCACCCACCACCCGCGTGCTGACCGTGCTGGAGCTGCTGCAAAGCCACGGCAGCCTGAGCGGCCCCGAGCTGGCGCAGCGCCTGGGTGTGGACGGGCGCACGCTGCGCCGCTACATCGGCAAACTGGAAGACCTGGGCATTCCCATACTGGCCGAGCGCGGGCGCTATGGCTGCTATCGCCTGATGCCCGGTTTCAAGCTGCCGCCCATGGTGTTTACCGACGACGAAGCGCTGGCGGTGTCCCTGGGCCTGCTGGCCGCGCGCGGGCTGGGCCTGGCGGAGGCCACACCGGCGGTTGAAAGCGCCCAGGCCAAGCTGGAGCGGGTGATGCCCAGCGCCTTGCAACAGCGCGTGCGGGCCTTGGGCGAAACCGTGGCACTGGACCAGCCACGCGCCGTGCCGGTGCCTGACAACCAGGCTCTGCTGGCCCTGAGCCTGGCCGCCTACCGGCACCAGCAAGTGCATCTGGACTACCGTGCAGCCGACCAGACCACCAGCGCGCGGGACTTTGACCCCTACGGCCTGGCGCACCGGGGCGGGCGCTGGTACGTGGTGGGCCACTGCCATCTACGGCACGCGCTGCGCTCGTTCCGGCTGGACCGGGTGCAGGCCGTGGCATTCAACGAGCGCCACTTTGTGCCGCCGGAGGACTTTGATGCGGTACGCCACTTGGCCCTGGGCGTGGCAAGCCTACCGCGCGCCATACAGGTGGAGGTGTTGTTGAAAACCGATCTGGACACCGCCCGCAAAGCCTTATTTGACAGCATGGGTTTGCTGCAACCGCTGGCAGATGGCGTGCTGCTGCACAGCCAGGTCGACGATGTGCACTGGCTGGCCCGTGAGCTGGCGCGACTGCCATTTGATTTTGAAGTGCAGCAGCCGCCAGCCTTGCGAGAGGCATTGCACACACTGGCCACCCGTTTGCACGGGCTGGCGAATCTCAGCCCCGCTGGAACTTGAACACGGCCGTACCGGCCAGCGCGTTCGGCCAGAAGCGTACCTCGCGGCCTTCCTGCAGGCCAAAGGCGTCCAGGATATGCAGGTCGTTCTTCTCGGCCAGCACCTCGAAGTCCTTGAAGGTGCCGACGCGGATGTTCGGCGTGTCGTACCACTGGTAGGGCAGGCGCTTGGTCACCGGCATGCGGCCGCGCAGAATGCTCATGCGGTTCGGCCAGTGCGCGAAGTTGGGGAAGGCCAGCACGCCCATGCGGCCCACGCGCGCGGTCTCGCACAGCATGACCTCGGCATTGCGCAGATGCTGCAGGGTGTCGATCTGCAGCACCACATCGAACGAGGCGTCGTCGAACATGGCCAGGCCCTCGTCCAGGTTCAGCTGGATTACGTTCACACCGCGCTGCACACAGGTCAGCAGCTTGGCGTCGTCGATTTCAATGCCATAGCCCGAACAGCCGCGCGTGGCCTGCAGATGGGCCAGCAGGGCGCCGTCGCCGCAGCCCAGGTCGAGCACGCGAGAACCCTGGGGCACCAGGCGGGCAATGGATTCCATCATGGTGTGCGCGCTCATGCAGCCAACTCCTGTGCAACGCGGTCAAAGTAGGCCCGTACCGTCGCCATGTAGCGGGCATCGTCGAGCAAAAAGGCATCGTGGCCGTGCGGCGCATCAATCTCGGCGTAGCTGACGGTGCGGCGATTGTCCAGCAGGGCCTTGACCATCTCGCGGCTGCGCTGGGGCGAAAAGCGCCAGTCGGTCGTAAAGCTGACCAGCAGGAACTTGGCCTGCACCTGGGCAAAAGCCCCCGTCAGGCTGCCGCCAAAATGCCGCGCCGGATCGAAGTAGTCCAGTGCGCGGGTGATCAGCAAATAGGTATTGGCGTCGAAGTAGTCGCTGAACTTGTCGCCCTGGTAGCGCAGATAGCTTTCGATCTGGAACTCAGCGTCTTGCGTGCTGTAGCGGTAGCCATCACCGATCAGCTGGCGGCCAAACTTGGTGTTCATCACGTCATCACTCAGGTAGGTGATGTGGCCGATCATGCGGGCGATACGCAGGCCGCGCTGCGGCACCACGCCATGCTGGTAAAAATGGCCGCCGTGGAAGTCCGGGTCGGTGACGATGGCGCGGCGCGCCACCTCGTTGAAGGCGATGTTCTCGGCCGTCAGATTGGGCGCGCTTGCGATCACCACCGCATGCCCCACACGCTCTGGATACTGTAGCGTCCAGCCCAAGGCTTGCATGCCGCCCAGGCTGCCACCCATCACAGCAGCGAGCTTGCGGATGCCCAGCTGATCGAGCAGCAGTGCCTGGGCGTTGACCCAGTCTTCCACCGTCACCACGGGGAAGTCTGCGCCATAGACCTGGCCGGTATCAGGGTTCACATGCATGGGCCCGGTGGAACCAAAACAGGAGCCCAGGTTGTTCACGCCGATGACGAAAAAGCGGTCGGTGTCCAACGGCTTACCCGGGCCCACCATGTTGTCCCACCAGCCGGCCGACTTGGGCTGGTTGGCGTACACGCCGGCCACGTGGTGCGAGGCGTTCAGCGCGTGGCAGACCAGCACGGCATTCGACTTGTCGGCGTTCAGCGTGCCATAGGTTTCAAAAGCCAGATCGTAGGCACGGATGGACCCACCGCCCTGCAAGCGCAGGCTATCTGGAAAGTGTGCGGACTGAGGTGTAGCGATCAAGCGCGCTCCCATACGAAAAGATACGGAAATAAAAAACCCGGCAACGCTAAAAACGAGGCCGGGCTGGTACAGGAGCGGTCCGTCTTTAGCTGTATTTATAAAGCGCCCGCAAGCTGGAGCAAATTGGCGCTGAGGGGAAGTATAGCAATCGGGACTGCCACCGGACAAGCTGCGCGGACTACTGCGGCTTGGTATCCACAAAGCTCTGGCGCTGCGCCAGCTTTTCCTGCAGCTTGGCCAGATTGGGGTGATTGGAGCGCCAGGCCAGGTCCGGGAAACGAAAATCCAGCCAACCCAGGGCGCAACCCACCGCGATATCCGACAGGCTGAAATGGATGCCGCTGCAGAAGGCCTTGTCACCCAGGCCGCGGGCCATGGCCTTGAGGCCGGACTCCACCTTGGCCATTTGGCGGTCTATCCAGGCCTGGCTGCGCTGCTCGTTCGAGCGCTCCACCCAGGTGGATTCCATACGGGCCAGCACGCCGGCGTCGCAGACGCCATCGGCCAGGGCCTCCCAGGTCTTGACCTCTACCCGTTCGCGGCTTTGCGCAGGGATCAGCTTGCCCACGGGCGACAGCGTGTCCAGATATTCCACGATGACGCGCGAGTCAAAAATGGCCTCGCCGGCCTCCATCACCAGGCATGGCACCTTGCCCAGGGGGTTGGACTCCCCCACCTGGCTACCGGCAGTCCAGACGTCGTCCAGCACAAACTGGTAATCAAGTTTTTTTTCAGCCATCACCACGCGCACTTTGCGCACGTAGGGGCTGCTGAGGGATCCAATGAGTTTCATGGGCAATAGAACAGAGACATGGCCTGGAACAGGCGGCTTGGTTGAGGCCCATTCTATCGATTCACCCCCGCGCAACAGCGTTCTGACGACCGGGCGTGGCGTGGCACCTACAATTCGCTTATGACTTTATCCACCATTTCGGCTCTGTCGCCACTGGATGGCCGCTACGCCGCCAAACTCGCCGCCCTGCGCCCTTTAATGAGCGAACTGGGCTATATGCAACGCCGCGTCCAGGTCGAAGTGGCCTGGTTCATTGCCCTGAGCGATGCCGGGTTCGCCGAATTCAAGCCGCTGACACCCGGTGCACGTACTTATTTGCTGAATCTGGTGAAGAACTTCAGCGAAGCCGATGGCAAGGCCATCAAAGAAATCGAAAAAACCACCAACCACGACGTCAAGGCGGTGGAGTACTGGATCAAGTCCAAGTTCGAGGCCCGGCCCGAGCTGGAGCACGCCAGCGAGTTCGTGCACTTTGCCTGCACCAGCGAAGACATCAACAACACCAGCCACGCGCTGCAGCTCAAGGGCGCACGCAGCCAGGTACTGTTGCCCGGCCTGGACGCGCTGATCACCAAGCTGCGCGAAATGGCCCACGCCTTTGCCGATGTGCCCATGCTCAGCCGCACCCACGGCCAGACTGCCAGCCCCACCACCGTGGGCAAGGAAGTCGCCAACGTGCTGGTGCGCCTGAGCAAAGCGCGTGACAAGATCGCCGACGTGCCGCTGATGGCCAAGATGAACGGCGCCGTGGGCAACTACAACGCCCACCTGTCCGCCTGGCCCGACTTCGACTGGGAAGCCTTCAGCCGCAAGGTCATCGAAACGCCAGAGCACGGCCCCGACACCGGCATCAACCCCTGGGGCCTGGGCCTGACCTTCCAGCCCTACAGCATCCAGATCGAGCCGCACGACTACATGGCTGAACTGTTCGACGCCATCGCCCGCGCCAACACCATCTTGATCGACTGGTCACGCGACGTGTGGAGCTATGTGAGCCTGGGCTACTTCAAGCAGCGACTGAAGGCCGGCGAAATCGGCTCCAGCACCATGCCGCACAAGGTCAACCCTATCGACTTCGAAAACGCCGAAGGCAATCTGGGCCTGGCCAACGCCATGCTGCGCCACCTGAGCGAAAAGCTACCCATCAGCCGCATGCAGCGCGACCTGACCGACTCCACCGTGCTGCGCAATATGGGCGTGGCCGTGGGCTATGCCGCGCTGGCCTACCAATCGCTGATGACCGGCCTGAACAAGCTGGAACTCAACGAAGAAGCCCTGGCCGAAGATCTCGACAGCTCATGGGAAGTGCTGGCCGAGCCGATCCAGACGGTGATGCGCCGCTTTGGCGTGCAAGGTGCCTACGAAAAGCTCAAGGAAGTCACACGTGGCAAGACCGTCACCGCCGAGGCGCTGCACGGCCTGATCGGGTCGCTGGAGATCCCCGAAGCCGAAAAGCAACGCTTGCTGGCCATGACGCCGGGCTCGTACATCGGCATCGCTGCCGATCTAGCCCGTCGCGCATAATTTAATAAAAAGAAGGCTCTAGCGCAGGTATTGCCTGCGCTAGCAGCTACAAAAAGAATAGTAATCAGCATGGCTCTCAAGTCCACGATCTTTAAAGCCAATCTGCAGATTGCCGACATCGACCACAACTACTACGCCGACCACGCGCTGACCCTGGCGCGCCACCCCAGCGAGACCGATGAACGCATGATGGTGCGCCTGGTGGCGCTGGCGCTGAACGCCTACCAGCTCAACAGCGTGTGCAAGGGCGACGGCCTGCTGGCCTTTGGCGCGGGACTCAGCAACCCGGACGACCCGGATGTCAGCCTGCGCGATTTCACCGGCCAGACGCGGCTGTGGATTGAAGTCGGCCAACCCGAAGACAAACCGCTGATCAAGGCCTGCGGTAAATCCGACCAGGTGTTGCTGTACCCGTTCAGCTCCTCGGCGGACATCTGGTGGCGCGGCATGGAATCCAAGCTGTCGCGCCCGCAGAACCTGCAGGTCTGGCGCGTGCCCACTGAAGCCTCTCAGGCCCTGGCCAGCCTGGCGGAACGCAGCATGCAGCTGCAAGCGACCATCCAGGAAGGCGCACTGACGCTGAGCAGCAATTTAGGCAGTGTGGATGTCGAATGCCTGCGCTGGAAGTAAATAGAGGCACACCCCCAGGCTACACGCTACGCGTTTTCGCCACCCCCCTTGCAGGGGGCGATACCAGTGGCCCGGCAGAGCCGGTTCCACGGTATCCCTGAAGGAGTAGCTATCCGTTGGGTTCTTGAACTTTTAGGCCCCTAGCGCTTATTTTGTCTGCGCCAGCAGCTATTTAATCAATAGCAGGTATGCGCCCTTCGGCGGCGCGCTCGGCGTAACGGTTGAAGCGCCAGGAGTCGCCTTCCAGAGTGATGCGGCGCCAAGTCACACGCTTTTCTGCCGGGCCCATGGCGGGCCAAAGCTGGACCTCTTCAAACGTGCGGCCACAGCCCTTGCACAGGGCGTCGCCCTGGAAGGTGGAGCAGATGGCGATGCAGGGCGTATCGGGCGTAGTCTGGTACCAGCCCAGCCAGGCGTCATAGGCCTTGGGCGGCATCGAGGCTTCGTCCGCCTCGTCCTCGTGGTGGTACACCATCAACGCATACACCTCGGCCAGTGCGCGCAGTTCGGCACACAGGGTCACACCATCGGTTGACGGCTTGCGGGCCCGCCAATAATTGATGGCGGCTTCGATGTCAGTGATGTGGATTCCGGCCATGGGGGCGTGAAAGGCTGCTGCGGGTGTCGCGTGAGTCGCAACGGAGGGGGATGGATCATAGCCCCGTTTCCCCCCCTATGCCCTTGCCTGGATCTCAAGAAATACATCTGCCAGTTACATCTTTGCTATGGTCTAATTGGGGGTTGAAGGGGAGTAGCTCCCGCCCATGGCACAGCCTGTGGGTATCCACCCGTCGTCAACACGTTGCCCTAGCGGCATCCGGCGCGTGGGGCATGGTCCCAGGACCCGTGCCGAGCAAGACCTTCGAGACCCACCGGCAATGGCGGGGATCGAAGCGTGCTTGGCGGCCATTTACTCCATCCACTCCCGATCTTCCCGTTTGCGCTTACCCAACGTGACAGTTACGGCAATGGAGTGTTTTTATGGAATTTTTATCAGCCCCTTGGTGGTCCGCCCTGCTGGCCATCATCCTGATTGACCTGGTGCTGGCGGGGGACAACGCCATCGTGATCGCGCTGGCCGCACGCAGCCTGCCCCAGCATCTGCAAAAAAAGGCAATTGTCTGGGGCACGGTCGGCGCCATCATCGTGCGCTCGGCCATGACCATCGGCGTGGTCTGGCTGTTGAAGATTCCCGGCCTGATGCTGGTCGGCGGCCTGGGCCTGCTGTGGATTGCCTACAAGCTGCTGGCCGACCAGGGCAGCGAAGACGCCCATGACGGCCCGGCAGTCACCACCTTCTGGGGCGCCATGAAGACCATTCTGATCGCCGACGCGCTGATGGGCATTGACAACGTGCTGGGCGTGGCCGGCGCCGCGCATGGGGCGTTTGACCTGGTGATCATCGGTCTGCTGGTCAGCGTGCCTATCGTGGTACTGGGCAGCACGGTGGTGCTGAAACTGGTGGAACGCTTTCCCATCATCATCCAGCTGGGTGCTGCTGTACTGGCCTTCACCGCGGCCAAGATGATCGTGGGCGAGTCCCTGCTGGCATCGGTGTTCGGCCCGACGGCGCCCTGGAGTACCGCTGCGCATTGGGGCCTGTATGCCATCGCCATCGCCGGCGTGCTGGCCACGGGCAGTTGGAGCGCCCGGCGTAAAGCCCAGCCGTCGGCTTAAAGCAGGCACGCTAATCGGCGTATCCTTGGGGCCATGAAACTCCTACTCAAATGGCTGCTGAGTGCAGCCGCCTTGCTTCTGGTGGCCCATTTGTACAGCGGCGTGCAAGTGCAAAGCTTCACGGCAGCGCTGGTCGCCTCTCTGGTGATCGGCCTGCTGAACACGGTACTGCGCCCGGTGCTGGTGGTGCTGACCCTGCCGGTCACCATCCTCACGCTGGGGCTGTTCCTGTTCGTGGTGAACGCGCTGATGTTCTGGTCGGCGTCTGGGCTGCTGGTGGGTTTTCACGTAACCGGGTTCACAGCAGCCTTGATCGGCTCCTTGCTGTACTCGGCGCTGGGCATCGTGATCGACGCCGCAATCTCCTAAGCATCCCAACCACACCGCCGCGCAGGCTTATTTTTCCTGCGCCAGCTCTTTCAGGTGCGCCTGGACCTGGCGGGTGCGGGTGTCAATGATGGACGCTTCGATGTCATCCACGGGCCCGCTACCCGGCGGGGGATGACGCACCATGTCCTGCGCCGCACGGAAGCGGTCCAGCGCGCCGTTGTAGTCCAGCCGGGCCACCTGCATCTCGGCCTCGGCGCGGATCGCGCGCAGGGTCTGGCCCTGGGCGTTGTAAGCCGACGCCAGCAGCTGCCAGGCCGTGCCATCGCGCGGATGCAAGGCCACCCAGGGCTGCAGCCGGGCAATGGCCTCGGGCGCCTGGCCCAGGCGGGTGCGCACCTGGGAGCCCAGCAGCAATTCAGGCCGGCCCGGTGCCTGCAGGTCCAGCAAGGCCGCCGTGGCCGCCGCATCCCCCGCGTTCCATTCGATTTCAGCTGCCAGCAAGCGCGCCAGGCGCGCGGCTGCGGGTTCGGGTGCCACCAGGGCCTGCAGCCTTTCCGCCAGGCTGCGTGCCTGCGCAAAGTCGCGCTGGCGCAGAGCCGCCAAAGTACCCGCATACAGCACGGCAGCGGCACGGGTGTCCATGGCCGGGCCGGTGGGGCGCAGCATTTTTGCTTCACCAACCCAAGCGCGCAGCAAATCCACGCCGGGACTGCCCAGCACCCGGGCGCGGGCGGCCATCATGGGATGGACTGCACTGGGCGGACGCGGCGCCGGGCGCGCATCCAGGGCCTGGCGCGACTGCATGTCGGCAATGCGCTCGGTAGTCAACGGGTGGGTGCGCAGGTAGGGAAAAGAGCCGTTGTCACTCAGGCGCGAGGCCTGCTGCAGCTTTTCGAACATGCTGACAAAGCCCAGCGGGTCGAAGCCGGCCTGGGTCATCACGCCGTAGCCTATGCGGTCGGCCTCGCGCTCCATGTCGCGCGAGAAGTTCAGCTGGTTCTGCACCGCGGCCGCCTGCCCGCCGACGATCACAGCATTGGCCGCATCCGGGCTTTTGCTGGCCGCCAAGGCGCCCAGAATCATCGCACCGATCAGCCAGGGCGTGGTCCGACCCTGGGATTCCATCATGCGGGAGATATGCCGCTGGGTAACGTGGCTAAGCTCATGCCCCAGCACCGAGGCCAGCTCGTCCGGGCTTGTGACAACACCCACCAGACCCAGGTGCAGGCCCAGGTAGCCGCCAGGCAGGGCAAAAGCATTGATGGTGCGGTCGGCGCCCATCAGCACCTCCCAGGCGAAGCGCTGGTCCATCTCATCGGTGAGTTCGCCACGCTGGCGGGCCGCGTCCAGCAAGGGCTGCCAGATACTTTGCACGTATTCGACCAGCACCGGGTCGTCGATGTAGTCCGGGTCGCGGTACAGCTCACGGGCGATGCGCTCACCCAGGCGCCGCTCGGCACTGGTGCTCATGCTGCTGCCGTCGCCCAGGCTGGGTAATTGGGAACCCCCAACGCCCTGCGCCTGGGCCACAGCAGGCCAGGCCATCATCACATTGGACGCTATCAAAAGATGAGCTATTGGCGCACGTAATACCTGCGCCAATGGCCTATTTTGTCTGTATTTTTTCAAAATGAATCCAGCGGCAGAAAGGCCACCACCTGGGCGGTACGGGCATCGACAAACACGGTCCAGAAACTTTTTCGCCCCACCATCTGCAGATAGAGCGTGTTCTGCACAGTATGCCCGGCGGCGGCCAGCACCTGGTCGATGGCAGCGGCCTGGTCGGGGAAACGTGTCTTGAGTTCCGCAGTCGGCTTGCCAAACTTCAGCACGCCGGCCTGGCCGGCGGCATAGCTTTGCCACAGGTCGGGGCGTGCCGCCTCGTCCACACCGCCCATGGCAGCCAGGGTGACGTCAATTTTTTCGTTGTTGTCCTTGAAGGGCCGCACAGATAGCAGGCTGGGACCATCCAGGGGACAGGCACGTATACCAGGGGGCGTTTTGTCCAGCAGCACCTCAGGTACATCTACTGCGTGCACGACCTGGAAGCGGCTGATATCAAACACCAGGTGCACCGGCCGCGCCAGGTACACCGTCCACAAGCCATAGCCCAGGCCCGCCAGCTGGAACAGGGCAATAACGACCAAGTCACGCCGCAGCACGCGCCAGGGCTTGCTGCGGGTGAAGATGGCGAAGGTCAGCAGCGGGCCCAACACCACGTCCACCGCCACCACCAGCATAAACAGCTCACGCCCGCCAGAGATCTCGCGGTACGGATAGGGGTACCACACGCCCAGCACCAGCAAGCCCGCCAGCAAGGCGACGCATAAGCAAAGACCCAGATGGATGGCCGAAGCCCTGAAACGATCTTTCCAATAAAGCATGGCCGTATGATCCGCGAAATGAGTGAACACTTTGTAAATCGTAGCGGAGGCCGGCCATGCCCTCTTTGACGCATTTTGATGCGCACGGCCAAGCCCATATGGTCGATGTGGCCGCCAAGGCCCATACCCATCGCACGGCAGTGGCCAACGGGCGCATCGCCATGCAGGCCGCCACGCTGGCGCTGATCGAGAGCGGCAACGCCAAAAAGGGTGATGTGCTGGGCATCGCCCGCATCGCCGGCATCCAGGCCGCCAAGAAGACCAGCGATCTGGTGCCGCTGTGCCATCCGCTGGCGCTGACCCGGGTGGCCGTGGACTTCGTCTGCCATGCCCAACCACCGGCGGTGGAGTGCCGTGCCACCGTGGAAACCGTGGGCCCTACCGGCGTGGAAATGGAGGCGCTGTGCGCGGTCCAGGTCGCGCTGCTGACCATCTACGACATGTGCAAGGCGGTTGACCGCGGCATGGTGATCGAGGCGGTGCGGGTCCTGCAAAAAGACGGCGGCCAGTCCGGCAGCTACCGGGCGGATGCGCCCACCGCATAGGATTGAATGGCACGGCTTGGTTCTGCTATTCTGGTCTGTCGCTGAACTGCGGGAGTCACCATGTGGCACGTCGATCGGAAACAACTTGCCGCCAGATTGGTCGAAATATTCGACCCCGGCAATCCCCAATCTCCACAAGGTGATGCAGCCCGCCTGCAGGCCGTCAACGAGGCGATTAACCGTGCCGCGGCCCACGCCATAGACAGCGAAACCCGGCAGGTAACGATTCTGCTGTCCGACCTGCGTGGCTTCACTGCCATGGCGGAAGCCTGTAGCGCCATGGACATGGTGACCGCCCTGAACCGCTACCTGGAACGCATGACCCAAATCATCCTGCACCACGGCGGCAGCATCGACAAATTCATGGGCGACGGCATCATGGTGCTTTTCGGCGCGCCCAAGGCGCTGGACAACCCGATCGAGGCGGCGCTGGCCTGCGCCATCGAGATGCAGCTGGCCATGGACGACATCAACGCGCAAAACCAGCACCTGGGCATGAGTCCGCTGTACATGGGCATAGGCATCAACACCGGCGACGTGGTGGTGGGCCACCTGGGCTCGCCGCTGTACACCGAATACACCGTCATCGGCGACCAGGTCAACCTGGCGTCCCGGGTCGAGTCGCACAGTCTGCGCGGGCAAATCCTGCTCAGCGAAAGCACTTACCAGCTGGCCAAGGATTACATCGACGTCGGCGACATCAACGAGGTACAGGTCAAAGGCAAAAAAGGCAGCGTGCGCATGGTCGAGCTGCTGGCGCTGCGCGGCAGCCACCCGATGACCACGCCGCGGCGCGAGGTACGTACCAGCCCGCGGGTTGAGGTGGATATGCCCCTGGCCTTCCAGGTGCTGGATGGCAAGTCCGTCATTCCCCGGCAGTACGCGGGCCGCATCGTGGACCTGGGCTATGGCGGGATGTTTGTCCTCAGCCCGGTGCCCCTGCTGCCGTTCGACGATATCAAGATGGCGCTGTCGCTATCGCTGCTCAGCGGCGAGCTGACCGATATCTACGCCAAGGTGCTGCGCGTGACCGAGGTGCAGGGCGCCTACAAATGCCCTGTGGAGTTCACCTCCATCGACAGCAAGGCGCAACAGGCCATCAAGGAGTTTGTGGACGGCATTGTGGAGCTCAACACCGACTAGCCAGACAGGCTCCTAGGGCCGTGGTGGCGCCCGGTGCGCAGCCATCCACTCGGCATAACCCTCCGGAAAAGCCGCCTGGTAGCGCGCCAGATGGAAGACCGCATCCCGGTCCCGCCCCAGCAGCAAGGCGGCGTCTATCACCCGCTCTATGACGCGTTGTTCGGGCGAGAAATGCAGCATCTCCAGCGCCATGCGGTACTGCTCAGGCGCATTGGCCAAGGTCAGCTGCGTAATCGACAGCTCGGCAAACTCCACCTGGTCATGGAACATCCAGCTCGCATGCAGCTTGTCCAAGGTGTCCATGCGGTAAGCAGGATCACGGTCATCAGGTGACAAATAGATCTGGCTGATGCGGTGGTAATCCCAGGCCACATAGCCGCAAATTGCTATCAATACAGTAGCTAGCAAAGCACAGATTAACTGCGCCAGAGCCCGACTTCTTTCAAATAACGATGGGCCTCGCCAAAGCAACAGTACGCACAGGCCAGCCGCGATCTGGAACGGCCCGTACCACAGCGGATATTCCAACAGGCTATGCAGTCCGATCACCGCCAGCACCGACCAGGCAAGCTGACGTGTGGCATCCGTTTCTGCCCAGGGTCTCGACCGCAGCACCCAATACAACAACAGGCCGCATGCAATCAACGCCGCAGGGATGCCCAACTCCACCGCCAGGTGCAGGGGCAGGTTGTGCGCGTTGTCCAGGATGTCGCAAAAGCGCGGGCCATCAAACAGGGTGATGTAGTGCGCGTAGTTCAGCCCGCCCCAACCCCAGCCGCCCCAAGGGTGCAAGGAAATCAGGGTCAACACGTTATGCCACAGCGTCAACCGGCTGGAGCACACCGCATCCCCCGCCTGCAAGCGCGCCCAGGCCCCGCTGGACCATGGATCCAACCCAATGAGGACCGGCAATAGCATCAGAGCCGCCGCGTAGGCCAGCAGATAGACCAGCACCACCCGGCGCAGCTCCAGCTGGCGCCAGCCACCCCACAGCAGAAACAAGGCCAGCAGCAGCACGATCTGGAACAAGCCGGTACGCGAAGAAGACACCGCATTCCCAGCTGCCAACAACACCGCCAAGCCCAGCTGCACCCCACGCAACAGCGCCACCTGGGCCGCCGGCCGGACCTGCACTACCCACCACAGCAAGGCAGCAAAGGCAATACTGGTCAAACTCGCATACTGGTTGCGCTGGCGCAAATTGCCAAACGCCTCGCCCAGCTGCGTGGCGTTCACCCAGGGTGTCAGCTGCGAACTCAGTCCGAAATACTGAACCAGGCCAATCACACTGCTGATGGCCCCAGCCTGCAGCCAGGTGCTGGCAGCGATGCGGGGCCAGGGCTTATCTGTGGCGGGGGCGATGGCCTGCAAACCCAGCACCAGGGCCACCGCACAGCAGGCGAAAAGCCAGGGGATTACCGCAGATGTAGGGCCGGGGGCGAAGGGGTTGAGCCAGGGTAAAACGAAAATGGCCGTTACCAGGAAAGCGCTTGTCGCCCAAGTCGTCGTACCGCGCATTACAGAATCAGAGGTATAGCTCAAAAGGCACCATCATTGAACGCCGAGCGTGCTGGGCGCTGAACTGCGAGGCTCGAAATGAGGCCACTGAACGGCAGCCATCGCTGGCTGCGTCTTGGCCTGGCTATCCCAGATGCGCCGCAAGTCGCGGTCAAAACCGTCCGGCTGCACTCTTTGCATTTTTTGAATCCACGCGCTGGCCTCTTCTGGCCGATGGCGGTAAGCCAAGGCTTTGGCAACGTTAAACATATTGGATGGCGTGGGCGAGATGAAACATACCTTGCGTAAGCGCTCCAGCTCATCTTCGCTGATATCGGGCTCTACGCCTAGACGGGCATAGCGAATGGATTCACGCATATCGTTCAAGATAAGCACGTCTGGCGGACCGCCCGGCGGCTGGCGACCAATATGGGCTGCATCCAACTTGAGCCTGCGCATGCTGGCATCCACATTGAAATAATCACGCACGATGAGCCCCAGCACAATGCAGGCACCACATAACAGCCCCAGTAGCACCCACTTGCCGCAACTCCACACAACGCGGCGACGCGACCGCTGATTCAGCATGCCCATGACCAACCCGGTTGGCAGCAAAAAATAGGCATGGTGCAAAGGCAATTCAACCATAGCATGCAAACCGATGACCGCCACAAAGAGCACTAAAACTGCATCTTCAAGGTTGGACACTCGCAACAAAGTGCGAGTGAACCACACCACAATGGACAAGGACACCAGCACGCCGATAGGAATACCGCACCACAGTACCAAGTCCAAAAACAAGTTGTGCGAATGCATAAAGAAGGAAGCTAGGCTGGCGTGGTTCTGGGCAACTGCCAGCTGTGCCACAACCAGCTGGTTCCAACCATAGCCCCACCAGAGTTGGTGCCGGATCGCATCCAAAAACAAGATGTAAGCTTCCAGACGTAACTGGGAGGACTCCCCCCCCAAAGTAGCCGACCGAATCTGTATACCCAACCCCATCCAATCACTCAAAGTCTGCAGCGACAAGGAGCACGCCACAAAGTACAGCAGCAATAACATGGCAACCCAGGGAGCCCGAGCAGGCAGCCAGCCCCTCCACATCCAGGCTGCACAAGTCAAGGCAAACAAAGCAATCGACGCAATCCGCGACTGCGTCAAGGCAATACCAAACAACAGAAAAACGGCAGCAAAAGCTACAACCCTTCCACGGATTTTTTGTCGCGCCATTCCCCAGACACAAGCCAACAAGCCCCACAACAGCAGGGTCGCCAACTGGTTGGGTTGCCCCAAATTGGCAGACGGTCTGCCGGGAGAAAACTGCTCTGCCCATATTTGCATGACCTCAGTGAAATCGCCCAACTCCAACCACTCACGCAGCTGCAAACCCACTGACACGAAGGCCGCAATACCAATGGCAAAAAACAGACCATCTGCCGCCCGCCCAGGCGTCGCGGACTCCCAGCGCGCTCCTACTAAGAGTGCTAAAAGCAAGCCAAGCACAAATAGCGTACTCACCCAGACCTGACCACTGAAAAATAGGATGCCTGTTGCGTACTGCAGTAATGGCGTCAACGCCAATAGCGCAATCAGGGTTGTGAAGGCATGCCATTGCACAGCCTCCCGAAATCTCACGACGACAGCAACGGAGGCCAGTGCCAGCATGGCTGCCACCCAGGCATCGGTATGGAATGTAGGCCAGGGATAGTAGTGGTTGGGCAGCAACCATCCCAACGCCAGTAACGGCACCCATAGGCTAAGCCATAGCGGTGGAAGAGGATCTTTAGCAATCAATGGTTTCAGAACCTAGAAGTTCAGCCAGATATATAAGGTTTGTACGGCCCATAAAAAAAGCCCCCGAAGGGGCTTTAGATGCCATGGATTTTACTGGCAGCTGGCAGGGCGGTACTTGGTAGCAATGGAACCACCGCAAACCCAGGTAACCTGGCTGGTCGTGGCATCCACCGTTCCCGTCAAAGTAATAGTCGAACCGCTGATCTTCGCTTCACCTTGCGCCGTAGCAGTAATTAAGCCTGTGGTGGTAGCAGAAGACGTGTAACCCACCGACTGCACATACTTAGATGACTGGCTAGAAATTGAAAAACTAGCAGTTGTAGGCATGCCCCCGTTCACCTGGGCCATCTCCGAAACGGCAGTACGACCGGATGATGCAGCCAAAATAACTTCCGAAACCTTCGCACGCACAGTGTAGTCCTGGTATGCAGGCAACGCCACAGCAGCCAAAATACCAATGATCGCCACAACGATCATCAGTTCGATAAGGGTGAAACCTTGTTGGATTGAACGCTTCATCAAAAGCTCCTAAAAGAAAGTGTTGAGACAGTCATACCCAGCACATAGCGTGCCAGAGGAATATGTCACGGATTGCAGCCAACCATGCTTGTTTTGGTCAAAAAAGCGCCCAATCACTGACAGCAATGTCACTTCATTACAACCTCACAGCAGGAATGACATTTTTGGCAAGAGTGTCCCAGCTTTGTAAATCTAGACCGCAAACACCTGTCCCGCCTGCAGCCAGCGGATGTCATGCGGAATATTCTGGCCTACGGGCAGCACGGCTTCGAACTGGGCAATCTCGTCCATGATGAGCTCGGTCTCGAAGGGCTTGGTATGGGTGATGTAGATCGGGAAGCGCTGCGTGCCTATGCCCTTTAGCTCCTCCGCCAGGGTCTCGGGGGACAAATGCAGGCTACGACGGGCCAGATCTTTTTCACGGTTGCTGAACGCAGTTTCAATCACCAGAGCGGCTACATCCAGCTGCGCCAAGCGCAGCCAGAATGCGGGGTTGCGCTCCGTGTCGCCTGTGAATACCCAGCTTGGCCCATCCGCGGATACGGCGTAACCCACGGCGGGCACAGAATGTACGGCAGGCAAGGCCTCAATACGCTTGTCACGAACATGCACTATCTGGCCCAGGCTGATTTCGTTGAAACGGATAAATGGCTCAGCCACTGAGGGAATCACGCTGAAGTCCGGCCAAATCACGTTATTGAAAATATGCGCTTTGAGCGCGGCAATGGTGCCAGCCAGCGCATAAATCTGAAATGGTCCGGTTCGCTGAGAAGCCACAGCGTCCACCATCAAGGGCAGCGCTGCAACGTGGTCCAAGTGGGAGTGGGTCAGGAAGATATGGTTGACTGCACACATTTCATCCAATGTGAGATCGCCAACGCCGGTACCGGCATCAATCAAGACATCAGAATCAACCAAAAAGGACGTGGTTCTGCAGTCTTTGGCAATGGCTCCAGAGCATCCCAGCACACGGACCTTCATGACCAGACCCTTTGATTCATTTTGAAAATGGGCCGCGCCATCCCATCGGTGTCAGCTACGGAAGTAGGCTTCTTGAAGCAGCGCGGTGCCCATGCTTCAACCAGACACCGGTTTTGTCAAGGCTGCACAAACTGCATTTGTGTGCCAGCCAACTGCAAGAGATCGCCATTTTTCAGCGCCACCGGCGTGGCCCCTATCGCACTGCCATTGAGTACGGGCTGGGTATCACCTTCTACATGCACCACAACATAGCCGTGCGGGCGGCGCGTAATCGCAGCAACAGCAATGCCAGGCTTACCCAAAGTCGTTACTATTTTGGTCAAGGTGACTTCACGCCCTGCCGCTGCACCGGACAACACGCGTATGGCGGCCGTAATATGCGGCGCTATTTCAGCCCCCACCAGCGGCATGGATGCCGAATGGTGCGACACACGGCGTACCTGTTGACCCACACCACCGGCCAAAGGGCTGGGCCGAGAAGCCATGCCGGGTTCGAAACCCGAATCCATGCCGTCGCCCACAAACTTGAGTTTGTATTTGCCGACTTCAATCAGATCATTGTTCTGCAAAATTTGCTTGCGGGCAGCCTTACCGTTGATGTAAGTGCCATTGGTGCTGTTCAAGTCCTCCAGATGGACTTCATTGCCCACCATCAGTACCACCGCATGCTCACCACTGATCGCCAGGTTATCGATCACGATATCGTTATACGGCCTACGGCCCAGCGTCGTGCGGTCTTTGGTCAACTGCACCTCTTTGATGACTACGCCGTCGATTGAAACAATCAGTTTTGGCATGGTCAGTTACCGTGTCTATTCATGGAATTGGCACCTGTGAATGGATCTAGCTTCCCAATAGCCGGGATACGAGTCCCCGCTTCTTGGCGCCGGCCACCGCTTGGACAAGCAGGACCGTAATATTATCTCGCCCACCATGCGCATTGGCGATGCTAATCAGCTGTTTGGCCTTTTGCGCAAGTGGAGCGTCGGTCTCCATGATACGTGCGATCGGCGCATCATCGACCATATCCGAGAGCCCGTCCGAACACATCAGGTACAGGTCACCTTCTTCCACCCCATGCTCATGCACCTCCAGCAGCACGCTGTCATCTATCCCCAAGGCACGTGTCACCAAATTTTTGTTATTGGATGTCGCAGCCTGCTGAGGCGTAATCAGTCCTGCATCCAGTTGCTCCTGCAACAAAGAATGGTCCTTGGTGATTTGCTGCAATACATTGCGCCGAAAACGATAGCACCGTGAATCGCCGATATGGCCCACCAACACGCGGCTATCTTGAAAGATGCCCACCACCAAGGTCGTGCCCATGCCCGCGTAATGCTCATTCACGTTGGCTGCGGTGTACACCGCCAAATTGGCGTTGTGCACGCAAGCATCCATGGCGCGGCGAAGATCCCGGCCACTCGCCTGGGACCCTGCCTCTAACAGCCACCGCGCCAACTCGGTGTGGACAAACGTAGTCGCCATACTGCTGGCGACCTCGCCTGCGTTGTAGCCACCCATACCGTCCGCCAATACCGCCAACCCGCTGGGCTCGTCAAAAGCCGCAGCGTCTTCATTGTTTTCGCGCAAAAGACCAGGGTGGGTCTGCGTACAGAACTCGTAAATCATCTTGTTGTCGAACTGAGCTCGTGAAATTCCAATGCAATAGGCGGCTTGCGGGATATGAACCGGCTAGGTCTAGTTTGCCACGACCTTGAGCCTGAGCACATAAATGATCCGCCTTTCGCCTCTGCGCATCAGATGCAGACCTCTATTTCCGCTGTATTTTGTTACAACTAGGCGGCAAAAAAAGCCCGCAGCGGGGCAGTTTTTCACGTCACATCCTAAAAATAGAGGGTGTGCGAATCAAACTGACGTGGAATTGCTGCGCTTTTGCAACCAAGTACCCAAAGCAACCACCAATACGGCGCCGATCACACCGGCAAAATTCACGGTCTGCTCCTTGGTTTCGCCAAACTGGGTCACAACGGCTGGATCCGTCAACAGCATTTCACCCGCCAAAAATCCCAAGAGCGCCGCACCAATCGTGATGATGATAGGAAATCGCTCCATCACCTTGGTCAGCAAAGTGGCGCCAAACACGATCAAGGGAATGCTCACCAACAAACCCAGCACCAACAAAGGAACATTTCCGTTGGCTGCTGCTGCCACGGCCAGCACGTTATCGAGACTCATGACCAGATCGGCAATCAAAATAGTCCGAATGGCCGCCAGCAACCCAT
The DNA here is from genome assembly GCF_059421805.1 of Rhodoferax sp. GW821-FHT02C08. NCBI lineage: Bacteria > Pseudomonadati > Pseudomonadota > Betaproteobacteria > Burkholderiales > Comamonadaceae > Rhodoferax > Rhodoferax sp. GW821-FHT02C08. Next base: position 234,760 of record NZ_JBWKVR010000002.1, read on the forward strand.
GGATCTGCTTGCCATGCCCGCCATCGCCTTCGCCCTCGTCCTTGAGCAGATCCACCCCGATATACACCAGCAAGGCCGCGCCCAGCAACTTCAGAAACGGCATAGCCAACAATTTGATGGCCACCACCGTCAGCACAATCCGCATCACGATGGCGGCAGCGCTGCCCCATACGATGGCTTTCTGCTGCTGCTCTGGCTTCAAAGTGCGGGCTGCCATGGCGATTACCACGGCGTTGTCGCCGCTCAGGACGATATTGGCCAAAACAATCGAGCCAAACGCGCTCCAGAACAGGGGCGAGGTGAAATCAAGTCCAAAAAACATATACCGCCCTCTACAAGCACGTTAAAACAACGCCGGGCACCCTAGGTGCCCGGCATGGATTCGAAGGCTGCCTGTAGCGGCAACCTCTATTACTTCAGCAAAGCTTTCAGCAGCTTGCCCATTTCGGATGGATTACGTGTCACGGTGAAACCGCACTCTTCCATCACAGCCAGTTTGGCATCCGCCGTGTCGGCGCCACCGGAGATCAGCGCACCTGCATGGCCCATGCGCTTGCCGGGGGGAGCGGTCACGCCAGCGATGAAGCCAACGATAGGCTTCTTCATGTTCAGCTTGCACCAGCGAGCGGCTTCAGCTTCGTCCGGACCACCGATTTCACCGATCATGATGACCGCATCGGTATCTGGATCTTCGTTGAAAGCCTGCATCACGTCGATATGCTTCAGACCGTTGATCGGGTCGCCACCGATGCCGACGGCGCTGGATTGACCCAGACCGATTTCGGTCAGTTGCGCCACAGCTTCGTAGGTCAGCGTGCCGGAACGGCTGACCACGCCAATCCGACCCTTGCGGTGGATATGGCCGGGCATGATGCCAATCTTGATTTCGTCAGGAGTGATCAGACCGGGGCAGTTGGGGCCCAGCAGCAGGGTCTTCTTACCGCCAGCGGCTTCCTTGGCCTTCATGCGGTTGCGCACTTCCAGCATGTCTTTGACGGGGATGCCTTCGGTAATACAGATCGCCAGGTCCAGATCGGCTTCAACGGCTTCCCAGATCGCGGCAGCAGCGCCGGCTGGCGGCACGTAGATCACCGACACGGTTGCGCCGGTTTCCGAAGCCGCTTCCTTGACGGAGGCGTAGATTGGGATATTGAAAATCGACTCGCCGGCCTTCTTGGGGTTCACACCCGCGACGAAAGCGTTTTTACCGTTGGCGTATTCCTGGCACTTTTCAGTGTGGAACTGGCCGGTCTTGCCGGTAATACCTTGGGTGATGACTTTGGTGTCTTTGTTGATATAGATGGACATGACGATTCCTTAGCGGGCGTTAACGGCTGCGACAACTTTTTCGGCCGCTTCAGCCATGCTGTCCGCACTGATGATGGGCAGACCGGACTCGGCCAGCATCTTCTTGCCCAGGTCTTCGTTAGTGCCCTTCATGCGCACGACCAGAGGCACAGACAGGTTCACTGCCTTGCAAGCCGTGATCACGCCGGTGGCGATGGTGTCGCACTTCATGATGCCGCCGAAGATGTTGACCATGATGGCCTCAACTTTGGAGTTCTTCAGCATGATCTTGAAGGCTTCGGTGACCTTCTCGGGGGTGGCACCGCCGCCCACGTCCAGAAAGTTGGCCGGCTCGGCGCCGTACAGCTTGATGGTGTCCATGGTCGCCATGGCCAGGCCAGCGCCGTTCACCAGGCAGCCGATGTTGCCGTCCAGGCTGATGTAGGCCAGGTCGAACTTGGAGGCTTCCACTTCGGCAGCGTCTTCTTCGTCCAGATCGCGGTAGGCGACGATTTCTGGGTGGCGGAACAGCGCATTTGGGTCGAAATTGAACTTGGCGTCCAGGGCCATCAGGTTGCCCTTGGAGTCGCAGTTCAACGGGTTGATTTCCACCAAGGACGCATCGGTGTCCATGTAGCACTTGTAGATCTTGGCGAAGATGTCTACGGCCTGGTCAATAGACACGCCGGTCAAGCCGATGGCTGCAGCCACCTTCTTGCTCTGCTCGGGGGTAATGCCGGTCAGCGGGTCGATCATCTCGGTGACGATTTTCTCGGGCGTGGAATGCGCCACTTCCTCGATGTCCATACCGCCTTCGCTGGAAGCGATCAGGGCCACCTTCTGCGTGGCGCGGTCGGTCACCAGGGACACATACAGTTCGTTCTTGATGTCGGCGCCGTCTTCGATGTACAGGCGGCGAACTTTCTGGCCTTCAGGACCGGTCTGGTGCGTCTTCAGCTGCATGCCCAGGATTTCACCGGCCAGCTTCTTCACGTCGTCAATGGTCTTGGCAACCTTGACGCCGCCGCCCTTGCCACGTCCGCCAGCGTGGATCTGTGCCTTGACAACCCACACTGGGCCGCCGAGTTTTTGGGCGGCTTCCACCGCTTCTTGCACCGTGAATGCCGGAATGCCCTTCGGCACTGGCACACCAAAATTACGCAAGATTTCCTTGCCTTGGTATTCGTGAATCTTCATGAGGGCTCTCTCAGGAATGGATGGGGTTCTGCCCGTCTGTCTTGTATAAGACTTGCGAGCTGCGTTCTGTCAGCCCGCGAATGTATCATGCTGCAACGCACAACACCTTACAGCATAGGCTCACCATGTCCAAAGTCTTCATCGATGGCGAAGCCGGTACCACCGGTCTGCAAATCCGCGAACGCCTGCAATCCATGCCGCAGATCGAGTTGGTCAGCATCGCCCCCGAGCTGCGCAAAGACCCCGCCGCCAAGCGCGCGCTGATGGCCACGGTGGACCTGGTCATCCTGTGTCTGCACGACGATGCCGCGATCGAATCGGTAGCCATGATCGACAGCCTGCCCGGCAAGAAGCCCAAGATCATCGACGCTTCTACGGCCCACCGTACGGCGCCGGGCTGGGTCTTCGGCTTTCCCGAACTGGTAGCTGGGCAGCAAGAAGCCGTGGCACAGGCTGACCGCGTGGGCAACCCCGGCTGCTACGCCACCGGCGCGATTGCGCTGATACGCCCGCTGGTGGATGCCGGCCTGCTGGACCCCGACGCCGCGCTGGCCCTGCCCTCGGTTAGCGGCTACTCGGGTGGCGGACGCAGCATGATTGAAGCCTATGAAAAGGGCGAGGCGCCGCTGTTTGAAATCTACGCACTGGGCCTGCAGCACAAGCATTTGCCGGAAATCATGCGCTACACCGGGCTGACCCGCCGGCCGATTTTTGTGCCGTCCGTGGGCAACTTCGCCCAGGGCATGCTGGTGCAGCTGCCGCTGCATCTGGACCTGCTGCCCGGCAAGCCCACCGGCCAAGACCTTCACAACGCCTTGGCCAAGCACTACGCGGGCAGCGAATGGGTCACGGTCGAAGCCCCTGGCGACAGCGGCAAACTGGACGCCCTGGCGCTGGTCGACACTAACAAGATGGAGCTGCGCGTGTTCGCCAACGAAACCCACCGCCACGCGGTGCTGATCGCCCGTTTGGACAACCTGGGCAAGGGCGCCAGCGGTGCCGCAGTGCAAAACCTGAAGCTGATGCTGGGCCTGTAAAACCAGGTTACTACACTTTTTATAGCTTCCAGCGCAGGTGGTATCTGCGCCAGCGGCCTAAAAAGCTTGTAAACCTATTCTCAGCAATCGTCGTCACTGCCGGCCACCACGCGCCGCACGGCGTCCGACGAAAAGCCCCGCGCCAACAAAAAGCGCTGCTGCTTGGCGCGTGCCGCAGCGTCCACCGGCGGGCTGCCGAACTTCTTGCGCCAAACGTCGCGGGCACGCTCCAGCTCCGTGGCTTGCAAACCGGCTACTGCATCCAGCACGGCAGACGGGTCCAGGCCCTTGTTTTGCAACTCCTGGCGGATGCGCGAGGCGCCCAACTTGCCGGCGCGCCGGTACAGCACAGAATCCAACACGCGCTGCTCGTTGATGAAGCCCTTGGCCTGCAGCTCGTCCAGCGCCTGGGCCAGCTCGCCCGGGGTTTCTTCAAACGCCGCGAGCTTGCGTTCCAGCTCTACCCGCGAATACTCGCGGCCGCTGAGCAGGCGCAGGGCACGGCCCTTGAGGCTGATGGGCGCGGAGGCCGATGGAAACGCCATGCGCTATCTCTTTAATAGCTACCAGCATAGGTACTAGCTGCGCTGGCAGGCACTTTATGCCTCGACCTTGGCCTTCTTGCCTTCTTTCACTTCCTTGGCTTCTTCCACCACAGGGACCAGAGGAATGCCCAGGGACTCGCGCACCTTGTTCTCAATTTCGATCGACAGGCCGGGGTTCTCGCGCAGGAATTCGCGGGCGTTGTCGCGGCCCTGGCCGATTTTTTCGCCGTTGTAGGCATACCAGGCGCCCGACTTTTCGATGATCTTGGCTTCCACGCCCATGTCGATGATTTCGCCATGGCGGCTGATGCCTTCGCCGAACAGGATATCGAACTCGGCCGTCTTGAACGGGGGCGCGACCTTGTTCTTCACCACCTTGACCTTGGTTTCGTTACCGATGGAGTCGTCGCCCTTCTTGATGGTGCCGGTGCGGCGGATGTCCAGGCGCACGGAGGCGTAGAACTTCAGCGCGTTGCCGCCGGTGGTGGTTTCGGGCGAGCCGAACATCACGCCGATCTTCATGCGGATCTGGTTGATGAAGATGACCATGCAGTTGGCCTTCTTGATGGTGGCGGTCAGCTTGCGCAGCGCCTGGCTCATCAAGCGGGCTTGCAGGCCGGGCAGGCTGTCGCCCATTTCGCCTTCCAGTTCGGCCTTGGGCGTAAGCGCCGCCACCGAGTCCACCACGATCAGGTCGATGGCACCGGAGCGCACCAACGAATCAACGATTTCCAGGGCCTGCTCGCCAGTGTCGGGCTGGCTGATCAGCATTTCCTGCAGGTTCACGCCCAGGTTTTGCGCGTATTGGGTGTCGAGTGCGTGCTCGGCATCGACAAAGGCGCAGGTGCCGCCCAGCTTTTGCATCTCGGCAATTACTTGCAGGGTCAGCGTGGTCTTACCGCTGGACTCTGGGCCGTAGATTTCGATGACCCGGCCACGTGGCAGACCGCCGACGCCCAGCGCCACGTCCAGGCCCAGCGAGCCGGTGGAAACCACCTGGATGTCCTCGATCACCTCGCCCTCGCCCAGGCGCATGATGGTGCCCTTGCCGAACTGCTTTTCAATCTGTGCCAGAGCGGCTTGCAGGGCTTTGGCTTTTTCAGCCAGGGCAGCGGGGGTGGGGGCGACAGCGGGAGCGCGGGCAGCGGTAGGGTTCATGGCGGTGTCTTTCAAAATCAAGGGGTCAAGAGTTAGTGGGCCTGCATGGCCTGCTATTAACAACAGGCTGGATGCTTGAACAGTAGTTTAAAGCTCTGTTTTAAACCTGCAAAGCACATTTTTAGTCAGTTTGCCTTACCATTAATCCATGGCTTCCATCACGACAGACCAGGCTTGGCGGGAAACCCATTTGGGGCGGCGGCTGGATGCTGCCCTGCGCCAGTTCGACACGCGCGTGCTGGAGCTGATGGCGCGCAATATCGAGGTACCGCTGGCCCTGGGCAACCTGGCGGCGCGCGCGCAAGTGGGCGCCGCCCACATCCACATCACCCGGCACCTGCCGCTGCAGGGCTCACGGCTGACCGAACTGGCCGCGCAGGCCGGCATGAGCAAACAGGCCATGGGCGACCTGGTGGACCAGTGCGCCGCCTGGGGCATGGTGGCGCGCGAACCCGACCCGCTGGACGCCCGCGCCCGCCGGGTGGTGTTCACCGCCACCGGCCTGGCCTGGCTGCAGGCCTATCGCGACGCCGTGGCTCAGACAGAGGACGAATTCCGCGCTGCTGTCGGCCAGGACGTAGCGACGGTGGTCTCGCTGGGCCTAGAAGCCTACGCGGCCTAGAATTGATCGAAGAAAACCTATAAAGGGGACACGTATGCGCATTCTCATTGCGGAAGACGACCAGGTATTGGCCGACGGCCTGTTGCGCGCGCTGCGGGCCTCAGGCGCGGCGGTGGACCATGTGTCCAGCGGCAGCGAGGCCGACGCTGCTCTGCTGACCAACCGCGAGTTCGACCTGCTGATCCTGGACCTGGGCCTGCCCAAGATGCATGGGCTGGAGGTGCTGAAAAAGCTGCGCGCCCGCGGCTCCTCCTTGCCGGTGCTGATACTGACGGCCGCCGACAGCGTGGAAGAACGCGTCAAAGGCCTGGACTACGGCGCCGACGACTACATGGCCAAACCCTTTTCGCTGCAGGAGCTGGAAGCCCGGGTGCGCGCCCTGGCGCGGCGCGGCGCGGGCGGCGCCAGCAGTAGCATCCAGCACGGCCCGCTGGTCTACGATCACGCCGGGCGCATGGCCACCATAGACGGCAAGCTGGTGGAACTATCGGCACGCGAGCTGGGGCTGCTGGAGGTCTTGCTGCAGCGCGCCGGGCGCCTGGTCAGCAAGGAACAATTGATCGAGCGCCTGTGCGAATGGGGCGAAGAGGTCAGCGTCAACGCCATCGAGGTCTACATCTACCGGCTGCGCAAGAAGATCGAGAAAGGCCCGATACGCATCGCCACCGTGCGCGGCCTGGGCTACTGCCTGGAAAAGATTGCGCCGTGATTTACGCCGTAATGTGTGCCTTGAATGTTACATAGCACATTACTATTGAAACATAAGCCCCCAAAGACAAAACCTACAAAACTTTTTATAATTGCGTCCATGCGTATGTCCACCCAAGCTTTGATCCTCTAGAAACCTTCCGATTTTTCGGAGGGCTTATGCGCCTTGCCGGAACCCACACAACCCCGGCAATTTGCGCGGGGTTTTTTGCTTTCTGGACCCGTGTTTTTAAGGAATTTCCATGCACACCTTTGACAAACTGATCGCCGCAATTCATCCGCACCAGTGGATGGTGGGCTTGCGCTCGTCCATTGGTGTCGCTGCCGACGCGCAAGACATAAACCGCTAGCTGCGGGATTTTTTCAAGGCTGTGGAACAGCCGTTGAAACCCCTGGCCAGCATTGAGCAGGCCAGGGGTTTTGTCTTTAAGGAACATAGTATGAACACGCGACAACTTCGCAATATCGGCATCATCGCCCACGTCGACGCTGGCAAAACCACCGTCAGCGAACGGGTGCTGTTCACCACCGGCGAAATCCACCGTACCGGTGAGGTGCACGACGGCAACGCCACCATGGACTACGACCCGCAGGAGCGGGCGCGCGGCATCACCATCAACAGCGCCGCCACCACCGTGGCCTGGCGCGGTCACCAGATCAACCTGATCGACACGCCCGGCCACATCGACTTCAACATCGAGGTCAGCCGCTCGCTACGCGTGCTCGACGGCGCGGTCGTGGTGTTCGATGGCGTGGCCGGCGTAGAGCCGCAGACCGAGACCAACTGGCGCCTGGCCGACCAATACCATGTGCCGCGCATCGCCCTGGTCAACAAGCTGGACCGCACCGGCGCCGACTTTGCGCGCGTGGTGGCGATGATCGCCGAGCGCCTGGGCGTCAAACCCCTGGTGCTGCAGCTGCCCATAGGCACGGAAGCCGAGTTCAGCGGCGTAGTCGATCTGCTGACCCAGCAAGCCCTGACCTGGCCGCCCAATGCCCAAGGCAAACCGACGCTGGAACGCAGTGCCGTGCCCGCCTATATGCAGGCCGCCGTGGAGTCTGCGCGTCGCACCCTGGTAGAGACCGCCGTGGAGCAAAACGACGCGCTGCTGACCGCCTATCTGAACGGTGAAGACATCTCGGAAGCGCAGCTGCGCGCGTGTATCCGCCAGGGCACACTGGCCGGCGCCTTTGTGCCCGTGCTGGGCGGCGCCGCGCTGAAGAACAAAGGCGTCGAGCCGCTGCTTGATGCGGTGGTGGACTACCTGCCCGCGCCCGAAGACCGCAACACTGACCTGCCACCGGGTGACGGCTTTGCTGCGCTGGTGTTCAAGGTGGTGCACGACGAACACGGCACGCTGAGCTATCTGCGCGTTTACCGTGGCGAAGCCCATGCGGGCAGCCAGGTGCTGAACGCCAACACCGGCCAGCGCGAACGTCTGTCGCGCGTGGTGCAAATGCACGCGGACCGGCGCGAAGAGCTGGCACTGGCGCAAGCCGGTGACATCGTGGCCGTGGCAGGGCTCAAGGCCAGTAAGACCGGCCACACGCTGAGCGACCCCGCACAGCCCCTGGTGCTGGAGGAAATCCATGCGCCCGAACCTGTCATTTCGATGGCGGTGGAGCCGCACTCGCGCGACGAGCAAAACAACTTCTCGCGCGGCCTGCACACGCTGGTGGACGAAGACCCCAGCCTGCGCCTGGGCCAGGACGCCGACACCGGCCAGACCCTGCTGTCCGGCGTAGGTGAGCTGCAGCTGGAAGTGACGCTGGAAAAGCTGCGCAGCCGCTTCGGCGTGACGGTGCACACCGGCCCGCCCCAGGTAGCCATGCGCGAGACCATTGCGCGTGCGGCCAGCGTGCGCTATCTGCACAAGAAGCAGAGCGGCGGCCCTGGTCAGTATGCGGAAGTGGCGCTGCGCGTGGAGCCGCTGGAGCGCGGCGCAGGTCTGCGTTTCGAGAACGCCATCACCGGCGGTGTGATCCCCAGGGAATACATCCCCAGTGTGGAACAAGGCGTGCGGCGCGCGGCCCTGGCCGGCGTGCTGGCCGGCCACCCGGTGGTGGATCTGTTGGTCACGCTGGAGGACGGCAGCTTCCACGAGAAGGACTCGTCCACGCTGGCGTTTGAGGTGGCCGGTGCGGCCGCCTTCACCCAGGCGCTGCGCGAGGCCGGGCCGACGTTGCTGGAGCCGGTGATGGACGTGGAAGTCACCACGCCGATGGACCATGTGGGCGACGTGATCGGCGACCTGAACCGCCGGCGCGGCCATGTGCGCAGCCAGGACCAGCGCGGCAACGCGGCGGTCGTGCGCGCCATGGTGCCGCTGCAGACGCTGTTTGGCTACATCGGCAGCCTGCGCGCGCTGACCGCCGGGCGCGCCAGCTACACGATGCAGTTCGACCACTACGCCGAGGCGCCGCGGCAAGTGCCGGCACACGCCTGAGCCTGAAAAGGGCGAACCGCAAGGTTCGCCCTTTTTTATGCATGAAATCAGCAACTAGCGCATATTCCACCTGTGCCAGAAGCTATCTAAACAGTAGCAGAGCCCTGCCACTGCTGTACATAGGCCGGCACGTCGCCGGGCCCGGGTGCGTCTTCCACCGGCGCAGCCTGGGTCTGCACCAGCGGCAGCACACCCGTCCACACCGGAATGTCCATGTCCTCCGCATCATCGATGGGCGGGCCGGTGCGCACCTTACACACAGCTTCCGTCAGCGCAATACGCATCACGGTGGTGGCGGCGAACTCTTTGTCATTGCCACGGCGGATGTCCGCATTCCGGCCCGGCGCCAGCTTGTCCATGAAGGCATCCAGCGCGGCGCGTTTGGCAGCGTCTTCCGCCACCCGCTCGAAGCTGCCGTAGATGACGGCCGAGCGGTAGTTCATCGAATGGTTGAAGGCCGAGCGCGCCAGCACCAGGCCGTCCACATGGGTGATGACCACGCAGGCCTGGGTGCCGCCGGCCAACAGCTTCAGCAGGCGGCCGCCGTTCGAGCCGTGGATGTACAAGTGCTCGCCTTCGCGCCAGCAGGCGGTGGGGATGTTGTGCGTGCCCTTGTCGTCCACAAAGGCGATGTGGCACACATAGGCTGCATCGATGATGGCGTGCAGCGTGCTGCGCTGGTAGTCGGCGTTCTCGGCAATCCGGCGGATGCGGGTGCGTGCGCTGGGCGGCGCAACGGCGGTGTCGGTCATGGGGCAGGTTTCCAAAAGAAGAGTGAAAGGCAGCGCACTATAATTTTTACTGGCTCTAAAAATAGAACCAGAAGTCATTAATTTTCTAGAACCACGATTCATTAATAAACCCCAATGACGTGCGCCACGGCTCTCACTCCAGGAACCCATGGGGCCGGCTTTGCCGGACCATCGGGTTCGCCCCCTGAAGGGGGTTGGCGAGAGCGACACGAAGTGCGCGAAGCCTGGGGGGGAACCATGTAAGGCCACGATGGACTACGCCGTACTGTTTGCGCAATTCAGCCAGGCCCATGCGCAGCAGGGCTGGCCGCGCCAACGCCTGCTGCATGCCTGCCTGCGCGCGGCCATCCGCAGCGGCACTCTGGGCGCCGGCACGCGCCTGCTGGCGACGCGGCAGTTGGCCAACGACCTGGGTGTGTCGCGCAACACCGTGCTGTACGCGTACGAGCAGCTGGCCACCGAAGGCTATGTGCAGCCGGATCGGCGCGGCACGCGGGTGGCGGACATCGCCGTCGCCCGCCCAGCCGCACGGGCGCGTCCGGCCCAGCCGCCACCCAGCCTGTCGCGCCGTGCCCAAACGGCAGAGCCGCTGCCCGAAGCGCATCTGATGGGCGCCTTCGTGCCCGGTGTGCCCTCGCTGATCGACTTTCCGCTGCCGGCCTGGCAGCGGCTGATGGACCGGGCCTGGCGTGCCACCTCTACCGTGCAGCTCAACTACGGCGGCCCGGCCGGCCAGCCGCTGCTGCGCGAAGCGATTGCCGAGCATCTGCGTGCCTCGCGCGGCGTGGTCTGCGAAGCGCGCCAGGTGTTCGTCACCGACGGCACGCAAAGCAGCCTGGACCTGTGCGCCCACGCCTTCGCCGACGCCGGCGACACCGTGTGGCTGGAGAACCCCGGCTACCGTGGCGCGCTGACGGCGTTCAAAGCTGCCGAGCTGCGGGTCCACGGCATTGCGGTGGATGCCGAAGGCATGGCGCCCAGCGCCGCCGACTGGCGCCTGCATCCACCCAAGCTGGTCTATACCACACCGTCGCACCAGTACCCGCTGGGCAGCGTACTGAGCCTGCCGCGCCGGCTGGCGCTGATCGCCCAGGCCCAGGCTGCGGGCGCGCTGCTGATCGAGGACGATTACGACAGCGAATTCCGCCACGATGGCCCGCCGCTGGCCGCGATGCAAGGCCTGCTGCCCGACGCGCCGGTGCTGTACCTGGGCACCTTCAGCAAAACCATGTTCCCGGCGCTGCGCATCGGCTTCATCGTGGTGCCGCAGAACTTGGTGGAGCCGCTACAGCGGCTGGTGACGCAGTCGGTACCCCGGGGCCGCGCCGCAGACCAACTGGCCCTGGCAGAGTTTTTGCGCAGCGGCCAGTTCGCCACCCATTTGCGCCGCATGCGCCGTCTCTACCGGCAGCGGCGCGATGCCCTGCGCAGCGCGCTGGAACGGCAACTGGGCGATGTAGGAAGCGTGCACGGTGGCTCGGCCGGCATGCATCTAGCGCTGGTGCTGGACGCCGCGATTTCCGACTTGGCCGTCAGCACCCAGGCGCTGCAAAAAGGCATCGAGGCCCACCCCTTGAGCGCCCACGCCGTAGGCAGTGGGCCAGTGTGGAACGGCCTGATGCTGGGCTATGCCCAGGTGCCGGTGGAGCAGATGGAGGCAGCGGTGAAGAAGCTGGCGGCCATCGTCCGCAAGCTGGGCTGAGCTACAAGCGCTGCTGCGTGGCCTCGTCAAACACATGGACCCGCTCAGCAGGAATCGCCAGCGTGATGTTGTCGCCAGACTTCACCAGCAAGCGGTCATGCACCAGGGCCTGGATGGGCTGACCCTGGGCTTCGCAGGTCAGCAAGGTGTCGGCACCGCTGAACTCGACCACCTTGACTTCGCAGGGGATGCCATGAGGCTCGCCGGCCGGGCGCACCTGCAGATGCTCGGGCCGCAGGCCGAGCAGCACCCGGCGCTGGCCCAGGTTGGCAAACCGGTCTTCCAATAGGACTTGACCACCAAAATCGGCTCTGGCGCAGGTATTGTCTGCGCTAGAAGCTACTATATTCATAGCAGGCGAGCCAATGAAGGTGGCCACGAAGCTGTTGCACGGCCGGTCGTACAGCTCGGCCGGGGTGCCGATCTGCTCCACCTTGCCGTCGCGCAGCACGATGATGCGGTCGGCCATGGTCATGGCTTCGATCTGGTCGTGGGTGACGTAGATCGAGGTGGTCTTCAGGCGCTGGTGCAGGGCGCGGATTTCGGTGCGCATCTGCACCCGCAGCTTGGCGTCCAAGTTGCTCAGCGGCTCGTCGAACAGAAACACCTGCGGATCGCGCACCATGGCCCGGCCCATGGCCACGCGCTGGCGCTGGCCGCCAGAAAGTTGACGCGGCAGGCGGTCCAGCATCTTGTCCAGGCCCAGCATCTTGGCAGCACCGGCCACCTTGCTGGCGATGGTGCCCTGGGGGGTGCCGGCAATCATCAGGCCGAAGCCCATATTCGCCTCGACCGTCATGTGCGGGTACAGCGCATAGGTCTGAAACACCATGGAAATGCCGCGCTCCTTGGGCGGCAGGTCGTTGACCACCTTGTCTCCTATGCGGATCTGGCCTGCGCTGGGCGCGTCCAGCCCAGCCAGCATGCGCAGCAGGGTGGATTTGCCGCAGCCGCTGGGGCCGACGAAGACGGCAAATTCGCCGTCGCCGATAGAGATGTCCACGCCCTTGATGACGGGCACGTTGGCAAAGGATTTTTCGATGCCGGAGAGGGTTACGGATGCCATGGATTGTGTTCTCTGCGAAAAATGGTTAACCGCCCTTGACACCGCCGGCGGTGAGCCCGCCAACGATCTCTTTCTGGATCAGGAGTGTGAGGATCAGCACCGGCAAGGTGACCAGCAAGGCCGCCGCCGCCAGCGGGCCCCAGGCGATCTGCTCGAAGGTCAGCACGTTGTAGATGGCAACCGGCAGGGTGCGCGTCTCACGCCCGGCCAGCACGGCGCCGAAGATGAAGTTGTTCCACGAAAAGATGAAGGCCAGAATGCCCGCCACCGTAATGCCAGGCCGCGCCAGCGGCAGGGCAATATGGCGAAAGCGCTGCCAGGGCGAGCAGCCATCGACCACCGCAGCCTCTTCCAGTTCGATGGGCAAGGTCTCGAAATAACCCGACACGATGTAGACCATGATGGGCACGGTGATCACCAGGTGGGTGATGATCACCGGCGCCAAGGTCCCGGTCAGCCCCAGCGCCTGGAACAACGTGAACAGCGGGATCAAGAAGCTGATGGCCGGCGTCATGCGGGCGATCAGGATAACCATCAGCAGCTTACGCGCCTTCATTCGGGCCACGCCGTAGCCGGCAGGCACACCGATCAGCAAGGCCACGATGGTCGCCGTACCCGACACCATGATGCTGTTCAGCAGGTACTGGAAGAACGGCCCGCTGTCGAACACCTTGACGAAGTTGGCCAGCGTGGGCGGGCTGGGGATGAACACCGGCGGGTAGGCCAGGTTGTCCACCTCGTTCTTGAATGCCAGCGACAGCATCCACACAAAGAAGCTGATGGCGGGCGACACCAGCAGGAACACGCACAAACCTAGCAGCAGCTTGTCGCGTAATTTTTGGGTGTTATTCATAGTATTTCGAACGCTCGCGCAGCCAGAACAGCAACATGGAAAGAGCCACCACCAGCACAAAAAACACCACCACCACGGCCGAGGACTTGCCGATCTGGTAGAAGGAAAAAGCCTGCAGGTAGAGGTAGATATTGATGGTCTCGGTCGATGTACCCGGCCCACCCTGGGTGATCACGTAAATGGTGTCGAAGGTCTTCAGAGCATCGATCAGCCGCACAACAGCAGCCACCAGAATGAAGGGCAACAGCAGCGGAAAGGTGACGTAGCGGAAGGTCTGCCAGCGGCTGGCACCTTCCATGTAGGCGGCCTCAAACGGGTCGGTGGGCAAGGAGGCCAGGCCGCCCAGCACGATCAGCATCACCAGCGGTGTCCACTGCCACACATCCACCATCACCAGGCACAGAATCGCCAGCTTGGGCGAGTACACCCATTCGCTCGGGCCTATGCCAACCAGGGACAGCAGGTAGTTCAGCACGCCTTGCTGCGGGTGGAACATCATCACCCACACCAGCGCAATGGCCACCGGCGTGGCCATCATGGGCAGCACAAAAGCACCGCGCCAAAAGCCGCGCCAGGCGAACTTCTGGTTGAACACCAACGCGGCGGCGGTGCCCAGCACCAGCGGTGCGGCCACGGCCAGCGCGGTGAAGATCAACGTGTGGGCAACCGACTCCAGAAAGCGCGTATTGCCTATCAGCTCGGCGTAATTGCCCAGGCCGGCAAAAGTGGCTTTGGAGCCAATCTTCCAGTCGAAAAGACTCATCCACAGCGTGAACATCCAGGGGAAGACGATCACCGCCGTGATGACCACTACGGCGGGCAGGATGAACCATAAAAAAGGCGAAAGCTTGCGCATGCCAACAGACTCCACGTGCGCCGCAAAGAGCGCACACAAGGGACAGGTGAAAACAAGCCGCGCCAGGGCGCGGGCTGTCGGATCAGGCGTCGGCTTTGGCCGCCACCGGGGCGAAGTCAGCCGTGGCCTTCTTCAGTTCGGCCGCCACATCGCCGCCGCTGAGCATGTTGCTCAGCGCAATGCCGAACACATCGCGGAACTCGTTTACCGGCTCGATGATGGGCAGGCCGGGGCGGGCAATCTTCAGCGAACCCGCCACTGCAGACAGCCACTCTGGCGGTACCTTGAGGTTGGCAATCGCCTCGGCATTCGAGTAAGCCGACAAGCGCACCGGCGCGCCTGATGCGGTTGCCAGCATGCGGGCCTGCATGGCTTTGCCGGTGGCCCATTGGATGTAGTACCAGGCCGGGCCCTTTTTGCTGGAATAGGCCGACACGCCAATGCCGTCACCAAATGTGGGCGACACCTGCAGCTTGGGGCCGGGCGGCAAGATGCCGTAGCCCACCTTGCCCACCACCTTGGACTTGGCCGCATCTTCCAGCGGCGGCGCGAAGCCGGAGCCATCGATCCACATGGCGGCCTTGCCCTGCAGGAACAGGCTTTGCGCCTCGTTCCAGTTGTAGCCGGCCACACCGGCCGGGCCGGTGTTCTTCAGCAGGTCGCGGTACATATTTGCCGAGGCCAGGGCCTCCGGCGAGTCAGTCAGCAGCTTGCCAGAGGCATCAAAAAACTGGCCGCCAAAGCCCAGGAAAAAGCCGGTCCACAAAGGCACGTTGGCGTTCTTCAAACCGCGGCCGACGAAGCCCACCACGCCATTGGCAGGGTCGTGCAACTTCTTCGCCGCGTTCACAATGTCGGCATAGCTGGTGGGGTAGGCCACGCCCTTGGCGGCGAAGAGTTCCTTGTTCCAGTACAGCACCCAGGGGTCGAGGTTGAACGGCAGGCTGTCGATGCGGCCGTCGCTCTGGGTGGCGTAGAACATGCCGCCGGCGGAGTAGTCCTTCAGATCGAAGTCGGGTGCAGCGGCGGTGTTGAACAGACCGCGCAAATCCTCCATCCACTTGCCCTTGGCAAACTGGCGTTTCTGCACGTGGTAGCTGAGGTGCACCACGTCGAAGCTGGTCTTGCCGGAGTTGAATTCGATCACCGTCTTCTGGCGCGACTGCTGCTCGGGCACCTGCTCGGCACCGACCTTGATGCCGGTCAGGTCTTCGAACTCCTTCTGGTACTTCTGCAGCAGCTCGCCACGCGGGCTTTTGATCAGATGCACCTCGATGCTCTGGCCGCTGTAACGCTTCCAGTCGAAAGCGCCCTGGGCCTGAGTAGTTGGGAAGCCGGCCAGCGCGGTTGCACCGGCTGCGGCCTGCAAGACGGTGCGGCGTGGAATGGAACGGGTCATGTTTGTCTCCTAGTTTTTCTCTACAGGGATGCTGCGTTCTGACCTAGCGCACGATACGCGGCACGCACTGCCTGCGCCTCGGTGTTATCCAGCGGGGTCAATGGCGCGCGCACGTTCAGCCAGGTGTCGTCACCGGTCTGCTCGGCCAGGGCGGTCTTGTAGGCGCTGACAAAGGGCATGTTCGGCAGCAGGCTCAGCAGCTTCAGCAGATCCACGATCAGCGCCTCGTCGGCTGCGGACACGGCCTCGGGGTTGCGCATGACGCGGCTGATCAAATGCGGTGCCAGATTCGATAGGCCATTGATCGAGCCCGGGCTGCCGATACGCATGGCGGTGGCGATATGCGCTTCCGAGCCCACCAGAATTGCCAGCTTGGGAAAGGCCTTGATGATGTCCAGCGAATGCGCCAGGTCCCCCGCGCTGTCTTTGAAGCCAACCACCTGCTTTGGATGCAAGCGCATCAGCTCAGCCACAACCGCGTATGTGAAGGTCACGTTGCTCAGCGAGGGAAAGTGGTACAACAGCACGCGCAAATCGTCCGAGCCTATGCCGCGGATGACCTGGCTGACGGCGGACACCACGCCCGCCTCGCGCGGGTGGTTGAAGAAGAAAGGCGGCATCAGCAACTGGCGCGTGCAACCCAGCGCGATCGCATGGCGGCCCAGTTCGATGGCCTCGGCCAGTGCGCAGGCAGAGATGGTGACAACGATCTGGTCGGAGCGTACGCCGCTGGCCAGCACTGCCTCCAGCAAGCTCTTGCGCTCGGCCTGGCTGAACGACAGGCCCTCGCCGGTGGTACCAAACAAGGTCACACCATCACAACCTGCGGCCAACATGCGTTGGATATGCGCCAGGGTACGCGGCAGATCGACCTGGCCGCTGGCATCAAAAGGCATCAACAAGGCGGGCCATAGGCCCTTGATAGCGTGTGTCAAAAAAGTGCTCCTATGTAGGTTGTGGGGAAAGACGTTGCGGGACTAAAGGACGGGAAGGTCCACCGTCAGCACGCGGTGGCGCGCGCTGTCCAGATGCGCCTCCAGCAGTTGCTCGGCTGCGGCAGCATCACGCTGCTGCAGGGCGGCGATAAAGCGCAGGTGTTCCTGCATGGCAGGGATCAGGCGGGCCGGGGTGATCACGCTTTGCTCCAGCTTGATCAGGCGCACGCGCAAGCTGTTCACGCGGTAGATCTCGGAGATGATTTCGTTACCCAGCGCATCCACCATGCGGTCGTGCAGGCCCCAGTCCACCGCCTGGGCGTCGTCGAGCAAAGTGGCATCGGGCTGGTCGGCACTGGCGCGTTGCAGGATGTCCTGGTGGCTGGCGGTGATCGCCTCCAGCTCGGCCGCACTGACGCTGGTGGTGAAATGCCGCACCGCCTCGCGCTCGATCAGGCTGCGCACCTGGAAGGCATTGCGCACCAGCTTCAAGTCCACATGGGCAATCTGCAGGCCGCGCTGGGGCACGGTCTTCACCAGGCCACCAGCTTCCAGGCGGGGGATCATCTCGCGCACCGCGCCCAGCGGCATGTCCAGCAGGGTCATCAAGGCCCGCTGGGAAATGAATTGCCCGGGCCGGATGCTGCCGCTGAGGATTTGCTGGGTAAAGCCCTGGTAAGCCCGCGCACGCTGGCTGGTGGGTTCTAAGCTGACGGTTGCCATCACGAAGCCACCACGCCTTTTTTGAGCAAGATGTTGCCGTACAACCGGGTTTCGCCAGTGGCCACGACCGCGAAGGCCTGGGCTGCGCGGGCATAGAACGCATAGCGCTCCAACGAAGCGGGCGGCTGCTCGCCGTGGCGCTGCAGGGTTTGGGCGAAATCTTGCACTGCGGGCGGCACGGCGCTGGCGTCGCCCACCACCTGCATGGTGAAGGCCGCGTGGGGCTCAAAGCTGTCCAAAGGTAGCACCGACAAAACGGCATCCAACACCCGGGTCGCGTCCACACCGGGCAGGCGCACCAGACGCTTGGCGTTGGTCGCCGCTGGAAAATTGGCGTCAGCCAGCACGATCTCATCACCATGGCCCATGGAGGCCAGGATGTGCAGCAGGTCGGCAGACAGCAGGGGCGACAGGTTTTTAAGCATGGAGCGAAGGGCGGCGAATGTAAAACGGGATCTGCTTGCGCACTAACATGTCAGTTGTGTGCTACGTCACTATAGGTACGACGGGCAGAAGCGGTACCGGTACAAACCCGTGCGGGCAAACACCTAATTCCGTACCCATTCAAATTTCGCACAGTCGTGCTAATATTTTGGAATGGATGCAAAAACCCAGAAGAGCGAACTCACCCGCGCCACCATCGTCGGCGCCGCTATGGAACTGGCGGCCGCCCAGGGCCTGGAAGCAATCAGCCTGCAAACCGTAGCGGACCGCGTCGGTCTGTCCAAGAGCGGCGTGTTTTCGCGCATAGGCTCGCGCGAGGCATTGCAAAAAGCTGTCGTCGACGAATACGGCCAGCGCTTTGTGGCCGACGTGTTTACGCCCGCCATGCAACAACCCCAGGGCCTGCCCCGGCTGCACGAGATCATGCGGCGCTGGAGCCTGCGGGTCTGCCAGGTGGAGGTGCGCAGTGGCTGCATCTTTACCGCTGGCGCCTTCGAGCTGCACGACCGTGAAGGCGAGCTGCGCGACCACCTGGTGCAGGCCATCAGCATCTGGCGCGCAGCACTGTGCCGCACGGTGCAGCAAGCCATTACGCTAGGCCAGTTGCGGGCCGATACCGATCCCGACCAGTTGGTGGGCGAGCTGTACAGCCTGGTCATCGGCCTGCTGCACGACGCCCGCTTCCTGCGCGACCCGCGCGCCATCGAACGCACACAGACCAGCTGGACCCGGCTGATCGCCAGCTACCAAGTCTGAACCCTGCGTGGGTGCCTGTTTTTTTATTCAAATTTCGCACAACTGTGCTATTTATTTCACCAAGGAGCTCACCATGACCGATGCCACGTTGCCAGCCGCTTTGAGCTATTACGACACCCATGCCATGACCCGTTGGCTGCGCTGGGGTTTGCGCGCCATGCAGCAGGTTTCGCCGTCGCTCGCGTTGCACTCGGCCTACCGCTTGTTCGGCACGCCACTGCCGCTCAAATGGCTGGGCCGCAAGCACGCTTGGGGCCCAGGCTGGCAGACCGAACATTGGGCCTTTGAGCAGGCCAGCCTGACGGTCTACAGCCTGCCAGCCGCCGCCGACGCGTCCTGCGTGTTGCTGCTGCACGGCTGGGGCGGCCATGCGGCCCAGATGCTGCCGTTGGCCCAGGTACTGGCGGAGCAAGGCCTGCGCCCGGTGCTGGTAGAGATGCCAGCCCATGGCCGCAGCGCCGGCCAGACCAGCAATCTGCCACAGTTCACCCGGGCCATGGAATATGTCAGCGCCCGCCTGCAACAAGACGGACAGCTATTGCAGGCAGTAGTTGCGCACTCGCTGGGCGCCAATGCCGCAGCATTTGCGCTGGCGCGCGGCCTGCCGGCGGCCAAGCTAGTGCTGCTGGCGCCACCGGCTTCGCCCCGCCAATACACCCACCAGTTCGCCCGGGTCTTTGGCCTGCGGGAAACCGTGCGCGCCAGGCTGGAGCAACGCCTGGAAGCCCGTGAAGGCATTGTGCTGACCCAGCTGGAACCGGCCGCGGTGGGTCCACGCATCCGCGCCCAGACCCTGGTGGTGCACGACCGCGGCGACCGGGTCAACCGCTTTGCCGACGGCCTGGCCTATAGCCAGGCGATCCAAAATGCCCGCTTGGTAGCCACCCAGGGCTTGGGCCACCGGCGCATTCTGCAAGACCCGGCGGTGCTGGCTGAGGTCGCTGCATTCGTGACCGCGTAAGCACCCAACCGGGCAACAAGTGCCACGGCTGCGCTGGCGCTGGCATTGTGGTGCAATACGGCTTTTGCTGCCTGCAGGAACTGCCATGAATGCCCGCGTCGCTCCTTCTACCCTCAATCCGGCACAGGCCCTGGCCCAGGTGAGCCAGCGCTGGGACGAAGCCATCGTGCCGCAACTAAGTGACTACATTGCGATTCCGGCCAAGTCACCGGCTTTCGATGCCGATTGGGCGGCCCACGGCCACCTGGAAACCGTGCTGCGCAATGCCGCCAGTTGGGTCGAAGCACAGAAGGTAGAAGGCCTGAAGCTGGAAATCATCCGCATGGAAGGGCGCACACCGGTGCTGTTTTTCGAAGTGGCCGCCAGCCAGACTGCAACACAACAAACTGTGTTGATGTATGGCCACCTGGACAAACAGCCCGAATTCAGCGGATGGCGCAACGACCTGGGGCCGTGGACGCCCAAATACGAAGACGGCAAACTGTACGGCCGGGGCGGTGCCGACGATGGCTACGCCATCTACGCCAGCATTGCTGCCGTGCAAGCGCTGAAAGAACAGAAGCTGCCGCACCCGCGCATCGTGGGCTTGATCGAGACCTGCGAAGAAAGCGGCTCCTACGACCTGCTGCCCTATGTGGATGCGCTGCGTGCGCCCGACAACAACCGCCTGGGCGACGTGGCCCTGGTAATCTGCCTGGACTCGGGCGCCGGCAACTACGACCAGCTATGGCTGACCAGCAGCCTGCGCGGCATGGCCAGCGGCGTGCTGAAGGTGGAGGTGCTGACCGAAGGCATCCACTCCGGCGATGCCAGCGGTCTGGTGCCGTCCAGCTTTCGCATCATGCGCCAGGTGCTGGACCGGCTGGAAGACAGCGCCACCGGCCGCCTGCTGCCCGCCAGCTTCCACTGCGAAGTGCCCGCCGACCGGCTAGCCCAGGCCCAGGCCACCGCCGCGATCCTGGGCGATGAAATCTACAAGCGCTTCCCCTGGGCGCATTACGACTGCGGTGGCGCCACGACCTTCGCCCTGCCCACCACCACCGACCCGGTGCAGGCCCTGCTGAACCGCACCTGGGCTCCGACCCTGAGCGTGACCGGCGCCGAAGGTCTGCCAGAACTGAAGAACGCCGGCAATGTGCTGCGCCCCTACACCGCCTTCAAACTGTCGCTGCGTCTGCCACCGCTGGTCGATGCGCCGCAAGCCGTACAAGAACTGAAAACCCTTCTGGAAGACAACGCACCCTACCAGGCACGTGTTACCTTCCACCCCGAAGGCGCCGCTACCGGCTGGAACGCGCCCAGCACCGCACCCTGGTTCGAACAGGCGCTACATGCAGCCTCGCAAGCCCAATTTGGCGCGCCCTGCGGCTACATAGGGCAGGGCGGCACGATTCCGTTGATGAATATGCTGTCGCAAGGCTTTCCGACAGCCCAGATGATGGTTTGCGGCGTGCTGGGCCCAAAAAGCAATGCCCACGGCCCGAATGAGTTCCTGCACGTACCCTACGCCAAAAAGCTCACTGCAGCCGTAGCACAGGTGGTAACCAGCTTCGCAGCGCAAGCCGTTTAGGCCGCTGTAGCGGCCTGCAGGTTTATATACAAAAATGACCGCCAGCGCACGTAATACCTGCGCGAGCAGTTATAGTTTTTGTAGCATTCCGCTCAGCGCGCCCATCAGGTCACCGCTGTCGCCCAGCCCTTCTTGCGGAGCTTGCCCGGCAGGGGTGAGATGGTCTACCAGGCCTGGCAACACCTGGGCCAGTTGGCCGGCTGCCTCGGATGGGTCCACACCCAACTTGGCCGCCAGACCAGACAGCGCATCCGAGCCCAGCACGCTGGAGAGTTGATCGGCCGAAATGGGCTGGTTCTGCCCGGTTCCGATCCACGAACCCACAACATCGCCCAAGCCGGCTTGTTGGAATTTCTCCACCAGGCCACCCAAGCCACCGAGCTGGCTGTTATTGCCCAGCATGCCGGTCACCGCCTGGATCAGTTGAGGGTTGCTGGCCAGCATGCCAATAATGCCGCCCAACCCGCCGCCCTGGGGCTGTTGTTGCTGTTGGCCGTTGTTCAAAACCGCGCCGAGAACCGAGTCAAGTAAGCCCATGGTGTTTCCTTCGAAGGAGTTGAGTCTGCCTGCAACCGCAGCGGTCGCAGGCAGATTGTCGGCGATACAGCCTTCTGCGTCCCCGGGCTACAGGGTGCTTCAGTGCACCACTTGGGCCAGGCGTCCCTCGGCGTAGTGGCTGGCCACCACCACCAAATTGTCGCCCTTGATGCTGGCGGCTTGACCTTCGCAGCCGAACTCCAGGTAACGCTGCTTGCACAGCTGCTTGGCGGCTTCGCGTGCGGGTTTAAGGTAGTCGCGCGGATCGAACTTGTCGGGGTTTTGTGTGAAGTACTTGCGGATGGCCGCCGTCATGGCCAGGCGCACATCGGTGTCGATATTGATCTTGCGTACGCCGTACTTGATGGCTTCCTGGATCTCCTCCACCGGTACGCCATAGGTTTCCTTCATGTCGCCGCCGTGTTCGCGGATGATGGCAAGGAACTCCTGCGGCACGCTGGAGCTGCCGTGCATCACCAGGTGGGTGTTGGGAATACGGCGGTGGATTTCCTTGATGCGCGAGATCGCCAGAATATCGCCCGTGGGCTTACGGGTGAACTTGTAGGCGCCATGGCTGGTACCGATGGCGATCGCCAGGGCATCGATCTGGGTGCGCTTGACGAAGTCTGCGGCCTGCTCAGGGTCGGTCAGCAGCTGGTCCATGGTCATGGTGGCATCGGTGCCGTGGCCGTCTTCCTTGTCGCCCTTCATGGTTTCCAGCGAGCCCAGGCAGCCGAGCTCGCCTTCCACGGTCACGCCCACCTTGTGGGCCATGGCGGCCACCTTGGCGGTAACTTCCACGTTGTAGTCGTAGCTGGCGATGGTTTTACCGTCGGCATGCAAAGAGCCATCCATCATCACCGAGCTGAAACCCAGGTTGATCGCGCCCTGGCACACGTCAGGGCTTTGGCCGTGGTCCTGGTGCATGACCAGAGGAATGTGCGGCCAGGTTTCCAGCGCCGCCTGGATCAGATGCTTGATGAAGGGCTCACCCGCATATTTGCGCGCACCCGCGCTGGCTTGCAGAATGACGGGAGCACCCACTTCGTCCGCAGCCGACATCACGGCCTGGACTTGCTCCAGATTGTTGACATTGAAAGCCGGGATGCCATAGCCATTTTCGGCGGCATGGTCCAACAATTCACGCATAGAGACGAGTGCCATAGGGTGCTTCCAGAGAGTTAAGAATCAGGACAAGGCGGCCAATCGAGGCTGGTACGGATACCAATTTCTCCGTAACCGCTTGGTAACTCTGTTAATTTTAGCCTTGCCCCTGCGCCAAAGGATTCGCAAAACACGGGCCAACCCTGGCAAACACCCGATTTTTTCATTTTGAAACAACAGTTTTACAGCCGAACTAAACCGACTGGTGCCTGGAAACACAAACGCCCGCATGAAGCGGGCGTTGGACCGGGTTAAAAACCCGGCGGCAGGGCGGGAGAGGTTTAGCCGACCTGGCAGATCTTCAGCATATTGGTGCCGCCAGGAGCACCCATGGGTTCGCCGCAAGTAATGGCGTAAATGTCGCCGCGCTGTACGATGCCGCGCTGCGTCAAATGGCGTTCAGCCTGGCCCAACGCCGTGTCACGGTCGCTGCTGGCGTCCATCAGCAAAGGCAGCACATTGCGGTACAGGCACATCTTGCGCTGGGTGGCCAAGCGCGGCGTCAGGGCATAGATAGGCACGTGGATACTGTGGCGGCTCATCCACAAGGCGGTAGAGCCGCTATCGGTCATGGCCACAATCGCCTTTGCACCCAGATGCTGCGCGGTGAACAATGCGCCCATGGCGATGGACTGGTCGATGCGTTCAAAAATCTTGCCCTTGAAGTCGGCTTCCAGCTCGCCATATTCGGCCTTTTCGGCTTCGTGGCAGATATTGGCCATCTCCAGCACGGTTTCCAGCGGGAATTTGCCGGCAGCGGTTTCCGCGCTAAGCATCACCGCATCGGTGCCGTCCAGCACAGCATTGGCCACATCGCTGACCTCGGCACGGGTGGGCACGGGGTTGGTGATCATGCTTTCCATCATCTGGGTGGCGGTAATCACCACCTTGTCGCTGGCACGTGCCATACGGATCATGCGTTTTTGCAGCGCTGGCACGGCGGCATTGCCCACTTCCACAGCCAAGTCACCGCGCGCCACCATGATGCCGTCGCTGGCATCCAGAATCGATTGCAGCAGCGGAATGGCTTCAGCTCGCTCAATCTTGGCAATCATGCCGGGTTTGTGGCGGTATTCGGCAGCAGCCACATTGCACAACTGGCGCGCCATTTCCATGTCGGTCGCATTCTTGGGGAAGCTGACGGCCACGTAATCGGCCTGGAAAGACATCGCGGTCTTGATGTCTTCCATGTCCTTGGAAGTCAGCGCCGGCGCGGTTAATCCGCCGCCCTTTTTATTGATGCCCTTGTTGTTGGACAACTCACCCCCGAGGTTCACCACCGTGTGCACGGCTTCACCGCGCACAAACTCCACGGTCATGACAATCAGACCGTCGTTCAGCAGCAGTACATCGCCAGACTTCACCTCGCGTGGCAACTCTTTGTAGTCCAGGCCTACGCCATTGATGTCACCGGGCTCGGCGCGCGCAGCGTCCAGCACGAATTTCTGACCGGGCTCCAGCATCACCTTGCCTTCGGCGAACTTGGCAACGCGGATCTTTGGACCTTGCAGGTCGGCCATGATGGCCACCTCCACGCCTGCGCGCTTGGCGGCTTCACGCACCATCATGGCGCGATCGATATGGTCTTGTGCCTTGCCATGGCTGAAATTCAGCCGCACAACGTTCACGCCTGCACGGATCAGTTGCTCCAGTATTTCCGGGCTGTTCGAGGCTGGGCCCAAGGTGGCAACGATTTTGGTAGCAAGGCGGGGCATGGGATAAGTCTCCGGATATGTAATTTAGTTTCGATTTTTACATGAAACAAGTTACCAAAAGGTTACAGCCTGAGCCCCCGTCAGCGGGCACTCAGCTATTGCCATTCGGCTCGCTCAAATTGGGCGCATCAACTCTATTGCACACAGTATTGATCCTGGTCAGAGGCATTTCACCCCGCGCGGTTAGCATCATGGCACGCAACTTTTGCGTGTGCCGCCGCCACTGCGTGCCGCGTGTAGATTCCTGACCCGTGTTTTCCCTATGACCTCTTCCATCCACAGTACGCCCCTCCTTCCGAGTCCGCTCCCTCCGGGCGAGCCACTGCCGCACCGCAAAGTCATACGCTCCTGGCTGATTCCACTGTCCCAGCGTACAACCCTGAGGGCCTTGTTCCTGCTCGCGCTGGACTACGCCTTGCTCGCGGTGGCACTCAGTGCCACCGTGCTGCTGGCATCGCCCTGGCTGAAGCTGCTGTGCGGTCTGGCAGCAGGTTTCGTGATTGGGCGTCTGTTCATCATCGGCCACGATGGCTGCCACCAGAGCCTGACACCCCACCGCCGCCTGAACAAATGGCTGGGGCGCATTGCCTTCCTGCCGTCGCTGACGGCCTATAGCTTGTGGGATGTAGGCCACAACGTGGTGCACCATGGCTTCACCAACCTCAAGGGCGTGGACTTCGTCTGGGCGCCGCTGACACCCGAGGAATACCAGGCCTTGTCGCCCCGGCAGCGCTTCATGCAGCGCATCTACCGCAGCGGCTGGGCACCGGGCCTCTACTACATCGTGGAGATATGGTGGCGCCGCATGTTCTTTCCCAGCAAGTCCAGCATGGGTACGCAGCGCCCCATCTTCACCTGGGATTGCGTGCTGATTTCCAGCTTTGGACTGCTGTGGCTGGCAGCCATTGCCACGGCCGCATTGGTGACGCAGCAATCACTGGCCCTGCTCATCGCCACCGGCTTTGTCGTGCCACTGCTGTTCTGGTTCTCCATGATCGGCTTTGTGGTCTATGTGCACCATACCCACACCAAAGTGTCTTGGCATGGCGACCGCGCCACCTGGGCCAAGGCACAGCCTTTCGTATCGACCACGGTGCACCTCACCTTCTCGTTCCAAATTGGCGCACTGATGCACCACATCATGGAGCACACGGCCCACCACGTGGACATGAGCATTCCGCTGTACCGTTTGAAAGAAGCCCAGAGAACGCTGGAAGAGCTGCTGCCGGGACGCATCATCATCCAGGCGTTCTCCTGGCGCTGGTACTTTCAAACCGCCCGCAGCTGCAAGCTATATGACCTGACGCGCAATTGCTGGACCGATTTTGCCGGCAACTCCACCAGCACCCCACGCCACGCTCTCACCTGAATGGGCCCACATTTGATATAGCGCAAGCAGGGCCCGCAGCCATTTTGACCGGGCGCAAAGTGGCCAGCGATAACCTCTTTTGTAATCAGGGCTGGGAATATCCCCGCTACCGTGATCGAAAGAAAATCATGAAAAAAACCCTGCTTGCTGCCGCCCTGTGTGCCATGGTTTCGGCCTCGGCTTTCGCCCAATCCGCAACCGAAGGACCTTGGCTGGTACGTGCACGTGCCGTGTACCTTCAAAGCAGCAATGGCGACAACACACCGCTCTCGCTAAGCATCAATGACAAATGGCTGCCCGAAGTAGACATCAGCTACTTCTTCACACCCCAGATAGCCGCCGAGCTGGTGCTGACTGTTCCACAAAAACAAACCCTGAGTGCCGGCAACACCGCGATTGGCAGCTTCAAGCACCTGCCGCCCACCCTGACGCTGCAGTACCACTTCAACACCGCAGGCTTCAAACCTTATGTGGGTGCGGGCCTCAACTACACCCGCATCAGCGCAGTCAATCTTCCAGCCGGCGTCGATGTGGATCGCAACAGCTTTGGCCCCGTGCTGCAAGCGGGTATGGACATCCCGCTGGCCAAAAATATGTATTTGAATTTTGACGTGAAAAAGGTCTACATTCGCACCGATGTGAGTGCCGGCGGCGCCAAGCTAGGCACTTTCAAAATTGATCCGGTTCTGTACGGTGTCGGCCTGGGCTGGCGCTTCTAAGCCCCCATGAAAAAGCGCCTGTCAGGGCGCTTTTTTCTTGACAGAAAAGCCTGCCGCGCCGCAGCTCAATCCTCGGACTGCTCTGGCAAGGTCAATCGACCCGTGTGGTAGTCATAGCTGTAGACCTCGCCATAACGCCCCCATTCGATGGCCACCTCCAGCACGCGCTTGGCCTTGTCGGCCTCCATGAACTCCTCCAGCAGATCCAGAAAGCGCTTTTCGGTCAAGCTTCCAGAGGGCTCGTCTTCCAGGCTGCGCCGGATATGCGCCGCCAAAGGCACGTGGGTCAGCAACTGCTGGCCGAAAATTTCCTGCTTTTGGGCCTGGTCCGCCTCCACATAGTTGCGCCCCAGCGCGGTCAGCATGATGTCGCCCTTGTCCACATGGGCCAAACCCAGCATGCCCAAGGCCTCGTAGGTGGGGAACAGCTCTTCGTCGGCCAGCTCGGATTCCTCGGCCAACTGCGGCAAATCAGCATGACCGTCAAACGGTGTATCGGCCAGCAAGTCCAGCACCCCTTCGATGCGGGTAATGTCAGTTTCCGGCAAGCGATAGCCCAGATGCAAGGTGGTCGGCATGCCAGGCGCCACTTCTTGTGCCGGACGCATAGTCATCAGGCCATAAACCTCGTCGATCAAGGCTCGGACTTCGACCCCGTCCACATCGCGCGGGCGCGGCAAATCAATTTTCACCTCGACACGGATACGGCCCGGGTCGCTGGACAGGATGATGACGCGGTCGGCCATCATCACAGCCTCTTCGATATTGTGCGAAACGATCAAAATGCCCTTGGTCGGGATCTTGTCGCCGTCCCACAGCTCCAGCATGTCGTTGCGCAGGGTCTCGCCGGTCAATACATCCAGGGCAGAAAAGGCTTCGTCCATCAAAAGTATGTCGGGGTTGGTCACCAGCGCGCGCGCAATCCCCACGCGCTGCTTCATGCCGCCAGACAGCTCGCGCGGCAAGGCACCACCAAAACCGGCCAGGCCGATCATTTCCAGCACCGCATCGGCACGCTTTGCACGTTCGTCGGGCGCCACGCCCTGGGCCTCCAAACCCAGCTCCACGTTCTGCTGCACCGTCAGCCAGGGAAACAGTGCAAACGACTGAAAAACCATGGCGATGCCCGCCACCGGGCCATAAATAGGCTTCTGGCGGTAGCTGACCTGGCCGTGGTCGGCCGGAATCAGGCCGGCCATGATGCGCAGCAGAGTCGATTTTCCCGAGCCGGATTTGCCGAGCAAGGCGACAATTTCGCCCTCGGCCAGCTGGAAATCCACCCTGTCCAGTACCGTGCGGGCCGTACCGTCGGCAGCCTGGAATGACTTGGCGACACCGCCCAGTTCAATGAGTAGGTTCTTGCCCATCTTGGCTCCTCAGCGGCTGCGGTCTTCGGCCAGCAAGTACAGCTTGCGCCAGAAGAAGCGGTTTAAAAACATCACAAAAATACACATCACACCAATACCCAGCGCAATGCGGTGGAAGTCGCCGGCATCGGTCATTTGCTTGATATAGCTGCCCAGGCCATCGGCTACCAGCGTGGTCTTGCCCCAGGTGACGTACTCGGCCACGATGCTGGCATTCCAGGAGCCACCACTGGCGGTAATGGCACCCGTAAGGTAGCTGGGGAACACTGCGGGCAGGTAGATGCGCTTCCACTTCAGCCAGCCCTTGACGCCCAGGTTGTCTGCCGCCAACCGCAGCTCGTTGGGAATGGTTGCCGCGCCGGCCACCACGTTGAACAGGATGTACCACTGGGTACCAAACACCATCAAGGGGCTGAGCCAGATATTCGGGTTCAAGCGCAGCGTCACCAGTACGAACACCACCAGTGGGAACATCAGGTTCACCGGAAATGCCGCCAAAAACTGCGCCACCGCCTGCACCCGCTGCGAATACTGGGGCCGCAAACCGATCCACACGGCGACTGGCACCCATACGACGGAAGCCAAAGCGATCAACAGCATGACCCGCAACAAGGTAATGCAGCCCAAGACCACCACATGGCCGGCCTCGCCCCAACCCACATCGCTGTGCACAAACACCACCAGACGGTACACCGCTAGCAAGGCAACCAGCAGCAACACGCCATCCCAAATACGCGGCCACAGCGGGTTCTGGACCCGAGGCCGCGCATCAACCGCCGTGCCATCGTGGCGCACACTGAACCAGCCCAGCGCACGGCGCAGCAAGCTCCAGCCTGCGGCGCTCAGCGCGCTCATCCAGCGGCTGCGGCGCATCCAGTCCAGCAGCCAGGATTGCTGCGCGGTGTCGCCTTGAGATTCTTCAAAGCGGAACTTGTCGGCCCAGGCCAATAAAGGCCGAAAGAACAGCTGGTCGTACAACAGAATGCCCGCCAGCATCGCCCCAATCGCCCAGGCAATGGCCCAGCCGTTTTCTGCCTCAATGGCCACCGCAATATACGAGCCGATACCGGGCAGCTTGATATCCTGGTTGGCCACCGAAATGGCTTCGGCCGCCACCAGAAAGAACCACCCCCCGGACATGGACATCATCATGTTCCACAACAGCCCCGGCATGGCAAACGGCAACTCCAGACGCCAGAAGCGCTGCCAGCCCGACAGCCGGAATACCCGCGCCGCCTCCTTGAGTTCTTCGGGCACGGTGCGGATCGACTGGTACAGGCTGAACGCCATATTCCAGGCCTGCGAGGTGAAGATGGCGAAAATCGCCGCACATTCCACACCCAGCAGGCTGCCTGGGAAGAGCGCGATAAAAGGCGCAATCGCAATCGCCTGAAAGCCCAGAATCGGCACCGACTGCAGAATATCCAGGATAGGGATCATGGCCTTCTCGGCCGTACGGTACTTGGCGGCTATCGCGGCGAAGACAAAGCTGAACAGCAGCGAAAAGCCCAGCGCAATGAACATGCGCAGGATCGTGCGCAGCAGGTAATAAGGCAGATAGGCCGGGTCCAGCGAGATTTCCAGCGCTTCGCCCATCGCAAAAGGGCGCGCCATCTGCGATGCACCAAACGCCAGCGCCAGCAGAATGGCCAGCACCAGTGGCAGCAGCGCCAGGTCCCAGCGATTGGGTTTTTTCGCGAACACATTGCCGCCACGCGCCTGCGGATGAAAAAGCTCAAACATGTCTAGCAATCCCTCAGCGCGGGAAGTCAAGTTTCAGTGTATTGCGAGCGAGTAGAACACCACCATGTGTCCGCATTGTGAAACTCCACCCCGGTATTCAAAAATACCGGGGCGGTTGGCGCATGCGCAGATCAGGCTGCGCGTTTTTGCAGGATTTCGAAGGCCGGCAAGGTTTTGCCTTCCAGGATTTCCAGGAAAGCGCCGCCGCCGGTGGAGATGTACCCCACCTGCTTTTCAATGCCGTATTTGGCGATAGCGGCCAGGGTATCTCCACCGCCTGCTATAGAAAACGCAGCACTTTCAGCGATCGCACGGGCGATGGTTTCGGTGCCATGGGCAAATGCGTCGAACTCGAACACGCCCACCGGACCGTTCCAGACGATGGTGCCCGCAGCCTTCAGCTGGGTCGCCAGGGCGGCAGCGGTTTGGGGGCCAATGTCCAGGATCAGGTCGTCATCTGCCACATCGGTCGCGGCTTTCACCGTAGCCACCGCATCAGCGGAGAAGGCCTTGGCCGTCACTACATCGACCGGGATCGGCACAGCGGCGCCACGGGCCTTCATGGACTCGATCACGGCCTTGGCCTGGTCCACCAGATCGGGTTCGGCCAACGACTTGCCGATCTTCAGGCCGGCGGCCAGCATGAAGGTGTTGGCGATACCGCCGCCCACGATCAACTGGTCGACCTTTTCAGACAGGCTCTTCAGAATGGTCAGCTTGGTCGACACCTTGGAGCCCGCCACGATGGCCACCAACGGACGTTGGGGATGGGCCAGGGCCTTGGTGATGGCGTCGATTTCCGCAGCCAGCAGCGGGCCGGCGCTGGCGATCTTGGCGTATTCGGCGATGCCGTAGGTCGTACCCTCGGCACGGTGGGCGGTGCCGAAGGCGTCATTCACGAAGATGTCGCACAGGGCGGCCATCTTCTTCGCCAACTCGGGGCTGTTCTTCTTTTCGCCGACGTTGACGCGGCAGTTCTCCAGCAGCACCACCTGGCCGGGGGCGACCGTGACACCATCCACCCAGTTGGCCAGCAGCGGCACTTCACGGCCCAGCAGCTCACCCAGGCGCTTGGCCACCGGAGCCAGCGAGTCCTCGGGTTTGAACGCACCTTCGGTGGGGCGGCCCAGGTGCGATGTCACCATCACCGCAGCGCCAGCGGCCAGCGCCATCTGGATGCAGGGCACGGAAGCACGGATGCGGGTATCTTCGGTGATGGCACCGTTATCGTCCTGCGGCACGTTCAGGTCGGCACGGATGAAAACACGTTGGCCAGAGGCTTTGCCTTGGGCGCAGAGATCGGAGAAACGGATGACGTTCATGGCAGTGCTGGGTTGGTTGTGAAAAAAGTCGCGTGGCGCATTCTAAAAGCCTGCCTGCATCCAATATGCAATTTGCCGCGTATCCACCGCTAGACTGCATCCAGCATTTCCGCCTGACACTGTCGCCCCATGAACGCCACTGCCCTGTCCCATTCAACCAACCCGGACCATGCTTTGATGGTCTTGCTGGACCGCATTGCAGCCCAGGAGGCGCCCGCGCTCAAGGAGCTGTACGCGCACACCTCGTCCAAGCTCTACGGACTGGCGATGCGGGTCGTGGGCAAACGGGAATGGGCCGAGGACGTGCTGCAGGAGGCGTATATGACCATTTGGCGCTCGGCCGGTAGCTACCGGGCGTCGCTGAGCCCGCCCCTGGCCTGGATGGGCCTGATCGTGCGCAGTCGTGGACTGGACTTTTTGCGCCGCCGCACAGCAGACCGAAGCAACATCACCCAGGAGCTGGACGAAGTCATGGCCGACACGCTGGACGGCGAAAACCCCAACCCTATGGACACGGCCCAGGCCAGCCAGCAGGCCTGGGCGCTGCACCAATGCATGACGCGCCTGGACAAGCGCCAGCGCGAGCTGGTCAGCCTGGCCTATCTGCGCGACCTCAGCCACAGCGAACTGGCGGAGCAGTTGCGCCTGCCGCTGGGCTCGGTGAAGAGCTGGATACGCCGTGGATTGGAACAACTGCGCATCTGCATGGCACGTTTTGCCTGAGTCGCCTGAGAACTGGACCATGCATCTTCCCCAACACCCCGAACTTCTGGACCGCCTGGCGGCCAGCTACGCCCTGGGCACTCTGCGCGGAGGCGCGCGCCGCCGCTTTGAAACCCTGGCGCGCGAGCAGGCACCCGTACGCGCCGCCGCGCTGATCTGGCAGTCCCGCCTGGGCAGTGTGGCCGAACTCCAGCAGCAGGCTCCACCGGCAGCCGCCGTCTGGACGCGCATAGACAATCTGCTGCGCGCCGAACAGGAGCAACAAGCCATGCGGAACGCTCGCATCCCCGCCGCAACGCCAACAGGCCCCGGCGGCTGGCTGCGCAATCTGCTGCTCTGGCGCGGCGCCACTTTTGCCGGGGTTGCTGCAGCGGCGGTGGCCGTAGTGGTGGGTCTGAACCAGCAGCAACACCTGACCGACCAGATCGCATCCCTACAAACGCAAATACGGTCCGCACCGCAAATCGAGTACGTGGCGGTACTGCAAGACAACGCCGCAGCCGCATCCATGCTGGTGACCTTCGACCCCAAAAACCACAAGCTGGTGTTGCAGCGCGTGGGCAACTTCCAGGAAGCCGGCGACAAATCTCTTCAGCTGTGGGCTTTGCCACCGGCGGGCAGCCCGCGCTCCTTGGGCGTACTGGGGCGCGACAAGCTGCTGCAGCTGACGGCCGGCGAGGGCGATGTAAAGGAAATCCCCACCCTGGCCATCAGCCTGGAGCCCAAGGGCGGTGTACCAGGACAGGGGGGGCCCACCGGCCCCGTGCTATTCAAAGGGTCATTGATTCAGAAGGTGATGTAGCACCGCTGGGGTTTACCAGCCCAGGCCCAGATGCAGCGGCAGATACACGGCCATGCCAACCACGATGGTCAGCAACACGTCGCGCCGCCAGAAATACAGCAGCGCGCCGGCGACCGCGCCAAAAACGCGGGCGTCCATCCAGGTAGTGATCAGATGGCCTTGCGCCATCACGATCTCGGGTAGCACCACGGCCGACAGGGCGGCTATCGGCGCATATTGCAAGCCCCGCAGCATCCAGGCTGGTAGGCTCCAACTCTTGCTGGACAGGAAGAAAAAGCAGCGCGCCAACACGGTCACGCAGGCCAGGCCGCAGATGATGGCCAGGGTATGGAAGTCGATATCCGCATTCATGCGGCGGTCCCGACAGGTGCTGGGCGCAGTTTCTCCGCCCCCAGGCAGATCAATACCGCCACCGCAATTGCCACCACGATATTCAGCTTGAACGGCAGGGCATAGGCAACCACCGCCGCAATCGCAGCCACCGCCGCCGACAGCAAACGCAAGCGTGTGGTTGCCAGCGAGCACTGTATGCCCAGCAAACACAAAATCCCGGCAAAACCCAGCCCCCAGGCGGTGGGGATGAAGTTGGCCAACACCACGCCGACGATGCTGGGCAGCATCCAGCTGACCCAGGTGACGCTATTGCTGCCCGCCAAATAAGCCTCCTGGGCGCGCCGCCCGGCGGCGTCCGTCGCCGGGTGCTGGAAGCGCCGGGTGAACAGCACGTAGGTCATGTCGGTGGTCAGGTAGCCGTGGCTGATGCGTTCCAGCCAGGGCAGATGTGCCAGGTAGGCCCGCAGGTGCAGGCTGAACACCACGAAGCGCAGGTTGACGCAAAACGCCGTGGCCAACACCACCCAGGCCGGCGCGCCGGCAACCAGCAGGGGCGTGGCCGCCAGCTGAGAACTGCCCGCAAACACGGTCAAGGCCATGAACAAGGCCTCCAGCATGCCCATACCGGATTTGGCCATGGCCACACCGGTCATCAGGCCCCAGGCCGCCATGCCGGGCGCCTGCGGCCACATTTCGGCAGCCCCCACCCGGAACTCGGCGTGGACGCGGTTCGCACGCTGCAAGAACATCAGGCGGCCACCGCCTCAAACGCCATGCCCAGCTGCAGATCGGCCCCGCGCAGGAACTCGGCCACCGGCAGGCGCTTGCCGCCCGGGCGCTGCAGTTCATGGATATTTACTACAGAATTCATAGCTACCACCGCAATGTATTCCTGCGCCAGAGTACAAATTGACCCACAAGCCTGGCCCGCGGGCGCAGGTGCATTCGACACCGAGGCCGACCAGACCTTCAGGCTCTCGCCGCCCAGCAGCGTCGCCGCGCCGGGGAAGGGGTTGAAGGCGCGGATACGGCGAACAATGGTCTGTGCGCTTTGCGTCCAGTCGATCGCGGCTTCGCGCTTCTCTATCTTGTGGGCGTAGCAAACGCCCTCTTCCGGCTGCACTGTACGAACCAGGGCAGGCTGCTGCGCCAGCGCCTGCACCACCATACGTCCGCCCAGCGCGGCCAGCTTGTCGTGCAGGCTGCCGGTGGTATCACTGTCCAGAATGGGCAGGGACTCGACCAGCAACATATCTCCGGTATCCAGTCCGGCATCCATCTGCATGATGGTCACGCCGGTAACGGTATCGCCCGCCTCGATGGCCCGGTGGATAGGCGCCGCGCCGCGCCAACGCGGCAACAGGCTGGCGTGGATGTTCAGGCAACCGGTGCGTGGCAGGTCCAGCACCCACTGGGGCAGGATCAGCCCATAGGCCACCACCACCATCACGTCGGCCTGCGCGGTCTGCAACAAGCGCTGGGCTTCGGCCGCATCTTCGGGGTATTTACCATCCAGGCGCAGACTACGCGGCTGAGCCACGGGAATGCCATGGGCTACTGCATGCTGCTTGACCGGTGAGGCCTGCAATTTCATGCCCCGGCCTGCGGGGCGGTCCGGCTGGGTCAGCGCCAGCACGACCTCATGGCCCGCCGCCAGCAAAGCCTCCAGGGCCACCCGGGCGAATTCGGGCGTGCCCGCAAAAATGACGCGCATCAAGCTACGTCCGACTTGCCCAGCGTGCGCCGAGTCTTGAGCATCTTGCTCTTGATGCGATTGCGCTTGAGCGGCGACAGGTATTCCACAAATACCTTGCCCTTCAGGTGGTCCATCTCATGCTGGATGCACACGGCCAGCAGGCCCTCGGCCTCGATGGTGCGCAACACGCCCTCGCCGTCCAGAGCCGACACCTTGACCTGGGTGGAGCGCTCCACCCCGTCGTAGATACCCGGCACGGACAGGCAGCCTTCGTCGTTCACCACGCGCTCTTCGCTGGCCCAGACGATATCCGGGTTGATCAGCACCAGGGGCTCGTTGCGCTCTTCGGACACGTCGATCACGACCAGGCGCTCGTGCACATTCACCTGGGTAGCCGCCAGGCCGATGCCATTAGCGTCGTACATGGTTTCAAGCATGTCCTGGATCAGGGAGCGGATGCGCGCATCCACCGCAGCAACCGGTCGTGCTAAGGTGTGCAGCTTGGGATCTGGATATTGGAGAATTGAAAGTAGCGCCATGGAATCTCACCGAAAATGTCGAAGACATGCTGAAAGCCAGGCTGAAGAGCCCGGGGCTGTCCAGTCTGGCATTCGGCATGTCGTGTGTCGCTATTTTCGCTACTTTTAGGATATGGGGAGCGGCCCCTGCCGGATATTCGTTGCCCAAGCAGGGGCTTGGGCGCAGAATCGCGCGTAATTTGTCTAAGTTTTCCGTTATGCAAGGGAGCCGCTCCATCCGGGGCAGCAACCCATCAAACGGGCATTTGTGGTGCAACAACATATGAAATACATGATGGCGGGAGTGGGGGCACGTTGGGCCTTGGCATCGACGGGAATGGCGCTCTGCGCCGGCATGCTGGGCACCACGGCACAGGCACAGAACTACCCCATTTCACCCACCCAGCAGGCCACCGCCAACGAGGTTGCCCAGGCGGGCGTGCCGCTCAGCGCTCTGGCCCCCAATGCTCCGGACCGCTACACCGTAAAGACCGGTGACACGCTGTGGGCCATTTCTGGCCTGTTCCTGACCAGCCCCTGGCGCTGGCCCGAACTGTGGGGCATGAACCAGCAGGAAATCCGCAACCCGCACCGCATCTACCCCGGCCAGGAACTGCGCCTGGTGAAGAAAGATGGCCGCGCCCTGCTGCAAGCCGGCGCGGTACCGACCGGCGACGTGGCCCAGACCGTGCGCCTGTCACCGCGCACGCGCAGCGAGCTGCTATCGGACAACGCCCTGCCTACACTCAAGACCCATTTGATCGAGCCCTTCCTGGCCGAACCACTGATCATTGACGCCACCACGCTGGAGCTAGCCCCCCGCATCGTCGCCACCCAGGAAGACCGTGTGCTGCTGAGCCGTGGCGACCGCGCCTATGCACGCGGCCCGGCCAATGCCCCGCTGAGCGACGCGCGCGGCAAGCCGCTGAACTTCCGCGTGTTCCGCAATGCCACCCCCCTGCGGGACCCTGGCACCCAGGAAATCCTGGGTTACGAAGCCCAGTTCGTGGGCAAGGCCGCACTGCTTTCCAGCGAAAGCACGCTAGTCTCCAAGGACAAGGACCGTGACGGCAAACCGCTGCTGGATGTCGTCCCCGCCAGCCTCGACATCGTAGCGACCAAGGAAGAGATCAGCACCGGTGACCGCCTGGTACCCGAACCCGAGCGTGAGCTGCTGAATTTCGTGCCGCGGGCGCCCTCCAGTGTTGTGGACGGCCGGATTGTCTCGGTCTATGGCAGCGCTGTGACCAATGCGGCGCAGAACCAGATCGTGGTTATCAACCGTGGTACCAAGGACGGCATAGAGCGCGGCCATGTGCTGTCCCTGCTGTCCGACGGCCCGCGCATGCAGGACAAAACCGACCCCAGCAAAACCGACATCAAACTGCCCGACGAGAACAACGGCCTGCTGATGGTGTTCCGCCCCTTCGAGCGGCTGTCCTATGGGCTGATCCTGCAAATCAAGTCAGGCGTCAAGATTGGTGATCGCGTAACCACGCCGCACTAAGCACAGCACGCATGGAGCGGGAAGAACTGGCGGCATGGCTACGCCTGGTGCTGACACCGGGCATAGGCAACGAAACCGCACGCCGCCTGCTGGCTGCCTATGGCCTTCCCCAGGACGTTTTCACACAGTCCCGCGCCGCGCTGGAACAATTCGTCACCCCGGCGCAAGCCAAGGCCTTACAGCTGCCACCGCCCGATGCCGTAGCCCAACTCGAAAGCACCGAAAACTGGCTGGCACAGGCCGACCCGGCCCAGGGCCAGCGCGCCGTCATCACCCTGGGGGACGCCCTCTACCCGGAATCGCTGCTGGCCATGGCCGACCCGCCGCTGCTGCTGTTTGCCCTGGGCCGCATCGACCTGTGGGAAACCGTCAGCCAGCGCAGCATCGCCATAGTCGGCAGCCGCAACCCCACAGCCCAGGGCGAAACGCATGCCCAGCAGTTTGGCCAGGCTTGCGCACAGGCAGGCTGGACCGTCGTGTCCGGCTTGGCGCTGGGTGTAGACAGCGCCGCCCACCTCGGGGCACTGGAGGGCGCACACGCCGACCAACTGGCCACGGTGGCGGTAGTCGGCACCGGCCTGGACCGGGTCTATCCCAAACGCAACCTGGCACTGGCTCACCGCATTGCCCGGCATGGCGTATTGCTCAGCGAGTACCTGCTGGGCACACCGCCGCTGCCGGCCAACTTCCCCAAGCGCAACCGCCTGATCGCCGGGCTGACGCAAGGTACGCTCGTGGTCGAGGCCGCGCTGCAGTCAGGTTCGCTGATCACCGCCAGGCTGGCAGCCGAACAAGGTAAAGAAGTGTTTGCGATTCCCGGCTCCATCCAGTCGCCACAGGCCCGCGGCTGCCATGCGCTGATCAAGCAAGGCGCCAAGCTGGTGGAGAACATTCAAGACGTGCTGGAGGAGCTACAACCCCAGATTGCTTCCAAAACCATAGCTACCAGCACAGATGGAACCTGCGTCGCAGAGGAAAATGATGCAGAAGATTCTCTGCTCAACGCGCTAGGTTACGACCCAGTCAGCCTGGACGCATTGGTGGCACGCACGGGCATGGATACCGCCAGCCTACAGGTTCAGCTGCTGGAACTGGAACTGGACAACCGCGTCGCGCGTCTGCCGGGCGGGCTATTCCAGCGTATGGCTGCGGCCTGATTGCTCGCGCCGTCGCGCGGCACCGATCTGCGCTATATTGGGTCCATGTTTGAAGTACTTGTTTTCGTTTATGAGAACTACTGGCGGGGCGATGCCTGCCCCGAAGCCCCCCTGCTGGAGCGCAAGCTGAGCGCGGTGGGTTTTGCTGCAGACGAAATCGCCGAGGCCATGCGCTGGCTGGATGGTCTGCAACTGGCCGCAATGGGCACAGACCCGGCCCTGATCGCCCGCACGCCGGGCACGCTGACCAACTTGCCACCCACCGTTTCGCCCACGCTCGACAGCATGCGCATCTACTCCGTGGCCGAACAAGACAGGCTGGGTGCAGACTGCCTGGGTTTCATCCGCTTTCTGGAAGATGCCGGTGTGCTACCAGCGGCCATGCGGGAAATTGTGCTGGACCGTGCCATGGCCACAGGCGATAACCCTGTGTGCCTGGACGACCTGAAAATCATCATCCTGATGGTCTACTGGAGTTTTGGCGAAGAACCCGACGCCCTGGTGTTGGACGAACTCTGCGACGACGCATCGGAGCGTATCGCGCACTGACTGCCCGCGTGGCGCCTCGGAATTAGGCCAACAGGCGTTCAGGATTAGCGTCCAGCTTGTTCAGGGCGTCGCGGGTGGCGCGCAAGGTCAAGGTCTCATCTTCCTGCGGCACTAGCAGGCCAGCCTGCAGATAAGCCGCCAGGCGACGCGCCTGGATCAAATAGCTATGCCCGTCCATGGAGGCAAACAAATGCAGTTGCTTGCGCTCGCTGCGCCAGGCAAATTGCACACGGTTGACTTGGCGGTTGTGGTCCAACACAAACCAATGGCCCAGTTGCAGCTCTTGCGCCCAGGCCAACATGGCCTCACTGGGCTTGGAGCCGCCATCGGCAATCACATCGATGCTGGAGGCATCCATGCCCAGCATCATTTCGATATTTTCGGCATCCAGCGGCAGGTCACCCAGATCGTCGTCGCTGAAGAAATCTTCCAGATTCGCCAGGTGTACCGACATGGCTTCCAAGCGCGACTGCGGAATGGCCTCGGTCTTGGACATGAAGGCGTCGGCCAAGGTATCGCTGATACGCTTGATATGCCCTTCCTGCGCGGCCGTATCCAAGCCCAACAGACCCATGCCCTGGCGCAGGCGCTGCAGCAGCATGGGTAGGCTCTGGATTACACGTGCGCGGTCGGCCCGGTTCGGCTTGGCGCTGGCCGACCAGACCAGCTCTGAGGCCGCCTTCTTCAAAGCCACGGTTTCCTCATGCTGCCGGCCGTTGCGTACAGCAGCCATGGCCAGAGCCTCGGCCCAGACCTTGAACAGGAACTCGCGGATCTCCTCGCGCACCGGCATGTCCTTGAGCATATTGCGCAGCTCAATGGTGTACTGGATGGCCAGAGTTTCTTTTTGCTCCACCTGCTGCGCCAGCGTCACCAGGCGCTGGGTACTGCCTTTTTCGGTCAAATGCTTGGACAGGAACAGGACGAATTCGTCGTAAACCAGTTGGAACACGCGCCGGCCCGTTTCAGGGTACTGTTCGATCACCTGCACCACGCGCCGAATCTCGGACTCCAGCGCGGTGCCGCCAATCGCGCTGGCATCAAAGCCCATGACGCAAGAACCCATACGGTCGATCAACTGGCGTGCCGGGTGATCCACCGTGCCAAAAAACTCGGGCTCGGCCAGCGCCACGCGCAATACCGGTAGCTGCAAACGGGCAAACCAGACGCGCGCCGACGGAGGTATGCGCTCTTCGGCCAGGATGCTCTGAAACATCAGGGCCACAATCTCAATGGTGGCCTTTTCCGAGGCGGTGGCGGCTTTTTGTTTAAGCTGGTTGGAGCGCTCGCGCAAAATGCCCGCAGCCTGGGAAACATCCGCCTGGCCATATTCGTAGCGGCCGGTGGACATCAGCCCAATAGGCAAGGGACTGGTACTGCCTCCATCTTCGGGGCGCGCCACGGCGCGCGCCAAAGCGGGTGAAATCGGTTGCGCCACCGTGGCATCAAAACCACTCACATGGTCACTCAACATGCGCTTCAAATGGCCCATGACGCCCTGGGCACGACGCCGCGCCCGCAACATGGGCGAAGCCACTGTCATCATGCGGGTTTCGTCCGCTGGATGGCGCCCACGCTGGACAGACCCCTGGTTATTCGCCCCACCGCCCTGAGCGGCGTTGCCTGGAACACCCTCAGTGCCAAACGGCCTCATGGGGGGAGTTCCTGGGCCACGGGCATTCGTGAATCCACCTCCGGAATAAGAAGACGGCGCAATTTGCATTCCGTCCCATTCGGAATCCTCATCTCCCGGGCGGAATTGCGGCTCCTTGGTGAAACGCGGGGCATCTGAAGCTGAACCGGAGGCCGTACGCTTCACCCGGCCCCGCAAATCTGACGTGACCTGCACGCCGCTGGACAACAAGAACGCATTGCAAGCCGCGTAGGCTGCCAGCAGATGCGTGCCAAGCTCACGTTGCAAGACGTCGGTGACCAGTAGCAATATATTGCGCGGCAGACCAGAGCCCGCCCATTGCTCAACCAGCCAGAGCATCAGCACCTCGGGACGCAAAGGGTCCTGCGCAGCGAGTTCGCCACGTCCTTCCAGCTGCTGGATGGCGGCACTGGCATTCGCATAGGGTTCGGCCAGTCGATCCTGGATGGACAGGGACAGACGCGATGCCAGTATCTTGTTCTCGACCACATCGTCGCCCATCAACTCGAACTGCATGGACG
Organism: Rhodoferax sp. GW821-FHT02C08; assembly: GCF_059421805.1. Lineage (NCBI taxonomy): Bacteria > Pseudomonadati > Pseudomonadota > Betaproteobacteria > Burkholderiales > Comamonadaceae > Rhodoferax > Rhodoferax sp. GW821-FHT02C08. The sequence continues at coordinate 275,174 of NZ_JBWKVR010000002.1, forward strand.
AGCTACGTACCGGCAAAGCCGGCGCCTGGGGTTTCAGAGCCTGGCGCCAGGCATTGGCTGTCGCCTGCTCCCACACGCGGCCCTGGCGCTGGAATGCGGTCCAGGCATCACGCCGTTCCTGCATCTCGCGTGCCGGGCGAACTTCCTCGATCAGGGCCGTCAACCGGGCGCCGACCACGCGTCCAGTGACCTCCAGGCCCTGACATGCCTCCGTGACAAAGCGCTCGCGCGCTGTGCGGGCGAGTTGCAGGTCAGCAGAAGAAGGAGCGGCTGCAGCCATACGTCAATAGCAGGTCAGACAGTCGCACCTGCGTTGGGATCGTTCGGATCTTCTTTCTTGGAGGACGACTTCACTAGATCTTCTCGCTGGATACCAAGCCACATGGCAATCGCCGCGGCCACGAACACGGATGAGTAAATACCGAAGCAAATACCAATAGTGAGCGCAAGCGCAAAGTAATGCAAGGTCGGGCCGCCGAACAGCAACATGGACAGCACCATGATCTGGGTCGAACCGTGGGTAATGATAGTGCGGCTGATGGTAGAAGTGATCGCGTTGTCGATCACCTGCATCGGCGTCATCTTGCGCATGCGGCGGAAGTTCTCGCGGATACGGTCAAAAATCACCACCGATTCATTCACCGAGTAACCCAGCACGGCCAATACCGCCGCCAGCACCGGCAACGAAAATTCCCACTGGAAGAAGGCAAAAAAGCCCAGGATGATGACCACATCGTGCAAGTTGGCGAAGATGGCCGCCACGGCAAACTTCCACTCGAACCGGACGGCCAAGTACAGCATGATGCCCACGACCACAAAGGCCAGGGCCTTCAGGCCATCCACCGCCAGTTCGTCGCCGACTTGCGGGCCGACAAACTCGGTGCGCTTGAGCTGCACCGATGCGTCTTCGGTTTTCAGCGCGGTCAGTACCTGGTCGCTTTGCTGGGCCGAGGTCACACCTTTTTGCACCGGCATGCGGATCAGCACATCCTGCGAGGTGCCGAAGTTCTGCACCTGCACATCCTGCAGGCCCAGGCCGGCCACCACCGTACGCACCTTGGTCAGGTCGGCCGGCTGGGAATAGCTGACCTCCATCAGAGTGCCACCAGTGAACTCCACTGACAAATGCAGGCCGCGCGAGAACAGGAAGAACACCGCCGCCACAAAGGTGAGGAAGGAAATGATGTTGAACACCAGCGCATGCCGCATGAACGGGATGTCGCGGTGGATCTTGAAAAACTCCATGGTGTCGCGTCCTTACTTGGCGTTGGTTTCAACGGCGGCATCGGGCCGCCACACGGTGCCGATGGACACGGTCTTGAGCTTCTTCTGGCGGCCATACCACAGGTTGACCAAGCCACGTGAGAAGAACACGCTGGAAAAGATACTGGTCGCAATACCCAGCACGTGCACCACCGCAAAGCCGCGCACCGGGCCGGAGCCAAATGCCAGCAGGGCGATACCCACGATTGCGCTGGTGATGTTCGAGTCCAGAATCGTCGCCCAGGCGCGGTCAAAACCGGCGTGGATAGCGGCCTGCGGCGAGGCGCCGGCACGCAGCTCTTCACGCACGCGTTCGTTGATCAGCACATTGGAGTCAATCGCCATACCCAGCACCAGAGCCATCGCCGCCATACCGGGCAAAGTCAAGGTGGCTTGCAGCATGGACAGCACGGCCACCAGCAGCAGCAAATTGAAAGCCAGCGCAATACTCGAGAACACGCCAAACAGCATGTAGTAGCCGCACATGAAGGCCGCCACGGTCAGGAAGCCCCACAGCACGCTGTGGAAGCCCTTGGAAATGTTCTCCGCACCCAGGCTCGGGCCGATAGTGCGCTCTTCGATGATTTCCATCGGTGCAGCCAACGAGCCGGCGCGCAGCAGCAACGCGGTGTCGCTGGCTTCCTGGGTCGTCATGCGGCCCGAGATCTGCACCCGGCCACCGGCGATTTCGGAACGGATCACCGGCGCGGTCACGACCTCGCCCTTGCCCTTTTCGAACAGGATGATGGCCATGCGCTTACCGATGTTTTCACGCGTCACATCCTTGAAGATGCGCGAACCTTTGGCGTCCAGCGTCAGGTTGACGGTGGGCTCCTGGGTCTGACTTTCAAAGCCGGGCTGGGCATCGGTCAGGTTTTCACCTGTCAGCACGACCTGCTTCTTGACGATCACCGGCTGGCCGCTGCGCTCCAGGTAGCGCTCATCGCCAAACGGTACGGCGCCATTGCCCACGGAGGCAGCGGCGGCTTCGGTGCTTTCGTCCACCAAGCGCACTTCCAGGGTAGCGGTACGGCCCAGGATGTCCTTGGCCTTGGCGGTGTCCTGCACGCCCGGCAGTTGCACCACGATGCGGTCCAGGCCCTGCTGCTGGATCACCGGCTCGGACACGCCGAGTTCGTTGATACGGTTGTGCAGGGTGGTGATGTTCTGCTTCAACGCCTGGTCCTGCACGCGGCGCGCGGCCTCGGGGCGGATAGTGGCGGTGAGCTTGTATTCGGTGCCGTCGGGCGCGTCGGTGGTGATCAGGTCGGGGAACTGGTCTTGCACCACGGCCTTGCCGGCGGCCAGGGTTTCGCTGTCGCGGAAGCGCACTTCGATGGCCTGGCCATTGCGGCTGATGCCGCTATGGCGCACATTCTTGTCGCGCATGCTGGAGCGCAGGTCGCCGGTCAGCGACTCGGCCTTCTTGCTCAGCGCGGCCTGCATGTCCACCTGCAGCATGAAGTGCACGCCGCCACGCAAGTCCAGGCCCAGATACATGGGCACGGCACGCAGTGCGGTCAGCCACGAGGGCGAACGCGACAGCAGATTCAGCGCCACCACGTAGCTGGCGTCGTTGGCATCGGGCACCAGCGCCTTTTGCACCACGTCCTTGGCCTTGAGCTGGCTGTCGGTGGAATCAAAACGGGCCTTGACCGAGTTGCCGTCGATCTCGACCAGCGTGGGCGCCAGACTGTTGGCAGCCAGGGCTTCTTGCACCTTGGCCAGGGTGGTGCTGTCGATCTTGACCGACGAGCGAGCCGCCGAGACCTGCACCGCGGGTGCTTCACCAAAGAAATTGGGCAGGGTGTAAATGGTCCCCACCAGTAGCGCGACCAGAAGGATCACGTACTTCCATACCGGGTATCGATTCATGATCGCGCTTGCGCTTCCAGCTTCTAATTATTTAACCGTGCCCTTGGGCAGGACTTGGACGACAGCGCTGCGTTGCAGCTGTACTTCAACGCCGTTGGCGATCTCCAGGCTGACAAAGCCGTCGCCCAGCTTGGTGACCTTACCCAGCAGGCCGCCGGTGGTGACGACTTCATCGCCCTTGGCCAGCGCGTCGATCATGGCGCGGTGCTCTTTCTGCTTTTTCATCTGGGGGCGGATCATGACGAAGTACAGCACCACGAACATCAGGATCAGCGGGAGCATGCCCGTAATGGACGACATCATGTCACCACCGGCGGCTGCAGCAGCGGGGGCAGTTTGGGCAAAAGCAGAGGAAATGAACACAAATGGCTCCAACTTCGAAATACAAAATAAAACCCGCAGGCAGGGCGCGACGAGCGCCGACCCGCCAGGCGAGGGCAACGCCGATTGTATGCGGCAGTATTGCCACGCCCAAACCGAACACAGGCTGGGCGTGTGCGGCCCAGGGATGCTATATTTAATATAGCTTACAGCGCACGTATTACCTGCGCCAGAGGCCTATTTTGCACTGGAGTTAAAAGCAGCCGTCTGCGCCACCCATTCAGCCCGGGCGGCCACCAGATGCCGCTGCTTGATGTGGCCATAGCCCCGGATGCGCTCCGGAACACGGGCCAACGCCAGCGCCGCCGCATGGTTGGCCGGCGCCAAAACCGGTAGCAGTTGGGCGATGCTGGCCCGGTATTCATCCACCAGGGCACGCTCGGCACGGCGCTCGGCCTGGTAGCCAAACGGATCGAACGGCGTGCCGCGCAGGCCTTTTAGCCGGGCCAGCCAGCGCAGCAGCAAGCCAGTGGCCGGGCCGAACTTGCGCTTTTGCAACTCGCCCTTGGCGTTCTTGCGCGACAGCAGCGGCGGCGCCAGGTGGTAGTGCAGACGGAAATCGCCCTCGAACTGCTCGCCAATCCGGGCCAGGAAGGCCGGATCGGTCTGCAGCCGCGCCACCTCATACTCGTCCTTGTAGGCCATGAGCTTGAACAGGTAACGGGCCACGGCCTCGGTCAGTGGCAGGCGCGAATCCAGCGGCTGCTCGGCCTGGCGCACCTGGGCAACGAAAGCACGGTAGCTGTCGGCGTAGGCGGCATTCTGGTAGCCCGTCAGGAACTCCACCCGGCGCTGGAGCATCGCGTCAAGCGATTCGCGCTGATGCCAGGTGATGGGCTGGGCAGGCGTCGCCACGCTGGCCGGGTCCAGCGCGGCGCGGCGCCCCCAGGCGAAGGCGGTCTTGTTGGCCTCCACCGCCATATTGTTGAGCTCGATGGCGCGCAGCAGCGAATCCAGCTGCAACGGTACCCAGCCCTTTTGCCAGGCGTAGCCCAGCAGCATGGGGTTGGCATACAGGCTGTCGCCCATCAGACGGTTGGCGGCGGCATCGAAGTCGAAGCTGCTCACCTCGCCAGCCCCCGCCGCTTGCAGAATGTCGGCCCCACAGGCCTCGCCGGGGTTGGTCCAGTCGGCGTTGTGCACAAAGGCCGCCGTGGGTGCGCTGTGCGTGTTCAACACCACCTGGGTACGGCCCGGGCGCATGCGCAGCAGGGTTTCCGCTGCGGCGGTGACCACCGGGTCGCAGCCCAAAATCAGGTCGGCCGCCGCCTGGCTCACACGGGTGGTGCGGATGCTGTCCTGCGTGTCGGCGATCAACACATGGCTCCAGGTGGCGCCGCCTTTTTGCGCCAGGCCTGCCGCGTCCTGGGTGACGATGCCCTTGCCCTCCAGATGCGCGGCCACACCCAGCAACTGGCCTATGGTGATGACGCCGGTGCCGCCCACGCCGGCCACCACAATGCCCCACACCGTGGCGGTGCTGGCCAATTGGGGCTCGGGCAACAGGCCGCCGCTGAAGGGCGATGCCGCCTGGTCGCCGCGCTTCTTGCGCAGCTGCCCGCCTTCCACCGTGACAAAGCTGGGGCAGAAGCCTTTCACGCAGCTCAGGTCCTTGTTGCAGCTGGACTGGTTGATCTGGCGCTTACGGCCAAACGGGGTTTCCAGCGGCTCCACGCTCAGGCAGTTGCTCTGGTCGCCGCAGTCGCCACAGCCCTCGCAGACCAGCTCGTTAATGACCACCCGCACCGCCGGGTCCACCAGGGTGCCGCGCTTGCGACGGCGGCGCTTTTCAGTGGCGCAGGTCTGGTCGTAGATGATGATGGTCGTGCCTCGGATCTCCCGGAACTCGCGCTGGATATCGTCCAGCAAGTCACGGTGCTTGACCTCCACGCCGGGCGCCAGCGCCACGCCCTGGTACTTCTCGGGCTCGTCCGTCACCACTACGGTTTTGATAGCACCCTCCGCAAGCACAGACTGCGCTATCTGCACAACCGAGTGACCTTCCGGGCGCTCACCGACCTGCTGGCCACCGGTCATGGCCACGGCGTCGTTGTACAAAATCTTGTAGGTGATGTTCACCCCTGCGGCAATGGCCTGGCGTATCGCCAACAGACCGCTGTGGAAGTAGGTGCCGTCGCCCAAGTTGGCGAAGATGTGTTGGTCGGTGGTGAAGGGCTGCTGGCCTACCCAGGGCACGCCCTCGCCGCCCATCTGGGTGAAGGCAATCGTGCTGCGGTCCATCCAGGTGGCCATGAAGTGGCAGCCTATGCCGCCCATGGCGCGCGAGCCCTCGGGCACCACGGTGCTGGTGTTGTGCGGGCAGCCCGAGCAGTACCAGGGCAGGCGGGCCACCGGCGCATGGCGCTGGCTGAGCGCGCGCAGAGCGCTGTCCTGCGCATCCAGCACGGCCAGGTGGGCGTCCATACGGGCAGCCACGTCGGCATCCACGCCTAGCTTGTGCAGCCGCTGGGCGATAGCGCGGGCGATCAGCGCGGGCGACAAGTCGGCATTGGCGCGCAGCAAGGTGTTGGCCGTGGGGTTGGCCATGGACCATTCCCCGCCGCTGAGGTCGCCTTCGGGCTCGTTGAACTTACCCAGCACATTCGGCCGCACATCGGCGCGCCAGTTGTACAGCTCTTCCTTGAGCTGGTATTCGATGACCTGGCGCTTTTCTTCCACCACCAAAATCTCTTGCAAGCCGGTGGCGAACTCGCGCGTCAGCTGGGCCTCCAGCGGCCAGACCACGGCGACCTTGTGCAGGCGCAGGCCGATGCGGCGGCAGGTTGCGTCGTCCAGGCCCAGGTCGAGCAACGCCTGGCGCGTGTCGTTATAGGCCTTGCCGCTGGCGATCACGCCGAATCTATCGTTCGGGCCCTCGATCACGTTGTAGTTCAGCCGGTTCGCGCGGATGTAGGCCAGGGCGGCATACCACTTGTAGTGCATCAGGCGCGCCTCCTGCTCCAGCGCGTGGTCGGGCCAGCGGATGTGCAGGCCGCCTGGCGGCATCACAAAGTCGGTGGGAATTTGGATGTCCACCCGCCCCGGGTCCACCCACACGGTTGCGCTGGACTCGACGATTTCCTGGATGGTCTTCATGCCGGCCCAGACGCCGGAAAAGCGGCTCATGGCAAACGCGTGCAGGCCCAGGTCCAGTATCTCTTGCACATTGGTGGGGAAGAACACCGGCAGCCCACAGGCTTTGAAGATATGGTCGCTCTGGTGCGCGGCGGTGGAGCTTTTGGAAATATGGTCGTCGCCGGCCACCGCGATCACGCCGCCCAAGGCCGTGGTGCCGGCCATGTTGGCGTGCTTGAACACATCCGAACAGCGGTCCGCGCCCGGCCCCTTGCCGTACCAGATGCCGAATACGCCGTCAAACTTGTTGGTACCCGGGGGGGAGAAGCCCAGCTGCTGCGTACCCCATACAGCGGTGGCGGCCAGCTCCTCGTTCACGCCGGGCTGGAACACGATGTTCTGCGCCTTGAGGTATTTCTCGGCCTTCCACAGCGCCTGGTCGTAAGTACCCAGCGGCGAGCCCCGGTAGCCGCTTATGAAGCCCGCCGTGTGGTGGCCGGCCTGCACATCGCGCAGCTGCTGCAGCATGGGCAGCTTGACCAGGGCTTGCACCCCGCTCATGAAGGCGCGCCCGTGGTCCAGGCGGTATTTGTCGTCGAGGGTGACCGTCTCCAGGGCCTGCAGAATGTGTTCGGGTAGCGGGGCGTTCATACCGTACCTCCTGGCTCGACGCCAAATTCCGTGCGTCCGGCTACGCCGCCCGCGCTGTATTTGTGCCTTCGGCGCAAGCCGCTATGCGGCTTGTCGTCCAGGGACGCGCTTTCCAGGGCCTTGCGGATGCTGTCGGGCAACGGTGCATTCATCGTGCTTGTCTCCAACGGAGTGGGCTCCGCTTTGAGAAAAAGTGTATGCCTGCATGCGCGGTAAGTGTTTGCGTTCTTTGCCTCGTTTCCCCTACTTCGCGAAAGGATCTTGCGCAGATACAGTGAATACATGCTGGATAAGTTTGACCTCACCATCCTCGATGCCTTGCAGGCCAATGCACGGCTGACCAATGCCGAGCTGGCCCAACGCGTGGGCTTGTCGGCCGCACCCTGCTGGCGGCGCGTGCGGGCGCTGGAGGAGGCTGGCTATATCCGCGGCTACCGCGCCGAGATCGACCGCCACAAAATCGGCCTGGACGTACTGGCCTTTGTGCGGCTGGACGCGGTGCAAAACAGCGGCCCGGCGCTGCAGGGGCTGGAGGAGGCGATACGCAACATCCCCGAGGTGGTGTCCTGCCACTACATCAGCGGCACCGGCACCTTCGAGCTGCAGGTGGTGTCGCGCGACCTGAATACCTTCAGCCAGTTCGCCCGGCAGGTGCTGGTGAATTTGCCCAATGTGAAGGACCTGCACACCAGCTTTTCATTGGGCGAAGTGAAGGGCCATGGCGTATTGCCGCTGGGGCATCTGGTTTCATAGGCTTTTTAGGCCTCTAGCGCAGGTAATCTCTGCGCTGATAGCTATCCATTTCATAGCATTTCAAATGCCTAGGGTTTCACCCTAGATTGCAGATGTAATACGGCTCGCGCGCTGTCGCAACACAAAACATGGCCTGGCTTGGGAAGATCACCCCATCGCACTGAAAACGGTGCCACAACACAAGGATCCACCATGACACGCACTTTCAACCGCATTGCCGCTTCCGCCCTGTTCGCACTGGCTGCGGGTGCCTTCCTGCCGGCCCATGCCGCCGCCAATACTGCCGACCTGGCCGGTGCCGTGCAATCCGCGCTGGACAGCAGCATGGGCGACGCTGCCAAGAAGGTGACCGTGACCGCCGAGGGCAGCACGGTGACTCTGCACGGCTGGACCCAAGGCCCACGTGAAGAGTCCAAGGCACGCTATGTAGCCAGCCAAGTACCTGGCGTGGTGAATGCCTACAGCACCGTCCGTACCTTCTCCAACGACAGCAACGATTGATGCCACGGCGGCTCCCGCTGGAGCCGCAATGGGCGCGACCGGATGCGGTTTGAAACGCCGGTCTTGGGCCTGTCCCCTGGTACCCAGCGGTACCCGACAAGCCCAAGATTAGCCAGACTGCATCAGGCCGCGCCTATGGGTTTCTTTTTGCCATGTCCGATTTACTGCCCCTCGATGCACGGCCGCTATCGCGCTAGCCACTCGGTCCAGGTTGGCTGCATTCAAGCCCGAGATGCACAAGCGGCCTGAATCCACCAGGTAGATGGCGTGTTCTTCACGCAAGCGCTGTACCTGCTCCGCGCGCATATTGGTATAGCTGAACATACCGCGCTGGCGCAGCAGATAGTCGAAATCCCCTCCACCCAACTTGCGGGCCAGCGCAGCATGCAATTGCACGCGCAGGCCCCGAATGCGCTCGCGCATGGCCGACACTTCACAGGCCCACGAAGCCCTCAGCCCCGGATCACCGAGGACTTGGGCCGCAATCTGTCCACCATGGGCCGGAGGACTGAAGTAGTTTTGGCGTACGGTGAACTTCAGTTGCCCCAGCACGCAGTCAGCCTGCTGCGGGTCGGCGCACACCACGCTGAGAGCTCCACAACGCTCGCCATACAAACCCATGCTTTTGGACAAGGTATTCGCCACCAAAAAAGGGATGCCCGCCTGGGCCAGCAGCCGCACGGCAAACGCGTCTTCTTCAATGCCCTCGCCAAACCCCTGGTAAGCCAGGTCCAGAAATGGAATCAAGCGATGCGTCTGGATGATCGGCACCAGTTCTTCCCACTGGGCGGGGCTCAGATCCACCCCGGTGGGGTTGTGGCAGCAGGCATGCAGCAGCACGACACTGAAAGGGGGCAGCGACCGCAAGGCGGCCGACATGGCGTCAAAGCGTAGCCCGTTTACGGGGTCGTAATAGGGATAACTTCCCACCGCGATGCCCGCGCTTTCAAACAGGCTGTGGTGGTTGTCCCAGCTGGGGTCGCTCAACCACACGCCGCTGGACGGAAACCATCGCCGAATGAACTCGGCGCCCGCCTTGAGGCCGCCGCTGGAGCCCACCGTCTGGATGGTGGCCACCCGGCCACTGGCCAGCGCTTCATGCCCCTCACCGAAAAGCAAGGCCTGCATGGCGTGGCGGAAGTTGGCCGCCCCTTCCATCGGAAGATAGGGTTTGGGCCGTCGGGCGGCCGCGATCTGTGTTTCGGCTTGGTGCACCGCGTCCTGGGCCGGCACGCGCCCTTCCTCGTCGCAATAAATGCCTATCGACAAATTCACCTTGTGGGGTCTGGAGTCCTTTTGAAAGCTTTCATTCAGACTGAAGATGCGGTCGCCCGCGAAGGCCGGGATATGTTGGAACATGGCAGGCCTTCAGCTCAATCCGGTCACGGGCAAGGCCGCTCCGTGCACTGCGCTGGCCGCGTCCGACGCCAGGAAAGCCACCACGCTGGCCAGCGCCTTGGGGGCCACCCAGCGCGTGGGATCTGCATCAGGCATCGCCGCCCGGTTGTCCGGGGTGTCGAGGATGGTGGGCAGCACGCAGTTGACGTTGATGTGCTGCTCGCGCAGTTCTGCGGCCATGGTTTCCGTCAGGCGGATGACACCGCTTTTGGCGCTGCAATAAGCCCCCATGTAGGCGGCTCCGCGCTGGGCAGCGTAGGCACCCACATTGACGATCTTGCCACCACCGTGCTCCAGCATATGCGGCACCACGGCGCGGGCCATATTCAGCAGCGTACGGATATTGATGTCCTGCACGAAGTCCCATGTACTGGCCGGAGTGGCATGCACCGCGTCGCCCATGCGAAAGCCGCCGGCCAGGTTGCACAGCACATCAATCCGTCCGAAGCGGGCCATAGCGGCCTGCATGGCGGTTTGCACCTGCTCAAGGTCCAACAGATTGGCCGGCGCAAACAGGCGGCCGTCGCCCTCCAGGCCATAGCGCGACTCCAGATCTTCGCGCCGCATGTCAAGCAGCACCAGATTAGCGCCGCTGTTGGCGAATACGTCCGCCACGGCGCGCCCCAGGTTGCCAGCGGCACCGGTCACCATCACGGTGCTACGGGATGCCTGCATATCAGTGCGCTCCTCGTTTGGCCTGGTGGTAGCTGCCGGTGCCATGTGTCAGCACCAGGTCGCCGTCCAGCAACTGGCCTGGTTGGCATTCGGGCAGTCCTTGTATCTGGGCGTACAAAGGGCCAAAGTCGATGTGGGCCAGCTCCAACAGCTCATCCAGGTTTTGGATGACGAAATAGGTTTCCTGGAAATCGTCGATGCGGTAGTGGGTGCGCATGACGCGCGGCAGATCAAAACGCACGCGGTTGGGTGATGCGCTGTCCAGCGAAAAAACGCTCTCCGACGAAGACGATGCAATGCCCGCGCCATAAATGCGCAAACCATCTTTTTGCTGCACCAGGCCAAACTCCACCGTATACCAGTACACGCGCGCCAGCTTGTCCAGCACGCCCAGCTTCTGCGCCCGCAGCCCGCCCACACCATAGGCCTGGATGTAGTCGGCAATCGTGGGATTCATCAGCATGGGCACATGGCCAAACACGTCGTGGAACACGTCGGGTTCTTCCAGATAGTCCAGCTCGTGCGGCTTGCGGATGAACTGCCCCGCCGGGAAACGCCGGTTTGCCAGATGTTCGAAGAACACCTCGTCGGGTACCAGCCCGGGCACCGCCACCACTTGCCAGCCGGTACGCTGCATCAGCACTTCGCTGAGCCGCCGGAAATCGGGTATCTGGTCCGCGCCGATGGACAGGTCGCGCATGCCCTGCACAAACTCATCGCAGGCGCGGCCGGGCAACAGCCGGGTCTGGCGCTCGTAAAGGGTTTTCCAAGTGGCGTGTTCTTCGGGACTGTAGTTGTCCCAGCCTTGGTCTATGGTCCAGTCGACCCGCTCGGGAGGGTGGGCGTCACCTGCGGCCAAGCCATGTTTGGTATTCGAAGTTGGGTTCATGCTGGTAGATGAGAGGTAAAGCCTAGGTAGGCCGCATCCGCATGGCGTGCCAGCGCCAGGTCGCGTTGCGACAGTCCTTGCACGTCGTGCGTGGTGAGGGTGATTTCCACCCGGTTGTACACATTGCGCCACTCCGGGTGGTGGTCGCACTTTTCGGCCACCACAGCGAGCTGGGCCATGAATCCAAAAGCTGCAGCAAAGTCCGCAAAGACGAACTCGCGCACCATCAGGCCGCCACGCTCGGTACTGAAGCGCCAATGTTGGAATTCAGGCTGCCATTCGCCAAATGTCTGCGGGTCTAATTTGTGCACGGCACTTACGTCAGGGCTGGCTTTCATGCGGTTTCCAGCGCGCCGCGGCGAATCTGGTCGCGCTCCAGCGACTCGAACAAGGCCTTGAAATTGCCCTCGCCAAAGCCCTCGTCCCCCCGGCGTTGGATGAATTCAAAAAACACCGGTCCCAGCTGGGTCTGCGAAAAGATCTGCAGCAGCAGGCGTGGAGTCCCGCCCTCAGTGCTGCCGTCCACCAGGATGCCCCGGGTTTGCAGGGCGCCCACGTCCAGGCCGTGGCCGGGCAGGCGGCTGTCCAGCATTTCGTAATACACCTCGTTGGGCGCCGTCATCAGCGGCACACCGGCCAAGGCCAGTTTGTCCACAGCCGCCAGCAAGTCGTCGCAGATGAGGGCGATGTGCTGTATGCCTTCACCGTTGAACTTCATCAAATATTCTTCAATCTGCCCGCCCCCCTGGCGCGACTCTTCATTGAGCGGGATACGGATCTTGCCGTCCGGCGCAGTCAGGGCCTTGCTGGTCAGGCCGGTGTATTCGCCCTTGATGTCGAAGAAGCGTATCTCACGAAAGTTGAACAGGCGCTCGTAAAAATCGGCCCAGAAAGCCATGCGACCACGGTAGACGTTGTGTGTCAGGTGGTCGATCAGCTTCAGACCGTGGCCCACCGGGTGGCGGTCTACACCGTCGATGAAGTTGAAGTCGATGTCATAGATGGACTTGCCATCTTCATACCGGTCTATCAGGTACAGCGGCGCGCCGCCTATGCCCTTGATGGCGGGTAGGTTCAGCTCCATGGGGCCGGTGGGGATTTCGATCGGCTGCGCACCCAGCTCCAAGGCACGGCGGTAGGCGTGGTGCGAATCTTTCACGCGAAACGCCATGCCGCAAGCGCTGGGACCATGTTCCGCCGCGAAATAACCAGCCACACTCTTGGGCTCGCGGTTGACGATGAAATTGATGTCGCCCTGGCGGTACAGCAACACGTCTTTGGAGCGGTGTGTCGCCACCAGCGTAAAGCCCATGTGCTCGAACACCGACTCCAGCAGGCCCGGCGTGGGCGAGGCGAACTCTACGAATTCAAAGCCCATCAGGCCCATCGGGTTGTCGAATAAATCTCCTGCTGCTGTATGCATGACGTAGCTCCTTGAACACGGTTTTGAAAAGCTTGATTGTGGAGATTTGGACGTGCAGGTGCTCTGCAAATTGCCCCCGCATAGCGCCTGAAAACACATATTTCATGCGTAATTTTTCAATATTTTGAATATTCAATCATCCGTATCGTCAAGTACGCATTTTTTTGCACTGCAACACGGCACAGACACCCTCCAGTCTCGTAGGACCTTCCCACACCGCGCCGCACCAGCGGTATAGTCCAGCGCCACCACCGGAAAGCCCATGCAAAACCACATCACATCCAGCCTGAACGAGGCCCAGGCAGCACTAACCGCACTGCTGAGCAACCCAGCGGCGCTGGCCACCATCGAAGATGCGGCCCGGTTGCTGATACGCGTGTTCGAAAACAAGGGCCGCGTGTATTCCTGCGGTAATGGCGGCTCGATGTGCGATGCCATGCACTTCGCCGAGGAGCTGACCGGCCGCTACCGCCTGGACCGCCCCGGCCTGGCCGCCACCGCGATCAGCGACGCAGGTCATATGACCTGCGTCGGCAACGACCTGGGCTACGAGCAGGTGTTCTCGCGCTATGTCGAGTCCCATGGCCGGCCCGGCGACTGCCTGGTGGCCCTGAGCACCAGCGGCACCAGCAAGAACGTGGTACGCGCCGCCGCCGCCGCCCGCGCACTGGGCATGGAGGTCATCATCCTCAGTGGCAAGCGCAGCGAAGCGCTGGAGGCCCTGAGCACGGTCTATATCTGCACACCCGGTGGTCAGTTCGCCGACCGGGTGCAGGAACTGCATATCAAGGTGCTGCACATCCTGATCGAGCTGATTGAGCGAAAGCTGTTTCCACAGAACTACGCCAGCGCTGCGGCCTGACTTTTATAGCTACAAAAAATATAGCTGCTAGTGCAGTTAATTTCTGCGCTAGCAGCTATTTTTGTGCTTGAACCGAGCGCAGTGATGGCGCCCAGTTCGTATGCCCCTCAATCGCGGTCGGCCAGCACCCTGTTGACGCGCAACGCGGCCAGGGTACAGATCGCGCCCGACAGCAGATAAATGCTGACATAAGCCAAGCCAAAGCGCGCCGACAAGCCCAATGCCACCAAGGGTGCAAAGGCGGCACCTATCAGCCAAGCCATGTCGGTCGTGAATGCCGCTCCGGTATAGCGGTACTTGGCGCTGAAGTTGCTGGTCATAGCACCTGCTGCCTGGCCATACGACAAGCCCAGCAGCGCAAAGCCGATCAGGATGAAGGCATCCTGCATGGCCGGGCCGCCGTCCAGCAGAATGGGCGCAAACACGCTGAACACCGCAATCAGGCAGGCCAGCAGGCCCAGGGTGCTACGTCGGCCGATACGGTCGGCGATCAAGCCCGAGGCGATCACACCGACGATGCCAATGGCGCCGCCGAAGATCTGCACCAGCAGCACGCTGTTCACCGGCTGGGAGGCATGCAGGTTGATCCAGGACAGCGGGAACACCGTCACCAGGTGGAACAGTGCGTAGCTGGCCAGCGCAGCAAACGCGCCCAGGAACACGTTGTAGCCTTCGGCGCGCACCAGCTCGATGGTGCCGGCAGGTTCCAGCTCGCGGTCTTCCAGCAGGCGGGTGAACTCATCGGTCACCACCAGTTGCAGGCGCGCAAACAAGGCCACCACGTTAATGGCAAAGGCCACGTAGAAGGGGTAGCGCCAGCCCCAGTCCAGGAAGTCCACCGAGGACAGGCTGGAGTGCAAATATAGATACAGGCCACTGGCGGCCATGAAGCCGATAGGCGCGCCTAGCTGGCCCAGCATGGCGTACCAGCCACGGCGGTTTTTCGGTGCATTCAGCGCCAGCAGCGAGGGCAGACCGTCCCAGGAGCCACCCAGTGCAATGCCCTGCAAAAAGCGCAGCACCGACAGCATCACGATGGCGGTAAAGCCCAGGCTGGCATAGCCCGGTAAAAACGCCATGCCCGCGGTCGAGATACCCAGCAGGAACAGCGCCGTGGTCAGCTTGACACCACGCCCCCAGCGCCGCTGGATGGCCATGAACAGGGCCGAGCCTATGGGGCGTGCAATGAATGCGAAGGAAAAGATGATGAAGGAATACAGCGTGCCTTCCAGCCGTCCATCGAACGGGAAGAACACCGAGGGGAACACCAGCACCGAGGCCAGGCCGTACACAAAGAAGTCGAAGTACTCGGAGGTACGTCCTATCACCACACCCACAGCGATGTCGCTGGGGGCCACGTGTCCCTGATTTTCGGGACCAAGAGTATGGGCTGACGACTCCGAAGTGCGTATTGGCGTGGAGGGATATTCTTGCGCGATGCTTGGCACCATACTTGCTCCTTGCTATATTGAAGCGGCGCGAAGGACGGGTGTAGCCAGATCGCGCCGTTAGAGACATGTTGCCACAGGCATAGGACAAAATGTCCCAGTTCATGGCTCCATATATCAGGGAAAATACTTAACCCTTTTGTGTTCTCGCTTTTTCTACCTGCCTGGCATGCCATCACTCAAAAAACTCCGCGCACTGCTTCTGTTGCCGGCCATCGCTCTGCTGGCCGGATGTAAAGCAGTACTCATGAGCCCGTCCGGCGACATCGCCGTACAGCAACGGGACCTGATCATCGTCTCCACCCTGTTGATGCTGGTGATCATCGTCCCGGTGATCATCCTGACGCTGTTGTTTGCCTGGCGCTACCGCAAAAGCAATACCGAAGCCACCTACGACCCCGAGTGGCACCACTCCACAAAGCTGGAACTGATGATCTGGGGCGCACCGCTGCTGATCATCATTGCCCTGGGCGCCATCACCTGGATCAGCACCCACACGCTGGACCCCTACCGCCCGCTGCAGCGCCTGGACGCCGACCGCGTGATCCCCGCCGACGCCAAACCCCTGGTGGTGGAAGTCGTGGCGCTGGACTGGAAGTGGCTCTTCATCTACCCCGAGCAAGGCATTGCCGTGGTGAACGAGCTGGTGGCACCGGTAGACCGCCCCATCAGCTTCAAGATCACCGCCTCTTCGGTAATGAACTCCTTCTTCGTGCCCGCGCTGGCCGGCCAGATCTACGCCATGCCAGGCATGGAAACCAAGCTGCACGCTGTGATCAACAAGGCGGGTGAATACGAAGGCTTCTCGGCCAACTACAGCGGTGCCGGTTTTTCGGGCATGCGCTTCAAGTTCCATGGCGTGAACGAAGCCGATTTCGAGCAGTGGGTCAAGACCGCCAAGGCTGGTGACGGTGGCGCGCTGGGCCGCGACGCCTACCTGAAGCTGGAACAACCCAGCAACCGTGACCCGGTGCACCGCTATGCCTCCGTGTCCGAAGACCTGTATGACGCCATCCTGAACCGCTGCGTGGAAAGCAACCGCATGTGCATGAAGGACATGATGGCCATCGATGCCCAGGGCGGCGTGGCCGGACCGGAAGGCAAGTACAACATTGCCTCAATGGATGCCGCGACCCGTAGCCGCATTGGTGTGGACGCCACCAACCGCAAATATGTGGGCGCCATGTGCACGGTCAATGATCCTCTGGGCACGACGGCTAGCGCCACGACCCAGCCGATCTGAGGCATAGCCCAGCCAGTTCTTTCTCTCCGCGCCGCTCATACCGGCATTTCGGCCTGAGCCGTTTATTTTTTGGCATCCGGAATCACGATGTTCGACAACCTCGACCTAACAAAGCTCATATTCGGCCGTCTCACCTGGGACGCCATTCCATTCCACGAGCCGATTCTGCTGGCCACCTTTATCGCCGTGGCGATCGGTGGCGTGGCAGTGCTGGGCGCGCTGACCTATTTCCGCCTCTGGGGTTACCTCTGGCGCGAGTGGTTCACCAGCATCGACCACAAACGCATCGGCATCATGTACGTCATCCTCGGCCTGGTGATGCTGCTGCGCGGCTTTGCCGACGCGGTGATGATGCGTGCACAGCAGGCTTTGTCTTTCGGTGACAACGCCGGCTTCCTGCCGCCGCACCATTACGACCAGGTGTTCACCGCCCACGGCGTGATCATGATCTTCTTCGTGGCCATGCCCCTGGTGACCGGTCTGATGAACTTCGTGGTGCCGCTGCAAATCGGCGCACGCGACGTAGCCTTCCCGTTCCTGAACAACTTCAGCTTCTGGATGACGGCCAGCGGTGCCGTGCTGGTGATGATGTCGCTGTTCGTGGGCGAATTCGCCCGCACCGGCTGGCTGGCCTACCCGCCGCTGTCCGGCCTGCTCTATAGCCCCGACGTGGGGGTGGATTACTACATCTGGTCGCTGCAAATCGCCGGCGTGGGTACGCTGCTATCGGGTATCAACCTGCTGGCCACCATCGTGAAGATGCGCGCACCCGGCATGAAGATGATGAACATGCCCGTGTTCACCTGGACCGCACTGTGCACCAACGTGCTGATCGTCGCCGCATTCCCCATCCTGACCGCCGTGCTGGCACTGCTGTCACTGGACCGCTATGTCGGCACCAACTTCTTCACCAACGACTTCGGCGGCAACGCCATGATGTACGTGAACCTGATCTGGATCTGGGGCCACCCCGAGGTTTACATCCTGGTGCTGCCGGTGTTCGGCGTGTTCTCCGAAGTAGTCGCCACTTTCTGCAGCAAGCGTCTGTTCGGCTACGCCTCCATGGTCTATGCCACGGTCGTGATCACCATCCTGTCCTACCTGGTCTGGCTGCACCACTTCTTCACCATGGGTTCGGGGGCCAGCGTCAATTCGTTCTTCGGCATCACGACCATGATCATCTCCATCCCCACCGGGGCGAAGATCTTCAACTGGCTGTTCACCATGTACCGTGGCCGCATCCGCTTTGAAGTCCCCATGCTGTGGACCATCGGCTTCATGATCACCTTCGTGATCGGGGGCATGACCGGCGTGCTGCTGGCCGTGCCTCCAGCCGACTTCGTGCTGCACAACAGCCTGTTCCTGATCGCCCACTTCCACAACGTGATCATCGGCGGCGTGTTGTTCGGCTTGATGGCCGGCATCACCTACTGGTTCCCCAAGGCCTTCGGCTACAAGCTGGATTCGTTCTGGGGCAAGTGCTCGTTCTGGTTCTGGTTCATCGGCTTCTACTTCGCCTTCATGCCGCTGTATGTATTGGGCCTGATGGGTGTGACCCGCCGCATGAGCCACTTTGAAGACCCCTCGTTGCAGATCTGGTTCCAGATCGCGGCCTTCGGCGCGGCACTGATCGCCATCGGCATTGGCTGCTTCCTGATCCAGCTGGTAGTCAGCTACATCCGCCGTGAATCGCTGCGCGACCACACCGGTGACCCATGGCAAGGCCGTACGCTGGAATGGGCGACCTCCTCGCCACCGCCCGCCTACAACTTCGCCTTCACCCCCGTGGTGCATGACAACGACGCCTGGTGGGACATGAAAAAGAACGGCTATGTTCGCCCCACGGACGGCTTCATTGCCATCCACATGCCCAAGAACACCGGCGCTGGCGCCATCCTGGCAGGCCTGAGCACGGTATTTGGCTTCGCGGCAATCTGGCATATGTGGCCGTTGGCCATCCTGGCCTTCCTCTCCCTGGTGGTCGCCACGATCGTGCATACCTTCAACTACAAACGTGACTACCACATCAGCGCGGACGAAGTCGTCCGTACCGAAGCCGTCCGTACCCGTCTGCTTGCCCAACATGTCTAACACCACCGCCCACACCTCCGCCGCAGGCGCGTCGGACAAATACCGCTACTACCTGCCCAACGAGCACCACGTCGAGAACAGCACGGCGCTGGGCTTCTGGATCTACCTGATGAGCGACTGTCTCATCTTCGCCTGCCTGTTCGCCGTGCACGCGGTAGTGGGCCGCAGCTACGCGGCCGGCCCTTCGGGCGCCGAGCTGTTCGATCTGCCCCTGGTGGCGGTCAACACCTCCATGCTGCTGCTGTCCTCCATCACCTATGGCTTTGCCATGCTGGAGATGCAGAAGAACAAGGTCAGCGCCACCCTGGGCTGGCTGGCCATCACCGGCCTGTTCGGCGCGGTCTTCATCGGCCTGGAGCTGTATGAATTTGTGCACCTAATCCACGAAGGCGCAGGCCCGCAACGCAGTGCCTTCCTGTCCTCGTTCTTCACGCTGGTCAGCACCCACGGCTTGCACGTGACCTTCGGCATCATCTGGCTGATCACACTGATGGTGCAGGTCGGCAAGTACGGCTTCACCGCCGCCAACCGCCGCCGCCTGATGTGCCTGTCCATGTTCTGGCACTTCTTGGACGTGGTCTGGATTGGCGTATTTACCTTTGTCTACCTGATGGGAGTGCTGGCATGAGCGCACACAACGATAGCCACACCGATACCCACATTTCCCACGCTCACGGCGCAGACGACCATGGCCACGGCCATGACGACGGTGCAGCGCACAGCACTTTCGGCGGCTATATGACCGGCTTCGTGCTGTCCATCATCCTGACGGCGATTCCGTTCTGGCTGGTGATGGCCAAGGTCTTCGACAAGCCCGCCACCACCGCCTTTGTGGTGCTGGGTTTCGCCGCCGTGCAGATCGTGGTGCACATGGTGTACTTCCTGCACATGAACACCAAGTCCGAAGGCGGCTGGACGCTGCTGGCACTGATCTTCACCGTCATGGTCGTGGTCATCATGCTGGCTGGCTCGCTGTGGGTGATGTACCACCTCAACCACAACATGATGCCCGTCTCCGCACATGAAATGAAGAACATGCCTTGAGCATGGCGATACACACCACCGCAGCGCCCGGACGTGGTCCGCGCCCTGCCGGGGCCCTGGCCGCGCTCGCACTGTGCGCGGCCTTTTTATTTGTCGGCTTCCTGGCACTGGGCACCTGGCAGATCGAACGCCGCGCCTGGAAGCTGGACCTGATAGCCCGAGTGGAACAGCGTGTACATGCCACGCCCACGCCAGCCCCCAGCCAGGCGCAATGGCCGCAGGTCAATGCCGCCGCCGATGAATACCGCCACGTGACGCTAAGCGGCCGCTACCTGCACGACAAGGAAACCCTGGTACAGGCCAGCACCGTGCAAGGCACCGGCTTCTGGGTGCTGACCCCTTTGCAGCTGGCCGACGGCAGCCTGGTTCTGGTGAACCGGGGCTTTGTGCCGCCCGAGGCACGCGAACGCGCCAGCCGGCGCGATGCCGGGCCGCAGGGCAACACCATAGTCACCGGGCTGCTGCGCCTGACCGAGCCCGGCGGTGGATTTCTGCGCCGCAACAATGCCGCTGACGGCCGCTGGTACTCGCGCGATATACAGGCGATTGCAGCCGCCCGTGGCCTGGCGCCGGTCGCCCCTTATTTTGTGGATGCGGACGCCCAGCCTGGCGACTCAGCCAGCGCTGCGACCCTGCCGGTGGCGGGGCTGACGGTCATCAACTTCCACAACAGCCATCTGGTGTACGTGCTCACCTGGTACACCCTGGCCTTGATGGTGGCGGGTGCCAGCTGGTTCGTGGGGCGCGTAGAGTGGAAGCTGCGGCGCGCAGCAAAGGGTGTTGCGCTATCCTGACTCTCGCCATGAAGCCCGCCCCCACCAGTATCAGTCCCGCACCCGCCAGCAGCGCCGAACTGGACGACAGCGCAGACATCATGAACATGCAGCAGCTGATACAGCTGCGCTGGTTTGCCGCCTTTGGCCAGGTGGCCACCATCTCCATCGTGCACTACGGCTTCGGCATCCATCTGCCGCTGCAGCCCATGCTGGCCGTGCTGGGCTGCCTGCTGCTGTTCAACCTGACCAGCCTGCTGTACTGGCGTACCCACCGCGATGTGTCCAACGGCGAGCTGTTCATTTCCCTGCTGGTTGATGTGGGTACGCTGACGGCCCAGCTCTACCTCAGCGGCGGCGTCAGCAACCCGTTTACTTTTCTGTATCTGCTGCAGGTCACGCTGGGTGCTGTGCTGCTGCGCACCTGGGCCACCTGGACCATGGTGGCGATTACCGCGGCCTGCTTTGCGGGCCTGGCCGTGTTCGCCCAGCCCCTGCCGCTCCCCATGGCACACGACCTGGGCCTGTACAGCCCCTACGTGGAAGGCATGCTGGTCTGCTTTGCGCTGAACGCCATCCTGCTGGTGGTGTTCATCACCCGCATTGAGCGCAATCTGCGCCAGCGTGACGCGCGCCTGGCCAGCCTGCGCCAGCGCGCCGCCGAGGAAGAACACATCGTGCGCATGGGCCTGCTGGCATCCGGCGCCGCGCATGAACTGGGCACGCCGCTGGCCACGCTGGCGGTCATCCTGGGCGACTGGAAACGCATGCCTACCTTCACCAACGACCCGGAGCTGCTGCAAGAGGTCGGCGAAATGCAGGCCCAGGTAAAGCGCTGCAAAAGCATCGTCAGCGGCATCCTGCTGTCGGCCGGCGAGACCCGTGGCGAAGCGCCCGCGAAGACCTCCATCTGCACCTTTCTGGACGAACTGGTAAGGGAATGGCGCGCCACCCGCTCGGCCACGGCCCTGGTCTACGACAATCAGCTGGTGCAAGACTTACCCATGGTTTCCGACTCCACCATCCAGCAAATGGTTTGCAATGTGCTGGACAACGCCTTTGAGGCCTCGCCCCGCTTAGTACGCCTGGAAGCCTCTTGCGATGAAGAGACCTTGACCCTGCGCGTCACCGACGCCGGCCCCGGCTTCCCGCCGGCCATGCTGGAGCATGTGGGCAAGCCCTACCAGTCCACCAAAGGACGCGCCGGCAGCGGCCTGGGCCTGTTCCTGGTGGTCAACGTAGCACGCACCCTGGGCGGCACGGTGTCGGCCAGCAACCCATCGATAGGTGGTGCCGAAGTCCGCATCCGCCTGCCGCTCTCGTCCATTGTGTTGCAAGGGGGCACCGCACATGTCCACTGAGCGCCAGTTGCTGATCATCGAAGACGACGCCGCCTTTGCCCGCACGCTCAGCCGCTCCTTCGAGCGCCGGGGCTACCAGGTACGGCAGGCCAGCAGCCTGGAAGAGGTCAGCACCCTGCTGCAAACCCACACCCCCGGCTATGCGGTGGTGGACCTGAAGCTGAATGGCGATGCCTCCGGCCTCGCCTGCGTACAGATGCTGGCCACCCACGACCCGACCATGCTGATCGTGGTGCTGACCGGCTTTGCCAGCATCGCCACCGCAGTGGAGGCCATCAAACTGGGCGCCTGCCACTACCTGGCCAAGCCGTCCAACACCGACGATATCGAGGCCGCCTTCGAGTCCACCGCCGGCAATGCCGAGGTGCAGCTGACCAACCGCGCCAGCACCCTGAAAACCCTGGAGTGGGAGCGCATCCACCAGACCCTGGCGGAAACCGGCTTCAACATCTCCGAGGCCGCACGGCGCCTTGGCATGCACCGCCGCACCCTGGCGCGCAAGCTGGAAAAGCAGCAGGTCAAATAAGATTTGCTACCAAATAAATAGCAGCCTGCGCAGGTATCTTCTGCGACGGCAGCATTATTTCCATACACGGAAAGCGCCGTCCGCATAGGCCTGGGCATAGCGTTGGTAGTCACGCTGCACCTGCTTGCTGCAGTCCGCAGCGGCCTCCAGCAGCTTGGTCTGCCACTTGCGGCCCTGGGCAAAGGCGATGAGTTCGTCGGCCGTGGCCGAACCCTGCCGTCCGCCGCTGCGCAGCTGGCCCCAGGCCACGATCTGGCCCATGGTGGCCATCACCTTCTGGATATCGACCAGCGACTGCCGGGCGCGATCCAGGCTGACCCTGTCTTCGGTGGGCTGCAGCCCGCGCAGCACATAGGAGGTGCGCCCCCGCACCACGGGCTGCAAAAACGCCATGGACACCGCCTGCACGCGCCGCTGCAGTTCCACAATGCGCGCCGCCTGTGATGGCCAGGCCGGCTGTGCACAGGGCACAACCGCCTGCAGAGCCGAGGGCAGGGCCTGCTTCAGGTCCAGCAGGTAGTTGCCGTCTGGCGAACCCTTGCCCTGCACCAGCACTGCGTAGCGCTCCACGCCCAGGCTGCCGGTGCCGGCCACACGGCGTGCCACGTCCAGCACCTTGTAGAAGTGGGGTTCGGCCTGGGTCGCCGCGAAGGCGGCCATCTGCTCATTGACCTGCGCCCGCTGCTCACGGCTGGCGGGCAGGGTCTTTTTGCGGCCACCCTTGAATGTGCGCTTCTTGCCGGTCACCGGGGCATAGGCATCCAGCAATTCCGGGCGCTGGCGATTACGCAGTCCGTCCAGCAGGTCGCCCACCAGACCGCGCGCAGTTTGCGTTTCCACCCAATAGGCTTTGCCCTGCGACAGGGTGCTGACGTAGCTGTGCAGAAAGCCCTCGCACAGCTGCTGCGCCTCGTCTGCGCGCAGGTCCAGGCTGTGCGCGCCCACCTGCAGGCTGGTCAGCATGCGCACCAGGTCCCAGCTGGCGGGCGCCAGAATGGCTTCGTCGAAGTCATTCATGTCGAAATACGCCAGCCGGTTATCGCCCTTGTAGCTGCCGAAGTTCTCAAAATGCAGGTCGCCGCAAGACCACACCGGCGGCGCCGACTTGAACACCCCCTTGCACGCCAGCTGCTGGTAGAACAGATGGCAGCTACCGCGCAGAAAGACAAATGCATCGGCCTGCATCTTGTCGTACTTGATCTGCAGGCGCTCGGGCTCGCGGCCTGCATTGAAGTCCAAAATCTGCTGCACTACATCCATGCGGCCTCCCATCCATCCACACAGGCGCTACAAAAACAAGAGCAGCCAGCGCAAGTGATACCTGCGCCAGAGTCTTATTTTTTATAAATCATTGCGCCAAAGAACTGCAGGTGCAGGCAGTGGGATCAGGACTTCACCAGCAGGTCTTCGGCCGTCTTGCCGCTTTCCAGCGCGGCCTTGAACCAGCCAGGGCGCTTGCCGTGCCCGGTCCAGCTATGGCCCGCTTCGTCCCGGTACTTGATGACACGCTCGGCCTTGGGCTTGGCAGCCGCTTTTGCTGCCGGGTCCACGGCCTTGCGCCGCCCCCGTGTTTTGGCGGCAGGCTTGGCGCCAAAGAGATCGTCCACGGTCAGGCCGTAAAAGGCGATGGCACTTTGTATGCGCTCAATCACGCCGCCGACTTCTTTTGCACGGATCGCAGTTGCTTCTTTTTGAAGTTTGTCAATTTGACGCTGAATGCTTGCCAAAGTTTTTGCCATGAAGATTTCCAAGGTAACGTCGTTAACAGACTGGAACCACCGCTGCGGTGGCGTAGAGACAATCTAACCTCTTTTTATTCCAGCGTCCGCATTTTCGCGCCAAGTTGGCCGCCTTGCGCAAAAAACCGGCAATCGCAAGCGCGATTAACCGTGCCTCCGCCGCCAAGTGCCCGGCGGCGTGCCTATGTGTTGGGTGAAGACCCGGGTGAAATGGCTCTGGTCGGCAAAGCCGCAGCCAGCGGCAATATCGGCCAGTGACTGTGCGCCTTGCGCGAGGAGTTCGCAGGCCATGTCCACGCGCTGCTTCATCAGCCACTGGTGCGGCGTCTGGCCCAGGGTGTCGTGGAAGGCGCGGATGAAATAGCTGCGTGACAAACCGCAGGCCTGGGCGATGTCGCTGACCGACAGCTTGCCGTCCAGACTGCCCAACAGCATCTCCTTGGCGCGCGCCTCGTGCTGCCGCGACAAGCGCCGGTTCGGGCGCAGCGGGCGCGTCACCGCACCGCCGTACCGCTCAATCAGGTAGGTGCCTATGGCCACGCTCATCTGGTCCACAAACAGCGTGCTGGCTTCATGCGGCCGCGCCAGCGTGGGGGCCATGGCGCGAGCCAGGTTGGCCAGTACCGGGTCGTGCATGCCGGTCACACACTCCAGGCCGGTGACACGCCGGCCGTCACGCTCATCGGTAGCGCTGTCGAAAAATTCACGCGAAATCTCTACCAGCAAAAAGTCGAATGGCCCTTGCAGATCGGCCCGGTAATCGTCGGCAAAATTCCGCACATACACCGCGCTGGCTTCAAACTCGTGCGAGGAGGTATGGTGCCCATGGAAGATGCGGCGGCGGTGGCCCCCGTTCAACGAGATGCCTACTAGGTAACCGCGGTCGCTGGCCGGGGTGAAGACGGGGCTCAGGCCGGGGTTTTCGACGCGTTTACGGTAGAAGCGCGCCCCCGCGCCGGCCAGCTCCTGGTCCTGGTGCAGCCGGCTGGCCACGCAACCCAGGGAGTCCTTGGCTTGTACCAGGGGCGGCGGCACAGCGGGCGCATGCTCAAGCCGCATTGCGCGCCTTTGAGCTCAAGCGGGTGAACAGACCGGAAGAGAGTTGAACAAACATAGGTATTTGCACGGTAGCACTTTTTAGTGGCAAGCGGCCACACAACCGGCCGTGGCGGGTGGGTATCGCCTAGCGCGGAGGAACGCCCATCACGCGACGGAAACTGCGCGAGAAATGGCGCACGTCCTTGAAGCCGCATGCGGCGGCAATGTCGGCCAGCGACATATCGCTCTGCAGCAACACCACCGACAGCGCCAGCCGGTGCTGCAAAGCCCGCTGCTGCTGCGGCATGCGGCCAAGGTAGGCAGTGCCCACCTGCGCCAGCACATGGGTTTGCAGCGCCCGCAGCAATTGCCCAATGAACGGGCTGTCGATGGGATACGGAGCCTCCAATGCCGCCAGCAGGGCCTCCACCAAAGCCTGCAGAATGGCCTCATGCTCCTGCTCCGGCAATGTGGGCGCCCCCGGTGGCAGGGACGCCTGGCGTATCACGACTGCACAAAAGCCAGCAAGTCTGGATTGATCACGTCGGCCTGGGTGGTCAGCATGCCGTGGGGGTAGCCTTGGTAGACCTTGAGTGTGCCGTTCTTCAAGAGCTTGGCAGCCTTCAGGGCGGAGTCCGCAATCGGTACGATCTGGTCGTCATCGCCGTGCAGGACCAGCGTGGGCACGGCGATCGCCTTCAAGTCCTCGGTTTGGTC
Organism: Rhodoferax sp. GW821-FHT02C08; assembly: GCF_059421805.1. NCBI lineage: Bacteria > Pseudomonadati > Pseudomonadota > Betaproteobacteria > Burkholderiales > Comamonadaceae > Rhodoferax > Rhodoferax sp. GW821-FHT02C08. The sequence goes on from NZ_JBWKVR010000002.1 coordinate 300,900, forward strand.
GGTTTCCGAGAAGGCCTTGATACCCTCGTAGTGCGCCTTGGCGCTACCCATCATGCCTTGGCGCCACCAGTTCTGGACCACGCCCGGATAAACCTTGGCCCCCGGGCGGTTGAAGCCGTAGAACGGCCCTGCAGGCACATCCAAGAACATCTGTGCACGGTTCTCGGCCACGCCCTTGCGAAAGCCGTCGAACACTTCCATGGGCAGGCCCTCGGGATTGCTGGCCGTCTTCAGCATCAATGGCGGGACCGCACTCACCAGCACCGCCTTGGCAGTGCGGCCGCTGGGCTGACCGTGCTTGGCGACGTAGCGCGCGACCTCGCCCCCGCCGGTGGAGTGACCGATGTGGACCACGTTCTTCAGGTCCAGCGCCTCCACCACCGCAAAGGCATCGGCAGCATAGTGGTCCATGTCGTGACCCTCGCTGACTTGGGCCGAGCGCCCGTGGCCGCGCCGGTCGTGCGCGACGACGCGGTAGCCATGCTGTAGGAAGAACAGCATTTGCGCATCCCAATCGTCACTGGACAATGGCCAGCCATGGTGGAACATGATCGGCTGCGCGCTTTTGGGGCCCCAATCTTTGTAGAAGATCTGGACGCCGTCTTTGGTCGTAACACTGGACATGCTTGAAATATCTCCGAGGGTTGCTGCAGCGGCTCCTGCTGCGGTTGAGAAAAGAATGGAGAAGGGCAAGGACCTAGTACTGCACCCCGGAAGTAACGAAACATGAAAGCGCGTCTTCGTCCCCATGGCGTCGTTGCAAACCTTGCGAAGGCGTACAGCCTTCGCTGCGGCTTGCGCCTAACCCTGAGAACGAATCCATCACTTTCATTTTGTTCCGCTACTTCCGGGGTGCAGTACTAGTCTTCGCGGAACGCTGCACCGCTGGCCATATGCAGAACGGTACGAACCACGACCCATGACACGATCAAGGTGGCGGCCGTCAGTGCCACGGCAGCAATCACCAGGGTGTAGGTCGTGGGGCGTGCAAGGTAGTAGCCCAGGGTGGCGCCGGCCCAGCCATCGGCCGGAAAAGTCATGGCCCACCAGCTCATGAAAAACGCACCGTGCGCCAGATGCCGGCCCAGACTCGCCAACAGAATGGCGATAAACAAAGCCAGGCAGTACAGCATGTCGCCCAGTGCCCCGGGCTGCCCACCCGTAAAGGCGAGGTAGGCTGACAAACCAATCGACGGCGGCGCCAGCAAAATGAACAGCGTGGGCATGCTGCGCTGGCTCATCGTCGGCACAAACAGCACGCGGTGCAGCACGATGGTGAAGAACGACAGCCAAAGAATCAGGCCGATGGAGAAGAAGAACCAACTGATCTCCACATGGCCCAGCGGCACGCCGCCCACCGGCACCAGGATGTTGCCCACCACCGGGATGAACCAGGCCGGCGTCAGCACGCCTTCGTCCTGGGCATGCAGTATCCAGCGCCGAATCAGGGTCACGGCGAATGTGAAATGCATGCTTGCGCCTATCCACCACAGCGCATCCGCCAAGGCCCAAGAGTAGGCCCGCAGACCGATGGACAACACCACGGTCGCCACCGATACAGCCGGGAAGAAGCTGGACCGCACCGGGTGCGCAAACTCCTCCATCACCTCGGCAAAGCAAAACTTCAGCTTGGCCAGGTGCAGCAGCACCAGCACAACGAAACTGAGCACGGCGATGAACAACAAGATTTGGCTGATGACCAAGGGCAGACCAAAAACCCGGTGCGCACCCGCCCAGGCATTGGCCAGGCCGCCAATGCCCATCACCATGGAAAACATGGAAATCGACAAGCGCGCCAACAGCGGTTTCTCCGCTGCGGGTGCCAGCGTAGGGGCGGAGCTTGCTTCAGATACCACTGTGACCTCCCAGGTCGTACCAGGCAACCACGATGAAGCCCCCGACCAAACCCCAATGTTCGAAAAATGCATTCGCCACCACGCGCTTTTGCGCACCGTCTGTGGACCAGAAGCGGTCCGCCAGGCAATTCGCCAGCGCCGTGAAGGCCGCCAACATTACAGCCCCCAGCCAGCGGTAATAGCCAGTCAGCACCATGGCCGAAGCTCCGAATTCAAAAGCGATGGTGAGGGCCGCCAAGGGTGCCGCCGGCGCCAGGCCAAAGCGCCGCATCTCGGCTGCTGCCGCAGGGAAGTCACGCGCCTTGTCGAATGCGCCCTGCAGATAGGCCGCGCACAGGCACAGCAGCGCCAGCCAATGCACCCAGGGCGCGATGAATAGTTGCCGCAGCGCGTCCATCAAACGGCCCAGCAGGCGCAGCCCAGCGCGCCCCAGAAGCTCTTCAGGTCGGCAATCGGCAGCTTGCTGCTCCAGGCGGTAGCGTGCTGGTGGCCGTGCACATTGCAGTCGTTGGCACAAGCACAGGCCGCTGTGGCTTGCCGCATCACAGCTTGCATGGGCGCGCCCTGTTCACCCCAACCCGCGTAGCCACCAAAGCGGCGCACCGGCGACCAGTCGGGCATGGCCGGCGGCAATGGGTTCTCGTCATGCGTAGCGAAATCGCCCGCGCCATACACCACCTTGCCGCCGACGATGGTGAGCAGCGCCGTGGTGTCGGCAATGTCGGATTCGGCGCAGGCGAAGAAGTCGCGGTCGGGCACCACCAAGTCGGCAAACTGGCCGACTTCGATCCGGCCCTTCTTGCCGACCTCGTTGCTGAACCAGGTCACGTTCTCGGTCCACATGCGCAGGGCGGCTTCGCGGTCCAGGCAGTTGCGTTGCGGGTACAGCTGCATGCCGCCCACGGTCTTGCCGGTGACCAGCCAGGACAGCGAGACCCAGGGGTTGTAGGAGGCGACGCGGGTGGCGTCGGTACCGGCGGAGACCTTCACGCCTTTCTCCAGAATTTTCTTGACTGGCGGCGTGGCCTCGGCCGCACCATGGCCGTAGCGCTCGACAAAGTATTCGCCCTGGTAGGCCATGCGGTGCTGCACGGCGATGCCACCACCGAGTGCGGCAATACGGTCGATGGACTGGTCCGAGATGGTTTCGCAGTGGTCAAAGAACCAGTTCAGGCCTTGCAGCGGTACATCCTGGTTGACCCGCTCGAACACGTCCAGCGCACGGCTGATGGTTTCATCGTAGGTGGCGTGCAGGCGCCAGGGCCAGCGGTTCTGCGCCAGCAGGCGCACCACTTCTTCGAGCTCGCCTTCCATCTCGGGCGCCATATCGGGGCGCGGCTGGCGGAAGTCTTCGAAGTCGGCGGCGGAGAACACCAGCATCTCACCCGCACCGTTGTGGCGGAAGTAATCTGTGCCCTGCTTGTATTGCGAGATCGCGGTCCAGTTCAGGAAATCGGCCTTCTCTTGCTTAGGCTTTTGGGTGAACAGGTTGTAAGCCAGGCGGATGGTCAGCTGGTCGGCCTTGGCCAATTCCTCAATGACCTGGTAGTCGTCGGGGTAGTTCTGGAAGCCGCCACCGGCGTCGATGGCGCCGGTCACGCCCAAGCGGTTCAGTTCGCGCATGAAGTGGCGGGTGGAATTCAGTTGGTATTCGTACGGCAGCTTCGGGCCTTTGGCCAGCGTCGCATAGAGGATGGAGGCGTTGGGCTTCGCCAGCAGCAAGCCACTCGGGTTGCCCGCGCTGTCGCGCACGATCTCGCCACCGGGTGGTGCAGGCGTGTCCTTGGTATAGCCCACAGCACGCAGTGCAGCGCCGTTGAGCAAGGCGCGGTCGTACAGGTGCAGCAGGAAAACGGGTGTGTCGGGCGCCACTGCATTCAACTCGGCAATGGTGGGCAAACGCTTCTCCACGAACTGGTGTTCGGTGAAGCCCCCCACCACCCGCACCCACTGCGGTGCGGGCGTGATGTCCACCTGGCGCTTGAGCATGCCCATGGCATCGGCCAGGCTGCGCACACCGTCCCAGCGCAGCTCCAGGTTGAAGTTGAGCCCACCGCGAATGATGTGCAGATGGTTGTCTATCAGGCCTGGCAGTACACGCCGGCCACGCATGTCGATAAGCTTGGTGTTCGGCCCCGCAAGCGGCATGACTTCGTGGTCACGCCCCACATGGGTGAAGCGGCCATCCCGGATCGCCACCGCACTGGCCGTCGGGTTGGCGCGGTCCAGCGTGGTGAACAGGCCGCGGTGCAGGATCAGGTCGGGGTATGCATCAGCCATGGAGAAGTCTTTCAGTGAAGGGCTGTGGAAAAAATGCGCTAGCGAGATGGCTTGCCCTCTCAGCCTTCGTGCGCACCAAACATGGCGCGGGCGTAGTTGATGCCGATACCGTAGCCGCCGCCAAACTTCTTCGCAATGCCGGTGGTCATGTCGTAGGTCTCGGTACGCGCCCAGTCGCGTTGCAGTTCCAGCAGGTACTGCAGCGAGGTCATGGGCTGCGCGCCGGCCTGCACCATGCGCTCCATGGCGCGGTTGTGGGCCTCATTGGAAATATCGCCACAGGCATCGGCAATCACATACACCTCGAAGCCCTGGTCGATGGCCGACAGGGCCGGGCCGACGATGCACACGCTGGTCCACAGACCCGCCAGCACGATGCGACTCTTGCCGATGGCGTTGATGCGCTTGATCACAGTCGCGTCTTCCCAGGTGTTCATCGAGGTGCGATCCAGCAGGGCCTGGCCGGGGAAAGGTGCTGTGACTTCTTCAAACATCGGGCCAGAGAAGCTTTTCTCTGCCACCGTGGTGAGGATGGTCGAGGCACCGAAACCGGCGGCGGCGCTGGCCACCAGGGCCGCATTGGAACGCAGCAGCACCGGGTCGATGGAGTTGGTGGCAAACGCCATTTGCGATTGGAAGTCGATCATGACCAGGGTGTGGTCATGGGGGGTGAGCAACTTTGCGCCTGCGGCGGGCGTAGCGGTAATGGCCATGGTGGGAACTCCTTGCATCTGAAAAATGTGTATTGCGAACGACTAGGTACGTACCCGGTGCACGTTAGATACGCAGAGCCGCAGCAGATAGATGGTTTGCGCTATTTTTTGAACAAATGTGTGCTGGCAGTGCAAGAGCTTGTTACAAGCCCTTGCAGCGTCGCCCCACACTTAGGGTGCGGTGTCCACCAGCACCAGCTCGGCATCGGCGATGGCCGTGACGCGGATGGTCTCCACGTCGCTGATGGCGGCACCGTCGCGGGCCAGCAGGCGCACGCCGTCCACTTCCACTTCGCCAATAGCTGGCACCAGGTAGGCGCGGCGGTTCTTACCCAGGTGGTACTCCGCCGTTTCACCGGCCTTCAGCGTGGCCCCGGACACCCGTGCGTTGGTACGAATGGGCAAGGCCCCTTCATCACCTGGCAGGCCGCTGGCCAGTGCCACAAAGCTGCCGGAGCGGTCGCCCTTGGGAAAGGGCTTGGCACCCCAGGAAGGTGGCAGGCCGCGGCCGTCGGGCATGATCCAGATTTGGAAGATCTTGGTCACGCCGGGTTCCTGGTTGTATTCCGAGTGGCGGATACCGGTGCCCGCGCTCATCACCTGCACGTCGCCCGCTTCGGTGCGGCCCTTGTTGCCCAGGTTGTCCTGGTGGGTGATGGCACCTTCACGGACGTAGGTGATGATTTCCATATTGGCATGGGCATGCGGCGGGAAGCCGGTGCCGGCGGCAATCGTGTCGTCGTTCCACACCCGCAGGGCACCCCAGCCCATGCGTGCCGGGTCGTGGTATTCGGCAAACGAAAAGTGGTGCTTGGCATTGAGCCAGCCGTGGTCTGCGCCGCCGAGGGAATCGAAAGGTCTGCGTTCAATCATGGTGTTTCTCCGAGAAGTTGTGTTGCGATGGAGAGACTTTATGATTCGGCGATCAATAAGAGAATAGAAAAGATGGAAAACAATCCATTCCAAAATCTACATGCCCCACGCTCATCGCTGCGCGTATCGCTGCCCCCCGAGGGGGCGCTCAGTGGCCTCGGGCGGCCGGGCGCCACTGACACATGACCAGACTGCCTGACTTCGAAGCCTGGGCCATCTTCGCCAAGGTGGCCGAAACCGGCTCTTTCGCCAAGGCGGCCGCCGAGCTGGGCATCTCGCAACCCACCGTGTCCAAGGCGCTGACGCGTCTGGAGGGCCGGCTCAAAACCACCTTGTTCCACCGCACCTCGCGGCGCATGTCGCTCACCGCCAGCGGCCAGGCCTCGCTGGAGCGTGCGGCGCGCATCCTCAGCGAAGGCGAGGCCGTGGAGGCCGAAGTTACGGAGCAATCCAAGAACCTGCGCGGCCCCATCCGCATTGCAGCGCCCATGTCGTTTGGTGTGTCGCACCTGGCGCCCGCTCTGCCGGAGTTCATGGCCCTGCACCCCGACGTGGCCCCGGACCTGCATTTCAGCGACGAGCTGATCGACATGGTGGCCGACGGGTTTGACGTGGCACTGCGCATCTCGAACCTGCCAGATTCCAGCCTGCTGGCGCGCCGCCTGTGCACCGTGCGGCTGCTGTTGGTGGGTGCCCCCGCGTACTTCGCGCAACATGGCCGCCCCAGCCACCCGCGTGACCTGGCCACACACCGTGCGCTGCGCTATGTGCACACCCGCACCGGCGAAGCCTGGCGCTTCCAGCACGCGCGGCTGGGTGAGTTTTCACAGGTGGTCCCGGCCACGCTGCGCGCCAACAACGCCGAAGGCCTGATCCCCGCGCTGCGGGCCGGCCTGGGCCTGGCGCTGCAGCCCGAGTTCCTGGCCTGGCAAGACCTGCAATCGGGGCTGCTAGAGACCGCGCTGGACGACTGGCAAGTACCCCCCATCGCCCTGCACATCGTCACCCCACCGGGCCGCGCGCGGCCGGCGCGGGTGCAAGCGCTCATCGAGTTCCTGGCCAGCCATTTCGCGCAGGCGCCGTGGGCCCAGGAGCCGGAAGCAAAAGCAGGGCGCTAACCTCCCGGCCACGCGATCGATGTCCGTCGCACGAATGGCAAAATCAAGCTTCATCCACCCGTGACGCGTTCCACCGGGTGAACGCAACGCACCAGGGAAACACCCAGCGGCATGGATAAAAAATCGCTTTCCGAGAGTGACATTTGCGATAAATGCATCCGCCCCGCCATGGAGCGCGCAGGCTGGCACCCGCTAGACCAGATCTACCGCGAACTCCCCCTGCGCGCTGGTCGCGTCGTGGTGCGCGGCAAAACAGCCCGGCGCGATGCCAGCACCGTGCTGCGCGCCGACTACGCCCTGTTCTACAAACCCAACATTCCCCTGGCCGTGGTGGAGGCCAAAGACAACCGCCACGCCGTAGGCGCAGGCATGGCCCAGGCCATTAACTACGCCACGCTGCTAGACGTGCCCTTCAGCTTCTCCAGCAATGGCGACGGCTTTGTGTTCCGCGACGCCACCCTGGCCACCGGCGTTTTAGAGCAGACCCTGTCGCTCGACGAATTCCCGTCCCCGCAAGAACTGTGGCGCCGCTACTGCGCCTGGAAGGGCTGGAGCGATGCCGTGCGCCACGTGGCCGAGTGGGAATACGCGCCCAGCAAAGTACCACGCTACTACCAGCTCAACGCCATCAACCGCACGGTTGAAGCCATCGCCAGCGGCCAAACCCGCGTGCTGCTGGTCATGGCCACCGGCACGGGCAAGACCTACACCGCCTTCCAGATCATCCACCGCCTGTGGAAGTCGCCCTGGCGCGCCAACAAGGCCAGCGGCCAAAAGCGCATCCTCTTCCTGGCCGACCGCAACATCCTGATCGACCAAACCATGGTCAACGATTTCCGCCCCTTCAAGGGCGCCATGGCCAAGCTCAGCCCCAACGCCAAAGGCGTGGAGCGTGTAGACGCGCAGGGCCAGGAGACGGTGGAAGATGTGGCGCTGGCCGTCAACAAAACCACCAAGCTGGTAGACAAAAGCTACGAAATCTACCTGTCGCTCTACCAGGCCGTCAGCGGTACCGAAGACGAGCAGAACATCTACAAACAGTTCAGCCCCGACTTCTTCGACCTCATCGTGGTGGACGAATGCCACCGGGGCAGCGCGGACGAAGACTCCGCCTGGCGCGAAATCCTCACCTACTTTGCCAGCGCCACCCAGGTGGGCCTGACCGCCACGCCCAAAGAGACCAAAGACGTCTCCAACACCGACTACTTTGGCGCGCCCATCTACACCTACAGCCTGCGCCAAGGCATTGAAGATGGCTTTCTGGCACCCTACAAAGTCATCCGCGTCGATCTGGACCGCGACACCTTCGGCTGGCGCCCCACCGCCGGCATGACCGACAAGCACGGCCACCTGATCCAAGACCGCATCTACACCGGCACCGACATGAACCGCAAGCTGGTGCTGGAACAGCGCGACACTGCAGTCGCCGCCCGCATCACCGAATACCTGCACGCCACCGACCGCTACGCCAAAACCATCGTCTTCTGTGAAGACATAGACCACGCCGCCCGCATGCGCCAGGCGCTGAGCAATGCCAACGCCGACATCTGCACCACCCACCCCAAATACGTGGTGCAGATTACCGGCGACAACCCCGAGGGCAAGCGCGAGCTGGACAACTTCATCGACCCCGAGAAGACCTACCCCGTCATCGCCACCACCTCCAAGCTCATGAGCACCGGCGTGGACGCGCAAACCTGCAAGCTCATCGTGCTAGACCAGAACATCAAGTCCATGACGCTGTTCAAGCAGATCATCGGCCGGGGCACCCGCCTGCGCGAAGACCTGGGCAAAACCTGGTTCACCATCCTCGACTTCAAGCGCGCTACCGAGCTGTTTGCTGACCCGACCTTCGACGGAGACCCGGTGCAAATTTACGAGCCCGGGCCCGGCGAGCCCATAGACCCACCCGTACCCGTTGACGCCTCGGGCACGCCACCCGGCGGCGACCATCCGCCCGCCGATGGCCCCACCACCACCGGCCCAGAGGAAGGCGGCGGCACACAGCCCAAAAAATACGTCATAGGCGGCATGGTCACCGTCAGCGTGGCGCGCGAGCGCGTGCAGTACCTCAACGCCCAGGGCCAGCTCATCACCGAGAGCCTGCGCGACTACACCCGCATCAACCTCACCAAGCAATACGACTCGCTGGACAAGTTCCTGCAAGCCTGGAACGACGCTGACCGCAAGGCCGCCCTGCTGCAAGAGCTGGAAGCCCAGGGCGTGCTCATCGAAGCCCTGGCCGAAGAAGTCGCCAGCGCCGGCCTGCAAGACCTGGACCCCTTCGACCTGCTGCTGCACGTGGCCTACAACCAGCCCGCCCTGACCCGCCGCGAGCGCGCCAGCCGCGTCAAAAAGCGCAACGCCAAAAACGACCTCTTCACCCAGTACGGCCCGGTGGCCCGCAAAGTCATAGACGCGCTGCTCGACAAATACGCCGACGAAGGCATCGTTACCATCGAGGCCCCCAACATCTTCAGCGTGCAGCCCTTCACCCAGATGGGCAGCGCCAGCGAACTGGTCCAGAGCTTCGGCGGCCGCGCCCAGTATTTGGACGCCCTGCACACCCTGGAACGCGCGCTGTACGCTATCTAATATGTAGCTGCTTGCGCAGGTAATACCTGCGCTAGAGCCCGATTTCATTCATAAAAATAGAGTTTTCATGTCCAACCTATCGAGCGCCATCAAATCCATCCAGGACGTGATGCGCCAAGACAGCGGAGTCGACGGCGACGCCCAGCGCATCTCCCAGCTCACCTGGCTCTTGTTCCTCAAAGTATTCGACGCGCTGGAAGAAGAGCTGGAGCTCACCCGCGACCACTACGCCAGCCCCATCCCCGAGCCGCTGCGCTGGCGCAACTGGGCCGCCAACCCCGAAGGCCTCACCGGCGAAGACCTGCTGCTCTTCGTCAACAACCAGCTCTTCCCCGGCCTCAAAACCCTGCGCGGCGATGCCCACCGCAACGCCCGTGGCTACGTGGTGCGCGGCGTGTTTGAAGACGCCTACAACTACATGAAAAGCGGCCAGCTGCTGCGCCAGGTCATCAACAAGCTGGGCACCATCAACTTCAACCGCCAAAGCGAACGCCACCAGTTCAACGACCTGTACGAAAAAATCCTCAAAGACCTGCAAAGCGCCGGCAACGCGGGCGAGTTCTACACCCCCCGCGCCGTCACCCAGTTCATGGTCGATATGGTCAACCCGCAACTGGGCGAAAAGGTGCTGGACCCGGCCACCGGCACCGGCGGCTTCCTGGTCTGCGCCATCGAACACCTGCGCAAACAGGCGCTGACGCCGGCGCAAGATGTCGTGCTGCAAAACAGCATCCAGGGGGTCGAGAAAAAGCAGCTCCCCCACATGCTGTGCGTTACCAACCTGCTGCTCCACGGCATCGAGGTGCCCAGCCTCGTCACCCACGGCAACACCCTGGCCCGCCCACTGCGCGAAGTCACCCAGGCCGACCGCGTGGACGTGGTGCTCACCAACCCGCCCTTCGGCGGCGTGGAAGAGCCCGGCATCGAGCAAGGCTTCCCCGCCGACGTACGCACCAAGGAAACGGCGGACCTGTTCCTGGTACTCATCAAGCACATCCTCAAGGCCCACGGCCGCGCCGCCCTGGTGCTGCCCGACGGCACCCTGTTCGGCGAGGGCGTCAAAACCCGCATCAAAGAACAGCTGCTGACCGAGTGCAACCTGCACACCATCGTGCGCCTGCCCAATGGCGTGTTCGCGCCCTACACCGGCATCAAAACCAACCTGCTGTTCTTCACCAAGGGCACGCCCACCCAGCATGTCTGGTACTACGAGCACCCCTACCCGCCGGGCGTGAAGAACTACAACAAAACCAAGCCCATCCGCATCGAAGAATTCGACGCTGAAAAAGCCTGGTGGGGCAGCGAGGCCGATGGTTTTGCCAGCCGCGTGGAAAACGAGCGCGCCTGGCGGGTCAGCATCAACCAGATCAAGGCCGCCAACTACAACCTCGACCAGAAGAACCCCCACGCCGTAGATGCCGTCAGCCACGACCCCGTCCAACTGCTGGCCGACTACGCCCGCCTGCAAGCCGAGGCCCAGGCCCTGCGCGACGAGCTGAAGAACATATTGGCCAAATCGCTCGCCAGCGCAGGTTAATCAAGCGCATGCTGCTATCAAATTTGAATTTATTGGCCACCGCTCCCGGTGGCGTGGCGCGTCTGCGCGAACTGATCTTGACCTTGGCGGTGCAGGGCAAGCTGGTGCCGCAAGACCCGAGCGATGAACCGGCGAATGTGCTGCTAAAGAAAATTCGCTCGGAGAAGGACCGGCTGATCGCTGAGGGCAAGATCAAGCGGGACAAGCCGCTGGCGGAGATTGGGGAGGAGGAGAAGCCGTTTGAGTTACCGAAGGGGTGGGAGTGGGTGCGGTGCTCCGATTACTTTATTGAGCTTTGCACTGGCCCGTTTGGTTCGGTCATTCATCAAGAAGATTACGTGCGTGACGGCGTACCACTCATTAATCCATCGCACATGTTGGAAGGACGTATCGTTCATAACCCACGGGTAACGTTGAATCCAAAGGATGCCGAAAGACTTTCAGCTTATGCATTGAGTGCGGGCGATTTGGTACTGGCGCGACGTGGCGAAGTTGGGCGTTATGCTTTGGTTACTGAGCGTGAGCAGGGTTGGCTATGCGGGACAGGCAGTTTCTTCGTTCGCTTGCACCAGACCTGTAATCGAGAATATCTAGGCCTTCTCTTCACTGACAGTCGTTTCCGCCGTCACTTGCAGGGTCAGTCGGTTGGCACGACCATGACTAACCTGAATCAGCGCATCTTGCTCGATGCGCTGATTGCCTTGCCACCCCTCGCCGAACAATCCCGCATCGTCACCCGCGTCGAAGAACTCATGCGCCTGTGCGACGCGCTCGAAGCCAAAGGCCAGCTAGAAGCCACGCAACACGCCCAACTCGTCAGCACCCTGCTGGCCACGCTGACTGAGAGCGATACGCCCGCACAACTGGCCGACAACTGGCACCGCATCGCCACCCACTTCGACCTGCTGCTAGACCGCCCTCAGGCCGTAGACGCCCTGGAGCAAACCATCCTCCAACTCGCAGTGCGCGGCCTGCTCGTCCCCCAAGACCCGCAAGACGAACCCGCCAGCGTGCTGCTGAAGAAAATCCGCGCCGAGAAAGACAAACTCATCGCTGAGGGCAAGATCAAACGCGACAAACCCCTGCCGCCGATTGCGGAGGAGGAGCAGCCGTTTGCGTTACCGCTGAGGTGGGAGTGGGTGAGGGTTGGGCAGGTTTCTGGTCGAGTGCAATATGGCGTTACCGCATCGGCTGACCATACGCTTGCGGCCCCAAAGTTTGTGCGCATTACTGACATCCAAAACGACAAGGTGAATTGGGAGACGGTGCCCGGTATGCAAGGTGTTACGTCCGACGTCTCGGACCACTACCTTGAGGCCGGTGACCTATTGATTGCGCGCACAGGAGGCACGATCGGTAAGAGTTTTCTCGTTTCCACAGTGCCGATTAATGCGGTGTTTGCGTCCTATCTGATTCGGATTTCTCCGGTAGTAGGGATGGACTCAAATTATTTGAAAATTTTTGCGTCTTCTGGGCATTACTGGCAACAGCTTTACGCTAAATCAATGGGAACGGGGCAGCCAAACGTAAACGGAACCGCACTATCTGAATTGACGTTACCCCTCCCACCCCTCGCCGAACAATCCCGCATCGTCACCCGCGTAGCCCAGCTGCGCCGCCTGTGCGCCGACCTGCGCCAGCGCCTGGCCACCAGCCAGTCCACCCAATCCCATCTGGCCGAGGCGTTGGTTCAAGAGGTGGCGTAGGTTCAGGCTTGCCAAGCTTTTAGCCGAGCCTGGCATTCCGTGCCGGGTAGCCGTGCGCCGCATTCCAGCATGCTTGTAAGCCCTTGTGCGGCGGCTTGAGGCGTTGTCACCTGGTGGCTTACCAATTGGTCTAGCAGCCACAGAGCACCATGCACTTGCAAGCCGTCATGGATGGCCTGTTTGCGCAGACGGCCATCGCCCGTGAGCAAGGGGTGGCCGGTATCTTGTGCCAGCAGGTAACACGACACATCCGCCAGGGAGCTGTTGTTGTGTGCGGTCATCAAAGCAAACAGGCGGGCAGTGGCACTTGCGTCCAGGGTGTGCACAACCAGGCCGCGTTGCAACAAGGCATGAGGATCAAAGTCTTGCAGTTCAGCGAGCACAAAGTCGGTGCTACACAACTGAAAAGGCAGGTCAAACAGCGTATCGAGCAAACCCGCATTGCGGAAGTCGATCCAGATATTGGTATCGCTGATATAGACCGGTTGGATCATGCAGATTCCGGCAGGCGGCTAAGCGTAGGGTCCAGTTCATCTACTCGGCACTGCATAAATTCTGCTGCACGCGAGGGAGTGAACAGGTCGGAGGCCAAGCCGCGAAACACCAGGGACTCGAAGCGCCGGGGTTGCTCTGGACGCAATGGCTCTGGCTCTGCACTGCGCCAACCGTTACTGCTGAATTCAATGCAGGCATGGCGATAGCCCGCATCCGTCAGCAAATGCAGGTCTTTCAGACGCCGTAAGGCAACCTGCATCGAAACCCCATAACGGCGCTTGGCGTTGAGCAGCTCTGCGGCATACACGCGCCAACGCTTGTGTGAACCAAAGTCCATCAAAACCCTGTCCGAAGGGTATAGAAAAGCGCCAGCAAACCGATGGCAAGCGCTTTCTCTGTCGGCCTCGGACATTGCGTCAGGAAACGCCATAACCCAATGGCCAAGCTCGTGCGCAGCAGTAAAGCGCATACGTTCGCCTGGGCGGTTACGGTTGAGTGCGATGAGTACGTGCTGTTCATCGTCGGTTGCGGCACATGCGCCATCAAAGTCGTCCACGCCATCGAGCAAAGCCACTTTGATGCCTTGTTCCTCCAGCAGTTCGGTGAGGTGCGCTACGGCATCGCTACCGATTTGCAGGCGGTCTCGCAAGCGTTGGGCTGCCACTTCGGCCTCGTCAATGCTGTTGATGGGCATTGATCGCGGGGGTAGCTGTTGTACTTTGCCGTCAACCGCGTCGAAACAACGCTCTAAGGCAACATAGCGCTCTAGGTGTTCGCGCATTTGCTCGGCAACTTGTTGCTGGCGGAACTTGGGCATCTTGGCCAGCTTGCGAAACTCAAGCGGCGCAAGTTGAATGGCATCAGCCCGAAAGAAATATTCGGGCTTGACGTCGAGTGCCTTGGATAGTTGCAGGATACGAGTCGAGTTGGGCAAGCTTTCGCCCTTCTCGAATTTATTCAAACCCTGCTTGGTGATATCGCCGAGGCGCTGCGCGAGTACTTCTAGACTGAGGCCCCGCAGCACGCGCGCTCGGCGGATACGATCGTGAATCATCGTGACCTCCTGGTTGACAAGTCTTCGATAATATCAAAACTTGTCAACCAACTACGGCCTCAGTCAATATAGGCCCTCAAGGCCAGGGGGAGATCAAACGTCGATATTCCCCGCCCGCAAGGCGTTGGTCTCGATGAATTCCCGCCGTGGCTCCACCTCATCGCCCATCAGCATGGTGAACACGCGGTCAGCTTCGATCGCGTCGTCGATCTGTACGCGCAGCAGGCGGCGTACGGTGGGGTCCATGGTGGTTTCCCACAGTTGCTCGGGGTTCATTTCACCCAAGCCTTTGTAGCGCTGGCGGCTGGTGGTGCGTTCGGCCTCAGAAATGAGCCAGGCCATGGCCTGGCGGAAGTCGCCAACTTTTTCTTCCTTCTGGCGCTCGCCTTCGCCGCGCTGCACCTTGGCACCTTCAGACAGCAGGCCTCGGAAGGTGTTGGCAGCTTCGGCCAGGGCGGCGTAGTCGGCGCCGTGCACGAAGTCTTGGGTGAGCACGCTGCTCTTGATGTTGCCGTGGTGGCGGCGGCTGATGCGCAGAATGGGCTTGTCGGTGCGCACGTCGAATTCGCCGGCCACTTCGGCGCCACTGCCCAGCTCCAGCAGGCGCTTTTGCAGCGCGGCGGCAGAGACTTCGGCATCGGCCACGGTGTCCAGGTTCAGGGCCACGCCGTCGGCAATGGCGCGCAGGGCTTCGGCATCCATGAAGGCTTGCAGACGGGCGATGACGGCCTCAGCGACCTGGTGCTTGCGCGCCAGCTCGGCCAGGGTGTCGCCGCTCAGGGTGCTGCCGTTCTCGCCACCGGTGTAGACCGAGGCATGGACCAGGGCGATGCGCAGCAAGAAGCCATCCAGGGCGCTGGCGTCTTTTAGGTACAGCTCTTCCTTGCCGGCCTTGACCTTGTAAAGCGGTGGCTGGGCAATGTAGATGTGGCCGCGCTCGACCAGCTCGGGCATCTGGCGGTAGAAGAAGGTCAGCAGCAGCGTGCGGATGTGGGCGCCGTCAACGTCCGCATCGGTCATGATGATGATGCGGTGGTAGCGCAGCTTGGCGACGTTGAAGTCGTCGTTGCCTGTGGTGCCGCCGGCCTTGCCGATACCGGTGCCCAGGGCGGTGATCAGCGTCAGGATTTCATTGCTGGTCAGCAGCTTTTCGTAACGGGCTTTTTCCACGTTCAAGATCTTGCCGCGCAACGGCAGGATGGCCTGGAACTTACGGTCGCGGCCCTGCTTGGCGGAGCCGCCGGCGGAGTCACCCTCGACGATGTAGATTTCGCAGCCTGCGGGGTCTTTTTCCTGGCAGTCGGCCAGCTTGCCGGGCAGGCCCATGCCGTCGAGCACGCCCTTGCGGCGCGTCATGTCGCGGGCCTTACGGGCGGCTTCACGGGCGCGGGCGGCTTCGATGATCTTGCCGACGATGATCTTTGCATCGTTGGGACGTTCCTGCAGGTAGTCGTACAGCAGCTTGCTAACGATGTCTTCCACCGGGCCGCGCACTTCGCTGGAAACCAGCTTGTCCTTGGTCTGGCTGCTGAACTTGGGCTCGGGTACTTTCACGCTCAGCACGCAAGTCAGGCCTTCGCGCATGTCGTCGCCGGTGACTTCGACCTTGGCTTTTTTTGCGACTTCGGTGTCGTCGATGTACTTGTTGATGATGCGCGTCATGGCCGCACGCAGACCTGTCAAATGGGTGCCGCCGTCGCGCTGCGGAATGTTGTTGGTGAAGCACAGCACCTGCTCGTTGTAGCCGCTGTTCCACTGCATCGCCACTTCCACGCCGATGTTGGTGCCCTGGTCGCTTTGGCGGTCGCCCATGGCGTGGAAGATGTTGGGGTTCAACACCGACTTGCCCTTGTTGATGAAGTTGACAAAGCCCTGCACACCACCTGCGCCGGAAAAGTCGTCTTCCTTGCCGCTGCGCTCGTCCTTCAGGCGGATCTTCACGCCGTTGTTCAGGAAGCTGAGTTCGCGCAGGCGCTTGCTCAAAATCTCGTAGTGGAAGTCGTTGTTCTCTTTGAAGATCTCGGTGTCGGGCAGGAAGTGCACCTCGGTGCCGCGCTTCTCAGTGTCGCCAATCACGTGCATGGGCGAAACCTCAACGCCGTCCACAGTGTCCAGCAGGCGGTTTTGCACAAAGCCTTTGCTGAACTCCATCACATGGATCTTGCCGTCGCGGCGGATGGTCAGGCGCAGCATTTTCGACAGCGCGTTCACGCAGCTCACGCCCACGCCGTGCAGACCGCCAGACACCTTGTAGCTGTTCTGGTTGAACTTGCCGCCGGCGTGCAGCTCGGTCAGGGCGATTTCAGCGGCCGAGCGTTTGGGCTCATGCTTGTCGTCCATCTTGATGCCGGTGGGAATGCCACGGCCGTTGTCGACCACACTGATCGAGTTATCGGAATGGATGGTGACCAAGATGTCGTCGCAGTGGCCCGCCAAAGATTCGTCGATGGAGTTGTCCACCACCTCAAACACCAGATGGTGCAGGCCGGTGCCGTCGGACGTATCGCCGATGTACATGCCCGGGCGCTTGCGCACCGCTTCCAGGCCTTCCAGGATCTGGATCGAACCTTCGCCGTAGGCTTCGGTGGCGCCGGCCTGGTTGGTGTCGATCGTGGGCTGGAAGTTGGAGCTGTCAACCGTGCTGTCGCCGGTGTTCACGGCGTCCATGGCATCGGTGGCTGCGGGGACGGGCTTGTTTTCTTCGGTCATGGCGTACTGTGCGAGTCAGGGGGAAGCCCCCAGATGCCGCAATATTTATAAGGTAAA
The DNA here is from genome assembly GCF_059421805.1 of Rhodoferax sp. GW821-FHT02C08. Taxonomy (NCBI): domain Bacteria; kingdom Pseudomonadati; phylum Pseudomonadota; class Betaproteobacteria; order Burkholderiales; family Comamonadaceae; genus Rhodoferax; species Rhodoferax sp. GW821-FHT02C08. The sequence goes on from NZ_JBWKVR010000002.1 coordinate 317,893, forward strand.
TCTGCCTCTGGCGCAGATGGATAGTGCGGAAGTAGCTACGTTTTATGTAGCAGTTAAATCCGCATGGGCATGACCACGTATTTGAAGGTCTCGTTCTCGGGGATGGTCAACAACGCAGAGCTGTTGCCGTCGCTGAGCGAGATCGTCACCATGTCTTGCGCCATATTGGCCAAGGCATCGATCAGGTAGGTCACGTTGAAACCGATCTCGATGGTGTCACCACCGTAGTCGATGTCGAGCTCGTCCACGGCTTCTTCCTGCTCGGCATTGTTCGAGGCCACGCGCAAGCTGCCAGGTTCAACGTTCAGGCGCACGCCCTTGAACTTGTCGCTGGTCAGAATGGCGGTGCGCTGCAGGCTGGACAGGAAGGCCTGGCGGCCCAGGGTGATGTGGTTGTGGTGGTTCTTGGGAATCACGCGGTTGTAGTCGGGGAACTTGCCTTCGACCAACTTGGTGACGAATTCCATGCCGTCAAAGCTGAACTTGGCCTGGTTGCTGGCGAACTGCATCTCGATCGCGCCTTCGGCGTCGCTCAGCAGGCGCTGCATTTCCAGCACGGTCTTGCGCGGCAAGATGACTTCTTGCTTGGGCACTTCCACATCCAGCGCGGCCGAGGCAAAGGCCAGGCGGTGGCCGTCGGTGGAAACCAGGCTGAGCTGGTTGCCTTCAGCAACGAACAGAATGCCGTTCAGGTAGTAGCGGATGTCGTGCACGGCCATGGCGAACGACACCTGGCTCAGCAGGGCCTTCAATACTTTTTGTGGCACGCTGAACACCGGGCCGAAGCTGGCGGCTTCTTGCACCAGCGGGAAATCTTCAGACGGCAGGGTTTGCAGTGTGAACTTGCTCTTGCCACCCTTGAGGATCAGCTTGTTCTGGCTGGATTCCAGGCTCACGGTCTGGTCTGCGGGCATGGTACGCAGGATGTCGATCAGCTTGCGGGCGCCCACGGTGGTGCTGAAGTCGCCGGCGTCGCCGTCCAGTTCGGCATTGGTGCGGATCTGGATTTCCAAATCGCTGGTGGTCAACTGCACGGCGCCGCCAGTTTTGCGCAGCATCACGTTGGCCAGAATCGGCAAGGTGTGGCGCCGTTCAACGATGCCGGCCACCGACTGCAGAACCGCGAGCACTTTGCTTTGTGTTGCCTTCAAAACGATCATGTCAACCCCGTGTGTTTATAAATAAGCTTTGCGAGAAACCAGCGTGTCGATTTCGACCAAGGCGTGATTTTCCCTGTTTTTACCTGCACTTTTGGCTAGCCTTCAGGACTTACGCAAGTCCCCTGTGCGCCCAGAGGGCAGCATAGGGGACGCTGCGTAAGTTCTAACCCTTTAATGTTTGCTCCAGCACGTGCAATTGCTGGTTCAATTCGGTAAGCTGTTGGCGTTCACCACCAATCTTGCGCACCGCGTGCAGCACCGTGGTGTGGTCGCGCCCGCCGAACAGTTCACCGATCTCGGGCAGGCTCTTTTGCGTCAGCTCCTTGGCCAGGTACATCGCAATCTGGCGCGGCCGAGCGATCGAGGCCGGGCGTTTCTTGCTATACATATCCGCGACCTTGATCTTGTAGTAGTCGGCCACCGTCTTCTGGATGTTCTCTACCGAAATCTGCCGATTCTGGATGGACAGCAAGTCACGCAAGGCTTCGCGCGCCAACTGGATCGACATTTCCTTCTGGTTAAAACGCGAGTAAGCCAGGCATTTGCGCAGCGCGCCTTCGAGCTCGCGCACGTTGGAGCGCACGTTCTTGGCGACGAAAAATGCCACTTCCTCGGGCATTTCTGTGCCCTCGGCACGCGACTTGTTGATCAGAATCGCGACTCGCATCTCCAGCTCGGGCGGCTCGATGGCCACCGTCAGGCCGGAGTCGAAGCGCGACACCAGGCGCTCGTGGATATCGGCCAGCCCCTTGGGATAGGTGTCACTGGTCATCACAATGTGCGACTTCTTGGTCAGCAGGGCTTCGAAGGCGTTAAAGAACTCTTCTTGCGTGCGATCCTTGTTGGCAAAAAACTGCACGTCGTCAATCAGCAACAGGTCCAGCGAGTGATAACGCTCCTTGAATTCGTCAAAAGTCTTGCGCTGGTAGGCTTTAACCACATCAGAAACAAATTGTTCCGCATGGATGTAGAGAACTTTGGCATCCGGCCGATCGGCCAGCAGGCGATTGCCCACGGCGTGCATCAAATGGGTCTTGCCCAGACCCACGCCGCCGTAGATGAACAGCGGGTTGTACAACTGGCCGGGCGTGCCGGAAACATGCATGGCCGCAGCCCGCGCCATGCGGTTGGCTGTCCCCTCCACCAAGGTGTCAAAGGTCAGGGCGGTGTTCAGTCGGTTCTTGAATTGCGCCTGCGCGGGGTCTTCACCCACCACTACGACCGGCTCGGAAACCGCCCCAACGCCTTGAGGCACCAAGGCAGCGATGGATGTGCGCACCTGCGCTTCACGAGGAGTAAGCGCTAACTCGAGCGGAATAATCTGGCCATACAGCTTTTCCAGTAAGGCACTGATACGGCCTACGTATTGCGCACGGATCCAGTCCAGCTTGAAGCGATTCGCGACAAACAAGGTCACTTTGGAGAAGTCGTCAGTCACCTGCGCCACCAAGGGCTTGATCCAGGTATTGAACTGCTGCTCTGGCAGTTCCTGTGCCAGCTGTTCTACGCAGGCTTGCCAGAGACTGTGCCCGGCACTACTTCCTGCGCCAACATGGGCATGGGTTCCCTCGGTCATTATTCTGTTTCTACTTCTGTGGATAAATTAGGGATCGGCGAACCGACCATTGTAATTTATCCATCCCTTATCCACAATTTCGCCAATATGAGACAGGCATCCCACCCCTCCGCCCTCGATGCAGCAGTGTATTGCCAGACGGCCGATTATTTGCCATAATGCCGGGTTTCCCTGGCCAAATTCGCCTTAGGTTATTTTTGCGGCTGCACGCAAAAACCCTAGAAGGCGGACCAGCGCAGTCCCCAGCAGTGCTTGCAAAAGCCCGGCGTGGGTTGCGCTTCAGGGGCCACCAAGGGCGTTAAGCCCTCTTTTTTTAGCGATGTACCTCGGGTTTACCTTGGGGGAGTTGCTGTACCGAACTCTTCTAGGAAGTCATCATGAAACGCACTTATCAGCCATCGAAAATCAAGCGTGCCCGTACCCATGGTTTCATGGTCCGCATGAAAACCCGCGGTGGCCGTGCCGTCATCAACGCACGTCGCGCCAAGGGCCGCAAGCGCCTGGCTGTCTAAGCCTGCGCCCCGGTTGGCGCGCACCTTCGCTCCCGATTTTTCTACTTCGGCCCAACACCTGACGTGCAGCGACTCAAAACGCGAGCGCAGTTCCAGGCTGTATTGGCAGGAAAAACGGTTGCACGGACAGCCCATTTCGCGCTGCACCGTGCAGCATTGGATGCGCGTCCAGTGCCAACTTCCATGGCCAGCACATCACCGCCACCTCCATTAGGGCCCGAGTCGTCACGACCGCAGGCCCTTTTTGCTATGGACGGCGTGTGGCTGGGCGCCATGGTGCCCAAGCGTTGGGCCAAGCGGGCCGTGACCCGCAACACCATCAAGCGCCAGATTTACCAGGTGATCCAAGTTTTTGAGCCGCGCTTTCCGCATGCCGCCCATGTGGTGCGGTTGCGCAGCGGCTTTGACCGCAAGGTTTTCAGCAGCGCAACGTCCGACCAGCTCAAGCACGCCGTGCGGACCGAGCTGGAGCAACTCTTCGACAGGGCCGTCGCCGGTGCTATGCCATGATGCGCGCTGCCTTGATCACGCTGGTACGTGGCTACCGTCTGCTGCTCAGTCCCTGGCTGGGATCGGCCTGCCGTTTCGAACCCACCTGCTCCGTGTATGCATTGCAGGCCTTGGAACAGCACGGAGCATCCGCAGGAACTTATCTGACGTTACGGCGTCTGGCACGTTGCCATCCTTGGTGTGACGGCGGCTTGGACCCTGTGCCGCAAAAACGTCCTGCGCTATTCGCCCATCTGCTTTCCTCTTCCTCACATAAGTAGTCCTTTACATGAACGATATTCGCCGGACCATCCTATGGGTGATTTTTGGTTTCTCCATGGTCTTGCTGTGGGACCAGTGGCAGGTCTACAACGGCCATAAAGCCACCTTCTTCCCGACGCCTGCATCCAAGGTTGCTCCGGCAGCTGTCGCCCCAGCGTCTGGCGTGTCCAGCGTTCCGACCCCAGTGGCCGCCGTGCCAGCCCCCCCTGCTGCAGGCCAGCTCCCCGTGACCGCCAGTGCTCCAGCAGCAGCCAAGGAACGCGTGGAAGTAGTGACTGACGTGCTCAAGCTGACCTTCGATACCGAAGGTGGCAACCTGGTCCGCTCCGAGTTGCTGAACCAGGTGGACATGACAGACAAGTCGAAGAACTTCGTCTTGCTCGACGACAGCAAGGAACGCGTGTACGTGGCCCAAACCGGCCTGATCGCCGGCGCTGGCTCTGCCGCAGGCGCCACGCTGCCCAGCCACAAAACGGTCATGACGCTGGTACCTGGCGACCGCAGCCTGAAAGACGGCGCGCAAAACCTGGTGCTGCGCTTCGAATCGCCTGATGTGGGCGGCGTGAAACTGGTCAAGACCTTCACCCTCACCCGCGGCTCCTACGTATTGGACGTGAAGCACGAAGTCGTCAACACCGGTACCACTGCCGTGTCGCCCCAGTTGTACCTGCAACTGGTACGCGACGGCAACAAGCCCGTGGGCGAATCCTCCTTCTACTCGACCTTTACCGGCCCAGCGGTCTATACCGAAGCCAAGAAGTACGAAAAGGTGGACTTCAAGGACATCGAAAACAACAAGGTCGACATCGAAAAGCAATCCAGCAACGGCTACGTTGCCATGGTGCAGCACTACTTTGCCAGCGCCTGGCTTCTGGGAGACGGTATCCAGCGCGACCTGTTCATGCGCAAGGTGGACACCAATCTGTATGCGGTCGGCATGATTACCCCCATGAACGACATCGCACCGGGTGCCAGCAAGACAGTGGAAGCCCGCATGTTCGTGGGTCCTGAACTCGAAAAAGTACTGGAAAAGCTCTCGCCCGGTCTGGAACGTGTAAAAGACTATGGTCGCTTGACCATCCTGGCCCAGCCTTTGTACTGGCTGCTGGACCAGTTGCACAGCGTGATCCAGAACTGGGGCTGGTCCATCGTGGCCCTGGTACTGCTGCTAAAGATCGCTTTCTACTGGCTGAATGCCAAGGCCTACGCCAGCATGGCCAAGATGAAGGCCATCAACCCGCGCATCACCGAAATGCGTGAACGCCTGAAGGACAAGCCGCAGGAAATGCAGCAGGCCATGATGAAGATCTACCGCGAGGAAAAGATCAACCCCATGGGCGGCTGCTTCCCCATCATGATCCAGATCCCGGTGTTTATCGCGCTGTACAACGTGCTGCTGTCCAGCGTGGAAATGCGCAACGCACCCTGGGCGCTGTGGATCCACGACTTGTCTTCGCCTGATCCGTACTACATCCTGCCCATCGTCATGGCTTTGACGACCATGTTGCAAACCTCGCTGAACCCCGCACCGCCGGATCCACTGCAGGCCAAGATGATGTGGTTCATGCCGCTGGCCTTCTCGGTGATGTTCTTCTTCTTCCCGGCCGGTCTGGTGATGTACTGGATTACCAACAACGCCTTGTCCATTGCCCAGCAATGGATCATCAATACCCGCATGGGTGTGCCACCGAAGTTCCACCTGCCCAAGTTCTAAGGGCGGTGCGGGTCGCAGATGCGCAGCCCGCTTGACATGCAAAGGCCGCTTCAACCTCCGGGTTGAACGGCCTTTTTTCTATAAGCTGCTATTCCATGCCTGCCCACCACGACCATCCCATCGCCGCCATCGCCACCGCTCCCGGACGTGGTGCGGTCGGCATTGTGCGGGTCAGCGGCAAGCAGATCGCGCCTATCGTGGAAGCCCTGTGCGGCCGCCCGCTGAAAGCCCGCGAAGCCACTTACCTGCCATTCCGCGACGCGGCCGGCCAAGCCATAGACCAAGGCCTGGCCATCCACTTCCCGGCACCGCATTCCTATACCGGCGAAGACGTGCTGGAGCTGCAGGCCCATGGCGGGCCAGTGGTGCTGCAGCTGCTGCTGGCGCGCTGCCTGGAAGCCGGCGCCGCCATGGGCATACGTCCGGCCCAGCCGGGCGAATTCACCCAGCGCGCTTTTTTGAACGATAAGATCGACCTGGCCCAGGCCGAGGCGATTGCCGACCTGATAGACGCCAGCACTGAGGCCGCCGCGCGCAGTGCCACACGATCCCTGTCTGGCGAGTTCTCGCAGGAGATCCACAGCCTGCGCGATGGCCTGGTACACCTACGCATGTTGGTCGAGGCCACATTGGATTTTCCCGAGGAAGAAATTGACTTCTTGCGCAAGGCGGACGCGCACGGGCAGCTATCAAAACTGCAGCAGCGCCTGGCCGCGGTAATGCAGCGAACACGCCAGGGCGCACTGCTGCGCGAGGGTATCAAGGTAGTGATTGCCGGCCAACCCAACGCGGGCAAGTCGTCGCTGCTGAATGCGCTGGCAGGGGCAGAACTGGCCATCGTCACCCCCATCGCTGGCACTACCCGCGACAAAGTCGCGCAAACCATCCAGATCGAAGGCGTGCCCATCCATATCATCGATACCGCCGGCCTGCGCAGCAGTGATGACGCCATCGAAACCATAGGCATTGAACGCGCCTGGGCGGAAATCGCGGCGGCCGACGCGGTGCTGTTCCTACACGACCTGACCCGCGCCCAACTAGCAGACTACCAGCAAGCAGACGCCGCCATTGGCGCCGAACTGGCACAAAAACTGCCGTCCCGCGTACCGGTCGTCGATGTCTGGAACAAATCGGATGCAGCCACCTCCACCGGTACAGACGCGCTGACCCTGTCTGCCAAGATCGGCACCGGGCTGGACCAACTGCGCCACAAACTGCTGGAAGTGGCCGGATGGCAAACCTCGCCCGAGGGGGTTTTCATCGCCCGGGCTCGCCATGTGCACGCCTTGCAGCATGTGGACGAGCACATCGAGATGGCGGTGGCGCATCTGGCCAGCCAAGCCCAGTCGCTGGACTTGCTGGCCGAAGAACTGCGCCTGGCGCAGAACGCCCTGAACGAAATCACCGGAGCCTTCAGCGCCGACGACCTGCTAGGCGTGATCTTTTCGCAGTTCTGTATCGGCAAATAAGCCGGGTTCTGAGCAGACTTTCAGTGCCCGGCGAAATCCACCAGGGTGAACAATGGAAGCCCGCTTTCCTGCAGCTTGGTAGAACCGCCCAGCTCGGGCAGATCCACAATGGCTGCGCCTTCAACCACGGTGGCACCGAGCTTTTCCAGCAGCTTCTTGCCGGCCATCATGGTGCCGCCGGTGGCAATCAGGTCGTCGATCAGCAGGACGCGGTCACCTGCCTTGACAGCATCGGTGTGCAGCTCCACCGTGGCGCTGCCGTATTCCAGTTCATAGGTTTCTTCCACCGTGGTGAACGGCAGCTTGCCTTTTTTGCGGATGGGCACAAAGCCGATATTCAGCTCGTAAGCCACCACCGCACCCAAAATAAAGCCGCGCGCGTCCAGCCCGGCCACCACGTCCGGGCGCAGGGCAGGGTCCATGTAGCGGTGCACAAACGCATCGATCATCACGCGAAACACCTGGGGGTTTTGCAGCAAGGGAGTGATGTCCCGGAACTGCACGCCCGGCGCAGGCCAATCAGGCACCGTGCGCATATGGGCCTTAAGGTAGGCGTTGACGCTAAAGCTTGTCATGGGAAATCAACCAAAAATGGGGAGGGCCGCTATTGTGCCTTGCGCGGCTGCGCCGCCTTCCGGTTTAACCCTTTTGAAACTTCTCTTCCGCCAACGCCAGGGTCTCCGCCTTGCCGGACAAGACCAGGGTGTCACCGTCTTCCAGCAGCACATCGTCTCCGGGTAGCTCGGTTTTGCCACTGTGCCGGCGCAAGCTGACCACCCGCACACCCATCGCGTGCAGAGCCAGACGACCCAGCGGTTTGCCTAGACACTTGGCGGCGATGGTCAGGGTCACGGTCGTCAACCGTTCGTGGCGCAATTCGTCCACGCCGTCATCGTCGGCCCCGTGAAAGTAGCCACGCAGCAGGTTGTAGCGTGCGTCTCTCTGGTCCTGCACTACCCGTATCACCCTGCGCATGGGCACGCCCACCAGGGCTAGGGCATGGCTGGCCAGCATCAGAGATCCCTCGATGGCCTCGGGCACCACTTCGGTGGCGCCTGCATTGCGCAGCTTTTCCAGGTCGTGATCGTCCTGGGTGCGCACAATCACCGGCACCTGGGGTGCATGGGTATGGGTGTTGGCCAGCACCTTCATGGCACCCGGCACATCCAGGTAGGTGATGACCACCGCGCTGGCCCGGGCCAGGCCGGCGGCCATCAAAGCCTGCAGCCGAGCCGCATCGCCGAACACCACAGAATCGCCAGCCGCGGCAGCCTTGCGCACCCGGTCCGGGTCCAGGTCCAGCGCCATATAGGGAATGCTCTCGCGCTCCAACATACGCGCCAGGTTTTGCCCGCAACGCCCATAGCCGCAAATGATCACGTGCTTGTTGGCATTGATGGACTTGCGGGCAATGGTGGTCATCTGCAGCGACTGCTGCAACCATTCGCTGCTCACTAGCTTCATCACGATACGGTTGCTGTACATGATGATGAACGGGGTTGCCAGCATGGATAGCACCATGCTGGCCAGAATCGGGTTCAACAGCGAGGCCGGCACCAGCTTGTTTTCCTGGGCCAAGGTCAGCAGCACAAAACCGAATTCACCCGCCTGGGCCAGATACAGGCCAGTACGCAAGGAGACACCCGCCGTGCCGCCCAGCGACTTGGACAGCGCCGCAACCAGAACCAGCTTGAACAACACCGGCAAGGTCACCAGCAACAGCACCAGGGACCAGTGCTCCAGCACCAGGCGCCAGTCCAGCAGCATGCCGATGGTGATGAAAAACAAGCCCAGCAGCACGTCGTGGAACGGCCGTATGTCAGTTTCCACCTGGTGCTTGTATTCGGTCTCTGAAATCAGCATGCCCGCAATAAACGCCCCCAGGGCCAGACTCAGGCCCGCCAGCTCGGTCAACCAGGCCAGGCCCAGGGTGATCAGCAATAGGTTCAGCACAAACAGCTCTTCGCTCCGCCGTCGCGCCACGATCGTCAACCACCAGCGCATTCCCTTCTGCCCGCCGACCAACAACACGGTAATCAGTGCCGCCGCCTTGATGGACGCCAGAGCCAGTGACATCAGCAGTTCTTCAGGCGATGCACCCAAGGCCGGAATCAAAACCAGCAAGGGCACCACGGCCAAATCCTGGAACAGCAGCACACCCATCACGCGCTTGCCATGCTCCGACTCCAGCTCCAGCCGCTCGGCCATCAGCTTCACCACAATGGCCGTGCTGCTCATGGCCAGCGCGCCCGAAAGCGCCAAGGCAGTACGCCACTCCATGCGCCATAGCGTGGGCGCCATGGTGGCAAACATCAGTGAGGCAAACGTGGCGATCAGCATGGTGCCGGCCACCTGGAACAAGCCCAAGCCAAACACATGACCGCGCATGGCGCGCAGCTTGGGCAGGTTGAATTCCAGCCCGATGACAAACATCAGAAACACCACACCGAACTCACCCAGGTGCTTGATTCCCTCAGAGTTCTGCGCCAGCGCCAGCGCATTCGGGCCGATGAGCACACCCACCACCAAATAACCCAGCATGGGCGGCAGCTTCAGCGAGCGGAACGTCACCACCCCCAGCACGGCGGCCAGCAGGTACATCAGTGTCAATTCCAGAGCGGTCATGCCAGCATGCTAACAAGGGAAATGCGCATTCCCTCGAAAAGAACGGCAGCATGCGCGCCGATAGAATCGGCGGCATGACATCCGTACTGCCGACCACTGCTTCCTTCGATCCCGCGCGCGCCTTACTCAAAGCTTTTGACACCCTGGATATCGAAGCTGCAGCCGTCACGGACCTGAAGCGCCGCCTCACGGACTCCTTCGCCCGATCGGTGCAGATGATCCTCACACTGCGCGGCCGCGTCGTCGTCATGGGCATGGGCAAAAGTGGCCATGTGGGCCGCAAAATTGCCGCCACACTCGCGTCCACCGGCACGCCCGCGCTGTTCGTGCATCCGGCTGAAGCCAGCCACGGCGACCTGGGCATGATCCGCGCGATGGACATCGTCCTGGCCATTTCCAACAGCGGTGAAAGCGCAGAGATCACCGTCTTGCTGCCTGTGCTCAAGCGCCAGGGCGTGCCCCTGATCGCCATTACCGGCAATTTGCAATCCACACTGGCCCAGCATGCTACCGAGATATTGAACGGTGGCGTGGACAAAGAAGCCTGCCCGCTGAACCTGGCGCCCACAGCCAGCACCACCGCCCAGCTGGCCCTGGGTGACGCCTTGGCCGTAGCCCTGCTGGATGCACGTGGCTTCAAGGCCGAAGACTTTGCGCGCTCTCACCCTGGCGGTGCGCTGGGCCGCAAACTGCTCACCCATGTCAGCGACGTGATGCGCTCAGGTGACGCTGTGCCCAGCGTCGCACCAGACACCGCTTTCAGCGACATGATGCGTGAAATGAGCGCCAAGGGAGGCATCACCGCAGTGGTAGACGCCCAACAGCAGGTGCTGGGTGTATTCACCGATGGAGATTTGCGACGCTTGATTGAAAACGGCGTTGATCTGCGCGCCATGCGTGCCCAAGACGTGATGCATCGCCACCCACGCAGCATTCGGCCCGATGCGCTGGCCGTAGAAGCCGCCGAGCTGATGGAACAACACCGCATCACCTGCGTACTGGTCGTGGATGCAGAGGACACGTTGGTTGGCGTAGTGCATATTGGCGACCTGATGCGGGCCAAAGTCATCTGATGGCCGCCGTTGCCATCGCATTCGCGCCAGAGCTGCTGTTGCGCGCCCAGAACGTCCGCGTCGCCTTCTTCGATGTTGACGGCGTCTTGACCGACGGTGGCCTGTATTTTTCAGAGACCGGTGAAACCCTCAAGCGCTTCAACACACTGGACGGCCACGGCCTGAAGCTGTTGCAGAAAGCCGGCATCACGCCCGCCGTCATCACCGGGCGTGACTCCCTGCCGCTGCGCAATCGGCTGCAGGCGCTGGGCATCACCCACGTACATTTCGGCACCGAGGACAAGCGCCCGGCGGCTGAACAAACGCTGGCAGCACTCGGCCTGGACTGGTCACAGGCTGCGGCCATGGGCGACGACTGGCCCGACCTGCCCGTTATGCGCCGTAGCGCTATCGCCTGCGCCCCAGCAAATGCCCAAGCCGAAGTACTGGCAGCGGCGCAATACACCACCCAGCGTTCCGGTGGCCAGGGCGCGGCCCGCGAATTTTGCGATCTGCTGCTGGTGGCCAGCGGCCACTATGCGCGCCTACTGGAAGAGTACACAGCGTGAAATCCCTGCTGCGTGCCGCCTGGGAGCAGGTTTCCATTTACCTGCCCGTTCTGTTGATGGGTGTTTTGGCGCTGGGCACCTATTGGCTGGTGCGCAATACACCCATCTTTGCGCCAGCAACTGCACCGGTTGCGGCCACCCACGAACCCGATTACTTCATGCGAAAATTTTCGGTCAAAACCTTCGATTCCACCGGACGCTTGAAAAGCGAAGTCATGGGGGTGGAAGCCCGCCATTTTCCAGACACCGACACCATCGAAATCGACAAAGTCCGGATCCGCTCAGTCAACCCGGACGGCCTGGTTACCACGGCCAGCGGCGACCGAGGCCTCAGCAATGGCGACGGCTCAGAAGTACAGCTCTTTCAAAACGCCATCGTGGTCCGTGACGCCGCCACCGACAAGAGCGGTGTTGTCCAGCCGCGCCTGGAGCTGCGCAGCGACTTCCTGCACGCCTATCTGAATACCGAGCGCGTCCGCTCCAACCTGCCGGTGGTCATCACCCGTGGCACAGACACCTTCACGGCCGACTCCATGGACTACGACAATCTAGACCGCGTGATGCAACTCCAGGGGCGCGTGCGTGGCCTGTTGGTACCCGCTCCCGCACCTTCCAATAAGTAAACCGATGTCCTCGTCCCCACTGGCATTCATTACCGGAGCGTCCAGCGGCATTGGCCAGGCTCTGGCACTACGCTACTTCCAGGCCGGCTATCGCCTGGCCCTGGTTGCCCGTCGCACTTCAGTCATTGAATCATGGGCTAGCGCAAATGGAATCAGCACAAGCAGCTATCAAATATATAGTGCAGACGTTTCAGTAACAGACAGCATCGTAGCGGCCGGCAAGGCCTGCATCGCCCAGCAAGGTGTGCCAGACGTGGTGGTCGCCTGCGCGGGAGCCAGCGTCGGCGTAGACACTGCGGTGTACGAAGACCTTGCCATCATGGCGCAAACTTTTGCCACCAAAAACGTAGGCACAGCAGCCACTTTTCACCCCTTCATCCATGCCATGCAGCAACGCGGCAGCGGGGCGTTAGTTGGCATAGGCAGTGTGGCCGGCATCCGCGGTCTGCCTGGCCACGGCGCCTACTGCGCCAGCAATGCAGGCGTCATCAGCTATTGCGAAAGTCTGCGCGGTGAGCTGCGCGGGAGTGGGGTCAAAGTTGTCACCATTTGCCCCGGCTATGTGGATACGCCGCTAACCCAGAAAAACGGCTATGGAATGCCGTTCCTGATGCAAGCGCAAGACTTTGCGGACAAGGCATTCCAGACCATCCAGGCTGGCAATAGCTACCGTGTCATTCCCTGGCAGATGGGTGTCGTCGCCAAAGTCCTGCGCCTGCTGCCAAACGCGGTATTTGATAAATTATTGGTAGGTCGTGCACGCAAACCTAGGCAGGCAACGCCCCCAGAAAATCCCTAGTGCGCTTTCGCGCTTTCAATAGGCAACAAAAAAGGCTCCATAAGAGCCTTTTTCAATTCTGCAAAGTGCAGCCGATATATTAGTAGCCGCCGCGGCCACCGCCGCCATTGCCACCGCCACCACTGCGGGGACCGGAACCGTAGGGGCTACGGAAACCACCGTCACCACCGCCGCCACCGCTGCGACCGCCGCCGCCGCCGTAACCGCCACCCTCGCCACCACGGCCACCACCGCCGCCGTAACCGCCACCGCCGCTACGACCACCGCCGCCGCCACCGTAACCACCGCCGCCTTCGCCGCCACGGCCGCCGCCGTAACCACCACCGCCGCCGCCATAACCACCGCCGCCACCGCTACGGGGAGGACGGGCTTCCATGGGGCGTGCTTCGTTCACAACGCAGCTGCGGCCACCCAGAGGCTGGCCATTCATACCATTGATAGCGGCTTGTGCTTCGGCATCGCTGCCCATTTCCACAAAACCGAAACCCTTCGACCGGCCCGTATCACGCTCCATCATCACTTTGGCGCTGGTGACACTGCCAAACTGGCTGAAAGATTGCTCCAGATCGTTGTCGCGCACTGAGTAAGGCAGGTTGCCGACGTACAGTTTGTTGCCCATCAAGGGACTCCTCAAAAACACATTAATAAAGCGATGGAGTTCCGAAAACGCAATCAACCGAAAGCAAGGACGCGAAACTGACCGACACCGCAAACTTGTGTGGATTTTGAACCCACACTTTTGCATTATGCGACTAGATCAAAAGATTTCAACTAAAAAATACAATGGCTGTAAGTACGAAAATGCGCAGGCAATAAAAAAGGGCCCAGAGGGCCCTTTTTCAAATTTGCGAAAGGAGGCAAAACCTCCTGTTGGCAAGATTTAGTAGCTGTTGCGGCCACCGCCGTAACCACCACCGTTGCCGCCGCCGTAGCCGCCGCCACCATTGCCACCGCCGTAGCCGCCACCGCCGCCGGTGCGGGGAGGACGAGCCTCCATCGGACGGGCTTCGTTGACAACCAAGTTACGGCCGCCCATGGACTGACCGTTCATGCCCTTGATAGCAGCTTGTGCTTCAGCATCGTTGCCCATTTCGACAAAGCCGAAACCCTTGGAGCGGCCGGTGTCACGTTCCATCATGACCTTGGCGCTGGAGATGGAGCCGAACTGGCTGAAAGCCTGTTGCATGTCTTCATCGCGGAAAGAGTAGGGCAGGTTGCCCACGTAAAGTTTGTTGCCCATGAAAGGACTCCTCAAAAAAACGCAAAACGCGATGGAGTCCGATAACCGCAATCAACAAACCATTGAAGACTAAAGCAGACGCGAAACTGACCATTCACCGCAAACCCGTGCAGCCGTTGAAGCGGCTGAACCAATTGATTATGCTACATCTGGCCCATAAGCACAAAAATACTTGTGCAGCTGTTGCAGGCGGGCCCATACAGGGGGCAAATTCTGTCGCCTAAGCGTCGGTTTCCACGTCGTCCGCATAGTGGCGCCATTGCCGCATGGCATTGCGCATGGTGAGCAATTGACGCTCAAAACGTGGACAGGCTTTGCACGCCATCAAATGCAGGCGCAAAGCCACACTGTCAGGCAGGGTGATGGCGCGGTCCTCACGGGCGATCAGAATGGCTGCAATTTGCTTGCAGGTGCGCCGTAGCGGGATCACGTGGCCTCCTTTGATGTGCCAAACCAGTTGAGCTCCAGACATTCACGCAACCGTAAACGGGCACGGTGCAACTGGACGTAAAGATTGGTCGGCGTCAGGCCAAGATCCTTACAAATTTCTTCGCTGGACAGCTCCAGCCACTCGCGCATCAGGAACACACGACCCAACACCGCCGGCAATTTATCGGTGCACGCCTCCAGCACCAGAAAAAACTGCCGCGAATGCAGGTCCTGCTCGGGGTTGCCCCAGTCTGCGGGCGTCTGCGCGAAATGTCCGTCGGCCTTGAACACCAAGTTCTCCAGCTCTTCCGCGCCAGTCTCTTCGCCCTCGCTGTCCAAACACACCTCGCGGGCATGGCTGCGAAACAGGTCCAGCACCTTGTGCTTGAGGATGCCGACCAGCCAGGTCTTGAGCTGTGACTTGCTGCCAAAGGACTGCGGCTTGCTTAAAGCGGCCAGCAGCGTCTCGGATACGGCATCCTCGGCCCAGGCATCGTTGCGCAGCTGCAGACGCGCAAAGCGCAGCAAATACGTGCGGTGGCTGGCGAGTTCGTTTTGGAAATCCATGGCGGCAAGTATTACACCGGAGCCGGAATCCCCCGCCGCTTGGCCACCGCGATTGGCGGTGCCCATTTGGCGTTCTTTGGCTTTTTGCTGGTGATCAGGGTGATCTCGGCGGGCTCGAAGACTTCCAGGTTGTGGGTGATGGGCGTGGTCAGCACGTACTGCGCCTGGGTGGAGCGCAGGAAGTGGCCGACCAACTGGATGTTGCGCACGTCCAGGTGGGCAAACGGTTCGTCGATGAAGACAAAGCCGCCGGAGGCGGTTTCGTCGTCCTTCAGCAGGGCCACCAGCAGGATCAGCGACTTGATGACCTGCTGGCCACCCGAGGCCTCGCCGTCGTTCATGCCGATACTGCCCTTGCCGTCGAAGTTGAAGTGCACCTTCAGGCCGGCCTGGGCCAGCACGGTGTCGCTGTTTTCCAGCGCAGGCAAGTCGGCATTCACGGCCACGCCGGCGAGCTCGCCGAGTTCCTGGATGTTCTTGCGGTAGCGGCGCACGGTGGTGCGCAGCACCTCGATATAGCTCTCGCGGGCGTTGTGCACGGCAATGGCGGCCTGCGCATTCTTGGCCTGGTGGTCGCCCAGGTTCAGGCCCTGCTCGCGCACCAGCACCTCCATGCGGCGGTAGCGTTCTTCCACCGTGGCGTCTTTTTCCCAGGTGTCGAGTTGCAATTCCTCGTGCACCGACTGCAGGCGCAGGCGGGCTTGCGTGTCGTTCTGGTAATTCTTCACCAGGGACTGCAGCAACTCGGGCGTACGCCACTGCGGCGGTATCTGGCCGCGCCGGGTATTGGAGTTGTCCACATCCACGGTCAGCTGCTTGCGGCGCTGCGCCAGCTCGGCGATCAGACGGTCGGCCTCCTGGTGCTTCTGGCGCAGGGTCTGCTCGGTCTGGCGGTACTGGGTATCGATCTGCTGGTACTGGGTCTTGGCGTCGCCATAGGCCTTGTCCAAGGTCTGCCAGTGCTGGGCTGCGGCGATGCGGGCCTGCTTGGCGCCAGGCCAGGCTTCACGGGCGGCGGCGAACTCTTCGCTGCGGCGGGCCAGCTCTTCGGCGGCGCTATGGCCTTCCAGCGATTTCTGGATGTCTTTGACTTGGCGTTTGACGGCCATCAGCTCCTGCGTCAGCGGGCCGAGCTCGCCGTCCAGGCGGCGCAGGTCGCGCTCCAGGCCGTCGCGGCGGGCGACCAGGGCGGCGGCACCGAACTGGTGGTCGCGCGGCTCCACCCACACCGAGCGCGCACCGCGCCCGTCAAAGCTATAGGCCTGCGGGGTGATCCAGCTGCCACTGGTCTTGCGGCCCTCGGCCGGGTTGTCCACGCAGCGCAGGTTTTGCAGCTGCTGGATCAGCCAGCGCGGCAGCTTGGCATCGAACTTCGTCTGCGCCAGCAGCGATTGCGCGTCAGCCGTCGGCACCGGGTCGCCGGGGGCGGTGATGTAGTGGCGGTAGCGGTCGGCGCTGGCGATGGTATCGACCTGGGCCAGGTCGTCATTTTTCTCCAGCAGCACCATCCAGCGCAGCGGGCGCAGCACGCCTTCGACCGCGGCGCGCCAGTATTCGTCGCGCACCTCGACCACCTCGGCCAGGAAGCTGTGGCCGATCTTGGCGGCCTGCAGACGCTGGCGCAGCCGCCGGGCGTCTTCCGGGTGGGGAGGAGTGTTTTGACCTTCCAGCGCAGACAATGCCTGCGCAACCAGCTCTCTTTTTTGTAGCACAGCGCTGTGCTTGGCCTGTAGCGCGGCCTGCTGGCTGTGCAGGGTGTTGAGGTGGGCGTTCAGCGCCTCGGCGTCGCTTTCCTTGTCCACCAGGGCCAGCAGCTCGGTTTCGCGCTTGACCAGATCTTCCAGCGGACGCTCCAGGTCGCGGCAGCTTTCGCGCTGCACATTGGCCGCATCGCGCTCGCGCAGCAGGCGGGCTTCATTGTCTTCGGCCTGACTGCGTTGCTCCAATAAAGAGAGCAGCTTGTCATTATCCTGCTTGCGCTGGGCGATGTTTTGGCTTGCATGCTGGCGCTGGCGGCGCTGCTCGCGGCTGCGCTCGGTGAGCTTCTGGCGCTGGATATGCCATTCCAGCACCGGCACCACCTCGGTGGCTAGGCGCTCGTGCTCCTGCACCTTGTGCTGCCAGTTCTGGTAGTTGCTGACGCGGCTTTGCAGCTCGGCCAGCTGGGCCTTGCTGTGGTCCAGCTCGTGGCTGGCCTGCTCCATCTCGCGCGCCAGCTGCTGCTGGTGTTCGCGGGCAGTGTCGTAGTGGTTCAGCACCTCCTGGTCGCCAAACACGTCGAACACCAGGCGCAGCAGCTCGCGCGGGCTGAATTCACACAACCGGTCGGTCTGTCCCTGCTCCAGCGACAGCACCTTGGCAATCGCGGGCGACAGACCGGCGGCCGACAGGGTTTTGCCCCAGGCCTCTATGCCCATGGTGGCAAGCTCTTTCTCGGGTTTTTCGCTGAGCTGCTCGATGCTGACGTCGCCTTCCAGCACCATGTAGCGGCGCTGCCAATCGCCACCGTTGCGTTCGATGCGACAAGCCAGGGTGACCTGGTCGCTGTACAGCAGGCGCTTAGCAAACGGGCGGCTGCTGGTCTGGCGGTTGTGCGGGCGGTTGTCCACCACGGCGCGCAGCCAGGCTACGTTGGCACCGGCGTGGCGGGCGTAGGTTTTGAAGTCGCGCGGCGACGAGCATTTCAGGCCCAGCAGGGTGCGCAGTGCGTCCAGCAGGGTGGTCTTGCCCGAGCCGTTGGGGCCGGCGATGGTAATGATGGACGCGTCCAGCGGCAGGCTGACGCGTTGGCAGTAGTCCCAGTGGACCAGCTCAAGGCTTTGCAGATGGAACATGGGCTCAGTCTTCGGTAGGGTTTTCGGCAGCCAGCTGGGCTTCAGCGGCCAGGCGGGCGGCTTGCTCGCGGGCCAGCACGTCGGCCAGGGCGCCGTCCAGGATGCGCGGGGCCATGATGTCGTAGTCCAGCAGCACGTCAAGCAGCGGGCCTTCGGCGATGTCGTCTTGCCGGCGCAGGATGAAGCCGTGGCGCTCCAGCAGCTTCAGGTTGCCGTCGAGCCGGGTCTTTTTGCCCAGCTGCGTGCCGTAGTCTTCCAGCAGGGCTTTGTACGACAGCACCGGGCTGACATCGCGCACCGGTGGCAGCGGCTTGCTGCTGGCGAACATGTCGTTCTGCGTCTCGGCGACCGGGGCGCGGCTGGTCTGGCGTTCGCGCTTGGGCAGGATGATCAGCGCCCACAGCACGACCAGCAGAGCCTGGCCGTCGCGCGGCAGCTCCAGGTTGTTGTTGGCGTTCAGGCCGGCCTCGCCCATCACAGTGCTTTGCGCGGCAGGCAGCAGAGCCAGGCTGACGTGTTCGGCGTAGATGTTGTCCATCCAGCGCAGGCCGATGTCGGCCAGACGCTGTTCCACCTGGGCAAACAGCTCGGCGTTGACCAGGGCTTTGCGGACGCGGGGGTGGGTGCGCGGCAGGCTGCGGCGGGCCAGCAGCTCGGCAACCAGCAGGGCGGCTTCGTCGGTCATGGGGAGGTCTTCTCAATAGATTCGTTCGGGGGCAGCACCGGGTGCAGCGCGCCGGCGCTGACCTGGGCCAGCACGGGGTGCTGCAGGTCCAGCAACTCGGTACTCCATTCCACGCGCCAGGGCTGGCGCGCCAGATCACCGGTGGCACCGGGCAGCAGGCAGGCCTGGGCGTCGCCCAGCAGCGGCAGCAGTTGGGCCTTGTAGGCCACCTCGGCATAGGCGGCTTCAAGAGGCTCGGCACCCAGCAAGGCCTGGACGGCGGTGCGTGGCTCGCTGCCGTCGGTGTTCCAGCTGGCCAGCAGCTCGGACAGATCGGCCAGCGCCTGCGGCAGGGCCACGGCGCTGAGTTCGCCAAGCGGCGCGGCCTGGGATACCGGCAGGGCATCGGGTAGGGCCAGCGTGGGGCGGTCGCGTTCAAATTCTGCTTCGGTCACATCCAGCAATTCATGGGGGGCAAGCATGACGGGCGCGACCGGGCAGGCCAGCGCGTCCTGCAGCAAATGTTCGGGGGCGGCAACGGTCTGCAGCCAGCGTTTCACGTCGGTGCTGGTAATACCGGTGGTGCCCAGGGTGACGCGCTGGCGGTCCACCTGTTGCAGCGCGCGGTTGAACTGGCTGGCCATGGCCAACAGCCGGCTCTGCGCCTGGCCCAGCGCCCGGGCGGCGCGCTCCATCACCACATGGCCGTGGGCGTGGCTGATGATGGCGGTGATGGCGGTGGAGGCCTTGTCGATCAAGCGCGCGGCGCGGTCGTAGCGTTTGCGCGCCTCACGCAGGCGGAATTCGGAGCCGCTGGCAATCGCGTCCTCGAACTCGGCATGCAGGCGGCCCAGCTGGGCTTGCAGCATCTGCACCTGGGCGGCGTCCAGCGTGCCGAGCTGGTCGGCGCCGACCACCTGGCTCAGCAAGCTGGCCAGGTCGCCGTCTTCGCCATCGGCGGGCGGTGCGGTATTCAGCACGCCCAGCATGGCGGACAGTTGCTGTGCCAGCGGGGTCAGGCTGGTGCGGCGCTGGGTTTCGTCCCACAGCAGCAGGCCGGTGTCGCGGAAACGTTTGAACACGGTGTCCAGCGCTTCCGGGCGCACGGCGTGGAACAGCTCGTTGATGTCATCACGGCTCAGGCTGGCTTCGCTCTGGCCCAGCAGGCCCATGAAGACCCACAGGCGCAGGCGCACCAGACCGGCCGGGCCGTGGAACAGGGCGCGCAGAGCGTCGATCAGCGCGCCCTGGGCATCGATGCGGAAGGCCAGCAGGGATTCGGCTGCAAAGTCAGCATCACGGAAGTAATCCGACAGCGTGGTGTCGCTGTCGGGGAGCGTCGTGTCGTCCATCGTCAGAACTGGAGTTGGGCCAGCGCGGCCAGGGGCGCGGTCTCGGCGCGCAGCACGCGGTTGGCCAGGGTCACCGGCTGGTAGCCACGGGCGATGGCCGCGTCTTCCTCAGCGGGGCTGAGGCCGCCCTCGGGGCCGCTGAGGAAGTGGATGGGGCCGCTGGCGGGCACTGCCTGAACTGCAGTTGCCAGCGGCTGGCTGCCAGGCCGCAGCGACAGCAGCAGCCCGGCGTCGGCCGTGGCCACCCAGTCGGCAAAGCTGCGCACGGGGTAGACCTCGGGTACGCGATTGCGGCCGGATTGCTCGCAGGCGGCTACGCCCACGGCAAACCAGTGGGCACGCTTTTTGTCGGCGCGTTCACCGTTCAAGCGCAGCACGCTGCGTTCGGCCACCAGGGGCTGGATGCTGACCACCCCGAGCTCGGCAGCTTTCTCGACCAGCCAGTCCATGCGGTCATTGGCGGGCATGGCCAGCACGATGTGCACAGCGCGCGCGGCTTCGCGTTCCACCGGGTCGTGGCTGGCGACCGTCACGGCCACGTCGCTGCGGCCCATGCGTTCAATCACGGCTTCAAACTCGCCGCCCTGGCCGTTGAACAGGGTGATGCTCTGGCCGGGCTGCATGCGCAGCACCTGCACATGGCGGGCCGGGCCGGCGGGTAAATCAAGAACAGCCCCGGTCGCCAAAGGGGCAGGGCAGTAAAAACGGGGCATACAGGTAAACGCTATTATTTATGTAGCTATAAAGCTCTATTGGATGTTCGGGAATGCCATTTTCAATGGCGAGTTCAAATACCAGAAACTGGCGCAAAAAACTTGGCGTGGGCAGCGCCCCTCAGACCCCGAGGATTGGGTTTGTAGCGGCTTGCATGTTGCGAGAGGGGGTAATTATGCGGTTTCCCGGTCTGGCGCTGGCGCGGCCCTTGTTCACACCACTTCCGAATGTGCTTCCGCCCGTGCGGAAACGGCATTCCGCGGTAGCAGCACCTTGAAGGTGGCGCCTTTTCCGGGCTGGCTTGTCACTTCAATCTGTCCACCATGCCGGCTGACGATGCCGTAGGAGATAGAGAGGCCTAGACCGGTGCCCGTGCCAACAGGCTTGGTGGTGAAGAAGGGGTCGAAAATGCGGTCCAGATGCTCAGGAGGTATGCCGTTGCCCGTGTCCTGTATCTCGACCCAGACATTTTCGGCATCCTGGCCGGTGCGCAAGGTAATGCGGCCGTGCTCTTCGATCGCCTGTCCGGCGTTGATCAGCAGATTCATGAACACCTGGTTGATTTGCGAGGGGATGCACTCGATTTCCGGGATGGCGCCGTATTCCTTGACCACCTCGGCCTTATCCTTGAGCGCGCTCCACACCACGTTCAATGTGCTGTCCAGGCCAGATTCCAGGTTAGCCCATTGTTTATCTGTCTCGTCCACATGGGAGAAGTCCCGCAGATCCTGCACGATGCGTTTGACCCGCTGCAAACCGTTCACCGATTCGGCCATGAGACTACCCACATCTTCACGCAAATAGACGATGTCGACCTCCTGCTTCAAGTTGTACATGGTCTTTTGGGTGGCGGGGCTCAACTCCTTCTCGCCCTGTTCGTATGCAGCCAGAATTTTGAAAATATCCTCCACATAGCCTTGCAGGGTGCCCAGGTTTGAGTTCACGAAAGCGATGGGATTATTGATTTCGTGCGCCACGCCAGCAGCGAGCTGCCCAATAGAGGCCAATTTTTCCGATTGCAGCAACTGGCTATGGGCTTGCGCAAGCTTGCGGATGAGTTCTTCTTGCCGGGCTTTTTCGACCAGCAGCGCAGCGTTGGCCAAGGCCAGTTGTTGGCGGTCCTCCTGGAACTGCTCAACGGCGCGCGCCATGGCTCCAATCTCATCACTGCCTTGTACTGGAACGACAAACCGTCCCTCGCCCACCTCGGTTTTGCGCAGACTTTTGCTAACCAATTGCAGACGCGCCAGCACATGTTTGCCAAGAAAACTTTGCGCTACCAGCCAAGCCAGCAACAAGCTGGCTGACAGTAATACCGTGACCCAGCGCTGATTCTTCTGGGAGGTTTCTGCCAATGCCAGCATGGCATTTCGGTAGTCCTGCGTGACGCGGTCAGATTGGGCCTGGGTTGTTTCCACCATCTGACCCGCTTGATTGCGCAGTTCCGTGTGGAACTGTTGGTCTGCTTCGGCGCTGGTTTTAGGTGGTGCTTGCCCAGTAGTTTGCAGCTTGCTTTCTTGCAATTGCCCAACGATATTCACGGTATTGCGAAACAACTGGCTGGACTCGTGCAAGTCAAGTACGCCAAGATCGTCGTCGGCCGCGGCGAGACGGTCTATGGTGTGGTCGAACAACTCCAGCTGCTTGAGAACATCGGCATAGCTCTCGCGCATCTCGTCGACAGATTCAGCAGCGGTCAATTGGTAGGCTTCGCGCTCGATGAGCAAGGTGCGCCTGACGAGGTCTTGCGCATCCCGCATCTGCACCAGACGCTTTTCGGCCAATAACTGGGTGGCATTGGTATTGACGCGCAAGGCATACACAGCAGTCACACCGCCCGCCAAAACCAGCAGCGCCAGTGCTGAAAGGGCCAGTATGAACTGGTTGCGCAGAGACCGGGGTAGCCGTAAGTGCATATTCAGCAATAAATTCCGGCGTGTGTTCTTAACGTTTCCAGATGCGCCGGTAGATGTTGCGGTAACCGTTGTCAGGGTCGTATTGGCGCTGTGCGCCGCCATCAAAGGCGATGTTGTCGGCCGTGACCAAATGCACAGGAACGATATAGCCGCTGACCGGCTGTCGAGCCAACAGGCGATTCAATTCGTCCACCAGCTGCCAGCCATGGAGATTCAGTGGTTCGGAGACCGTGCCGGTCTGGAACGTGCCTGCCCGGATGCGCAGGAAGGCGGCGGCGCTGCCATCGCCAGCAGAAAGCATGTTGACACTTTTGCTGGATTTTCCGGCATTGGTCAGCTCTGGCGCGGCATAGTCAAAATAAATATCGTTGATGGCCAGCGCATGGGTCCACTGCGTGCCATAGCGTTTGAGCAGGTCTTGCGTCGCGGCAGGCATCAATTCGGCACTTTTGGAAATCGCTACGTCCTTGATTTCCAGCAAGCGACAGCCCTTGCAGGCACGTATGACATCCGCCATGGCATTGGACTTGGCCATGGCGATTTCGAAGTTGCTATCGGTGAAGACCACTACACTTGCCCGCCCCTCGGACGCGACTACCGCCGCCATGGCAGTGATACGCGCCACATCCAGCGGGTTGGTGGATACGTTCATGGCGATCGGACTGCCGACAATCGGGCCGGCATTGGGGCCAACATGCCAGCCCACCATAGGCACTTTACGTTCTTCAAATGGGGCCAGTTGGGCTTGAATTTCTTTGACATCGATGCCGACCAGGATGACGCCATCCGGCTTCAAAGCCAGCGCTGAGGAAAGAGCCTTGGCGCGCCCTGCAGGTGTTCCTCCCGCGTCGTAAATCTTGGTGTTCCAGCCGATTGTTTTTGCGGCTTCCTGGATACCCTTGCCGACGCCGAGAATACCCCCATTGCGCAGATCTTCACTGACTATCGCCACGGTGGCCCCTGCGTACGCAACCGGACCGGATTCGGGTCCGTTCCAGGGAGCACCGTGCTTGCTTGCATCGGCAACCAACTGTCGCATGGCGTCCAAGCTCTGCTCCACAGCTGCCGCTGGCTTGCTCGGCGGGGGGGCTGACTGTGCGTATACCGGAAGCGCTACCACCAGACAGAAACCTAAGACCGAACACATCCGGGTACCGTATGCCATAGTCGAAGCTCCGTGAAAAATTGCTACCACTTTATACATGCGAATCGCCAAAGGCACCATGTATAAAGTAGCGCCAAACCAGTCGCTGGCTACATCCTTCCGTAGGCAAAACCCGTAGTCGCCTGTGTGCCTTCGATTTTGTCGACAAGGCGAAGCAAAGGCGTCAGCTCTCGGTAACGGCCGGCGGTGGCGCGGATGTAAGCGATGAAACGGGGCGTATCGGCCAGATATTTGGGCTTGCCATCGCGCAGGGTCAGGCGGGCGAAAATGCCGGCTACCTTCAGGTGGCGCTGCAGACCCATCCATTCCACGCTGCGGTAGAAGGCGCCGAAGTCGTCGCCCACTGGCAGGCCGGCCTTGCGCGCCTTTTGCCAGTAGCGGATGGTGACGTCCAGCACAAAGTCTTCTTCCCAGCTGTGGAAAGCGTCGCGCGTCAGGCAGGCGATGTCGTAGGTGATGGGGCCGTAGAGCGCGTCCTGGAAGTCCAGTACGCCCAATTTCTCGCCACCGACCATGAGGTTACGCGGCATGAAGTCGCGGTGCACATAGACGCTGGGTATGTCCAGGTTGTTGGCGACGATCTGGGCGAATACCTTGTCCAGCGTGGCGCGCTGGCTGTCGTCCAGGGTGATGCCGCGGTGCTGGGCGATGTACCAGTCGGGGAACAGCGCCAGTTCGCGCTGCAGCACGGCCGCGTCGTACACCGGCAGCACGCTGGGCTGGGAGGCCAGCTGCAGCGTCACCAGGGTGTCGATCGCCTGGGTGAACAGGCCGGCAGCTGGCGGGGGCGTGTCGGACTGCAGGGCCTGCAGCATGGTCTGCGTGCCCAGGTCGCTGAGCAGCATGAAGCCCTGGGCCTGGTCCCAGGCCAGCACCTCGGGCACGCGCAGGCCGGCCTGGGCAAACAGGCTGGCGATGCGCACAAAGGGCTCACAGTTTTCCTTGTCGGGCGGCGCGTCCATGACGATGCAGCTGCCGTGGGCGCTTTGCAAACGAAAGTAACGGCGAAAACCGGCATCGGCTGCAGCCAGCTGCAGGGTCTGCGCTTGCAGCTGGTGGGGGCCAGCGATCTGCTCCAGCCAGGCATGGAAGGCGCTTGCGCGCGCGGCATCAGCCCAAATGATGGGACCGGAATCGGGTAAAGAAGCGGGAGACGCTGGAGTGGAGGTAGGGCTCATGGATAATCCATTCTACAAATCCGGCTTATCTGGATAGCTGGCCCGCCTCTGTGTACAACCTTTTCGCCCGACCGATCCACCTCTTTCATGCCTGCCCTGATGCCTGAATTCCAGCGCAGCACCCGCCGCGGCCGCTTTACCCTGACGCCTGTGGCACTTGTCGCCGCCGTGCTGTGTTCGGCCACGGCACGCGCCGAGGACGCCCAACCGCCCCTGGTCCTGAAGTCTACGCCCCTGCTGCAGGAGCAGATTCCCCAAGAGATGCGGGAGCAGATGCCCAGCTTCTTCTCTGGCGACCACACTCTGGGCCGGCCCGACCTGGACACCGTGATCGATGGCAATGCCGAGATGCGCAAAGGCGATATGGTGCTGAAGGCCGACCGGGTGGAGTACTACCAGCCCGACGATCTGGTCAAGGCGCGCGGCAATGTGCGCATCAACCGCGCTGGCAATATCTACGAAGGCCCGGCGCTGGAGCTGAAGGTGGATTCGTTCGAGGGCTTTTTCGTCCAGCCGCACTACCAGTTCATCAAGAACGGCGCTTATGGCGAGGCCGACCGCGCCGATTTCGTGGACGACAACCGCATGGTGCTGCAAAACGCCACCTACAGTACCTGCCGCCGCCAACCCGGCCCGAGCTGGCTGCCCGACTGGATACTGCGCGCCACTTCAATCAGCATAGATACCGAGGAAGAAGTCGGCGTGGCCGATGGCGCGGTGCTGCGCTTCAAGGACGTGCCCATACTGGCATTCCCAGCCATGAGCTTTCCGCTGACGGACAAGCGCAAATCGGGCTTTTTGCCGCCCAGCATAGGTTTGGACAGCACCAACGGCGCGGAGCTGACGGTTCCCTACTACTGGAACATCGCGCCCAACCGCGACGCCACCATCACCCCCACGGTGATGACCAGCCGGGGCGTAAATCTGGACGGCGAGTTCCGTTACCTGGAGCCGGAATACAAGGGTCAAGTCAAGGCCAATTACCTGCCCGGTGACAAGCTACGCGGCGAATCCCGTTGGGGCATTGCTGCGACGCATTCGGGAACCGTCCAGACCGGAATTTCCGGTATCGGCGGCTTAGGCTTAAACGTGGCATTGAACCGGGTCAGTGACGATAACTACTGGACCGACTTTGGCAGCTCGTCTACCACGCTGACGCAGCGCCTGCTGTCCAATGACGCAACCCTGAGTTGGGCCAAAGACAATTTCAGCGCCAGCGTGCGCACGCTGAAATGGCAAACCCTGCAGAGCACCAGTTCAATCATTGTTCCGCCCTACGACCGGCTGCCCGAACTCAACGCCAAATACTCACGTTACGACGTGGGCGGCATAGATGCATCGCTGGAAACCGACTACACCGAGTTCTCGGCGGACCGCACGCTGACCGGGCAACCCAATGCCAAGCGTGGCTATGCGCTGGGACAGATCAGCCGCCCCTGGGTGGCGCCAGGCTGGTTTGTGACGCCCAAGGTCCAGCTGCATGCCACCAGCTACCAGTTTGACGAAGCCTTGAGCAATGGCGCCACCTCGGCCAGCAGCACAGTTCCGACCTTCAGCCTGGACAGCGGCCTGGTGTTCGAGCGCTCCGCCAATTTCTGGGGCAAGGCCCTCACCCAGACCCTGGAGCCGCGCGCGTTCTATGTGAACACGCCCTATCGCGACCAGAGTATGTTGCCGGTCTACGACACCGGTCTGAACGACTTCAACTTCGCTACGGTCTATACCGAAAACTCGTTTTCCGGAAATGACCGCATTGCCGACAACAATCTGCTGACCCTGGGTGTGACCACCCGCTTCCTGGAGCCCGACACCAGCGAAGAGCTGGCCCGTTTCAGCTTCGCCCAGAGGCTTCGCTTCAAGGACCAGAATGTGACGCTGCCCGGTGGCACGACCGTGACCGACCGTTGGAGCGACTTCCTGGTCGGCACCCAGCTGAACTGGGACAAGCGTTGGGCTTTCGACACCACCATCCAGTACAACCCGCAAACCGGGCGATCTGAACGCTCCACCATCGGCGGGCGCTGGAATCCGGGCGACTTCCGCGTCATCAGCGCCAATTACCGGTACCAACGCGATTCCACGTCAACGGCCACCGATGGCAGCGAACAGATCGACCTGGGCTGGCAATGGCCGATCAGCGATTTGTGGAACGGCAAGAACAGCTCCGGACAGACTGAGGGGCGCTGGTACAGCGTGGGTCGCCTGAACTACAGCATGTATGACCGCAAGATGGTCAACGCGGTCATGGGCTTTGAATATGATGCCGGCTGCTGGGTTGGCCGCGTGGTGCTGGACAGAACCCAGACCAGCACCACTACATCCACCCAGAAAATTTCCTTCCAGCTGGAGTTTGTCGGCTTTACACGCCTGGGCGTTGGCAACAACCCCTTGTCGGTCCTGAAGGAAAACATCCCCCGTTACCAGTATCTGCGCGAGCAGATCACCACCCCCAGCCGCTTCAGCCAATACGACTAACCACCGACCTGCACCAGCAGAGGAAGGCCACGCCTTCTCCGCGAAGCAAGTCCACTCACTTCCACCCCAACCATGAACCACCGTTTATTTCGCACGACGCTCCTGGGCTTGGCGGCACTGGCGGCCTTGTCCGTATCTGCCCAAGGCCTGCGCCCTGCGTCGCCATCCGGCACCGGATTGACCGGCAGCAGCAGCGTCCCCCTGACGGCCCGTGCACCCGAAGGCCCCCGTCAGGCCGATTTCATTGTTGCTGTGGTGAACTCTGAGCCCATTACCAATAACGAAGTCCGCGCCCGGGTGGGCCGCGCCTTGCAGCAGATGTCGCAACAAGGTGAAGCTACCAACCCAACACCCGAACTGGTCCGTCAGGTATTGGAACGGTTGATCGTTGAAAAAGCCCAGCTGCAGCTGGCGCGCGAAACCGGTGTAAAGGTCGATGATGCGGCCGTTGACGCGGCAGAAGAAAACGTGGCACGCCAAAACCAGCTAAGCGTGACCGAGCTGCGCCGCCGCCTGGTGCAGGACGGCATGGTCCCCACCCAGTTCCGCGAGGAGCTGCGCAACCAGATCCTGATCACCCGTCTGCGCGACCGCGAACTGGACAGCCGCCAGCGCGTGAGCGACGCCGAGGTGGACCAATACCTGCGTGACCAGCAAGGCAAAACCGACGCGTCGGCCCTGGAGCTCAATCTGGGTATGGTGCTGGTGGAAGTACCTGAAAACGCAACTCCCGAACAAGTCGCAACACTGCAGGCCAAGGCCGAAAAAATCCGCGAACGTGCGCTGGCAGGCGAAGACTTCGCCGCCCTGGCCCGCGAACTGTCGGACGCCCCTGACCATGCCAAGAACAGTGGCGTACTCGGCCTGCGCAGTGCAGACCGCTACCCGGAGCTGTTCGTCAACGCAGTGCAAGGCCTGGATACCGGCGCCATCAGCCCGGTGCTGCGCTCTGGCGCAGGGCTCCACGTGCTCAAGGTGCTCGACAAGCGCCAGGGTGGCGTGGCCACGGCCGTCGTCCAGCAACATGCCCGACACATCCTGCTGCGCACCGGCCCACGGCTGACCGAGGCCGCAGCCCTTGAACGCCTGAACGACTTCAAGAGACGTATCCAGAACAAGCAGGCCGATTTTGCCCAGCTGGCCAAGGAAAACTCAGCCGATGGCAGCGCCGCACAGGGTGGCGACCTGGGCTGGGCCAGTCCCGGCCAATTCGTGCCGGAATTTGAAGAGGTGCTCAACAACCTGACGCCCGGCCAGATTGCCCCGCCCTTTGTGTCCCGCTTTGGCGTGCACCTAGTGCAGCTGCTGGAACGCCGCACCGCCACACTGTCGCAGCGTGAACAGCGCGAAATGGTCCGTGGCCTAGTGCGCGAGAAGAAATTGGATGAGGCCTACGCCCGCTGGATCGACGAGCTGCGCTCACGCGCCTATGTCGAATACCGCGAATCCCCGCAATGACATTGAATACGCCGTGAAGCACATCCCCCGTAAACGCTTCGGCCAGCATTTCCTGTCCGACAACGGCATCATCGACGCCATCGTCGATGCGATTGCCCCCCAGCCTGGCGACAATATGGTGGAGATCGGCCCCGGCCTGGCGGCATTGACCCAGCCCCTGGTTGAACGACTGGGCCACCTGACGGTGGTGGAGCTGGACCGCGATCTGGCCCAGCGCCTGCGCCAGCACCCCCAGCTGACGGTGGTGGAATCTGATGTATTGAAAGTGGACTTCACGCAGTTTCTACCAGCACCAACAGCTACTGATTCCATAGCAAGTCCAGCGAAGAAAGTCAGGGTAGTCGGCAACTTACCCTACAACATCTCCACCCCCATCCTGTTCCACCTGCTGGATGCGGTCCATGTCGTCGAAGACCAGCACTTCATGCTGCAAAAAGAAGTCATCGACCGCATGGTGGCGCGTCCCAGCACCGCCGCCTATGGCCGCCTCAGCGTCATGTTGCAATGGCGCTACGCGATGGAAAACGTGCTGTTTGTACCACCCGAATCCTTCGATCCGCCACCGCGCGTAGACAGCGCCGTGGTGCGCATGGTGCCCCTGACCAAGCCCGCATCTGTGGACGTGCAGTTGCTGAGTGAGATCGTTCAGGTGGCGTTCAGCCAGCGCCGCAAAATCATGCGCCACACCCTGGGACAATGGCTGGAAACCAAGGCCTTCAGCGGCAGCTTCGACGTCAAACGCCGCGCCGAAGAAGTCCCGGTGGAGGAATATGTGACACTGGCAAGCAGCCTGGCACACACATAAAAAAGCCCGTCATAGACGGGCTTTTTTGATGAAAGCGACTGCAGCTTACAGCATGCAATGCGCCTCCGAATCAGGCTGCGGCCAGCCAGTAACCCGCATTAAACGGGCTGCTCATACGCAAGGCCAAAGGCGATACATCTACCAACTTGTCGGTAGGCATCTTCTCGCCGGATTCACTGTTCAATTCAATGCCCGAGACGGCATCGCTGCCTGCCTCGTTCGCCCGTTCTGCTTGGCTGTTTTGTGCAGAACGGGCTACAGAAAAGAATAGAAGCATCGGAACGGAATCTTCCGGTCCCCCCAATAGTCTGCGGCATCGCGGAAGATGTCGAGCAGTTGCTCACGGGCTTCCTTGTCAAACTTGGCGTGCGCAGGAATTTGCTCCAGCACCACCACAAATCCAGGTTGTGGGCCCGATTTATGCAACGGGTCTGTCATGCAGTCGTACAGCGCATCAAAATTCTTGCCGAAATGGGTCGGAAAGGTGAACTGCTGGGCGATCATGTCCAACACATCCTGCTTGCTCTGGGCGTTCGCCAGGTTCGCGTACAGAAAATGCTGGCCCAGACCCAAAGCAGCATCTTGCAAATCTTGCACCCTGAAGGCACGAATAGACTGCACGATATTGGTTCTTACATTGCGAAGAGGCATATCCGTCTCCGCTTTCTTTTCAATCATCTAATTTACCCCGGCTTCAAAATTCTGAGGGAGCAGCCTCTTACGCTCTATTCGACAATGCGACGAAAGCTGGCGTAATGGTCACTGGTATAAAAACATGCATCTGGCGTTCTGGCAGGCCCGCCACAAACAATTCGCTTAGCACCCCGGTTACCGGCACCCACCGTTTTCACGGTGTACTCCCGGTAATATCCACGCTTCTGGAGCGGCAAAATACGTTCACGGTTCCCAAAGACCACGCCATCCTTATCAAAAGGAAACGGACCGCCCAGCTTGATCAGCGCATATGTTGCCTGGCCTTGCGAGGGCAGTGCCGAGAGTCCGATGACCTCACCAATTTCCTGCGGAGCAGCCTGACGCGCATGCCCCAATGGGGTGCACAAGACAGAAACAGCCAACAGCAGGAAAGCAAAAACACGCCTGCATGCAGAGCCACGGACATTTAGAACCATGCGGGAATAAGCCTTTGGAGAACTTCGGGTTAACCCGTAAATTTCAAGGCGTAAGTGTGCCGTATGTGCACCAAAAAAGCAAGGGGCTGCCCAAAATTTGGGCAGCCCCTCACAAGTCTTTACACCAACAAAGTTAGCACTTGCTGGCGAATTAGGCTTTATCGAACCACGTTAGCGTCGGCTACCGTCAAAGCCGTCATATTCACGATACGGCGCACAGTGGTGCTGGCGGTCAGAATATGCACGGGTTTAGCCGCTCCCAGCAGCACGGGGCCAATCGCAATATTGCCGCCCGCCGCCATTTTCAACAGGTTGTAGGCAATATTGGCCGCATCGATATTCGGGAATACCAGCAAGTTGGCGTCACCTACCAGCGGGCTGTTCGGCATAGTAGCGGCGCGGGCTGCACCATCCAGCGCGATATCGCCGTGCATTTCACCGTCCACCTCCAGCCATGGAGCCTCTGTCTGCAAAAGCTCCAGAACACGGCGCATCTTGACCGCGCTGGGTTGATTACTTTGGCCGTAGTTGCTATGCGATAACAACGCAGCTTTGGGTTTGAGACCAAAGCGCAACATTTCTTCGGCCGCCATGACCGTGATCTCCGTCAACTCTTCCGCCGTGGGGTCGTAGTTGACGTGGGTATCCACCAGGAACACCTGGCGGCCCGGCAGCATCAGGCCGTTCATGCAGGCATAGATGGGCACATCTTGTGGAGTGCTGGGGCAACCGCCTGCGCGCTTGCCGATCACCTGGTCGATGTAGTGCAAATGGATGGAGGTGTGGCCCCAGGTGCCACAAATCATGCCATCCACTTCGCCCTTGTGCAGCAGCATGCTGCCAATCAGCGTCAAGCGACGGCGCATTTCGATTTTGGCCATTTGTGCCGTCACGCCCTTGCGTTCGGTCATGCGGTGGTAGGTCTGCCAGAAATCGCGGTAACGGTGGTCTTGCTCGACGTTCACCACGTCGTAGTCCAGTTCTTCGCGCAGACGCAGGCCAAATTTCTTGATCCGCTCGGCGATCACGGCCGGACGCCCGATCAGCGTGGGGCGAGCCAGACCTTCGTCCACCACGATCTGGGCGGCCCGCAACACGCGCTCTTCTTCACCTTCGGCGTAGCAGACGCGTTTCTTGGCTGCATTTTTGGCCGCGTCATAGATCGGCTTCATGGTCGTGCCGGAAGCGTAGACAAAGCTTTGCAGCCGATTGCGGTAGGCGTCCATGTCCTCAATGGGACGCAGAGCCACGCCGCTGTCTGCAGCGGCCTTGGCAACGGCAGGCGCAATCTTGATCATCAGCCGCGGATCAAACGGCTTGGGGATGATGTATTCGGGGCCAAACGCCAGCTGTTCGCCGGCATAGGCGGCGGCCACCACTTCGCTTTGCTCGGCCTGGGCCAACTCGGCAATCGCATGCACGGCGGCAATTTCCATCTCCAACGTGATGGTGGAGGCACCCGCATCCAAAGCACCTCGGAAGATGTAGGGGAAGCACAAGACGTTGTTGACTTGGTTCGGGTAATCGGTGCGACCGGTGGCGATGATGGCATCGCTGCGCACAGACTTCACGTCTTCAGGGGTAATTTCGGGGTTGGGGTTGGCCAACGCAAAAATCACAGGCTTGGCCGCCATCTTGGCAACCATTTCTTTTTTCAGCACACCACCAGCCGACAGTCCCAGGAACACATCGGCTCCTTCGATGATCTCAGACAGAGTGCGCGCCGAAGTGTTCTGGGCGTAGATGATCTTGTCTTCATCCATCAGCTCGGTACGGCCCTCATAGACCACGCCGGCCAAGTCGGTCACGTAAATGTTTTCGCGGCGTATGCCCAGCTTGACCAGCAAGCCCAGGCAGGCCAGTGCAGCAGCACCGGCGCCAGAGGTCACCAGCTTAACGTCTTTGGGGTCTTTGCCGACCACCTTCAGGCCGTTTAGCAGGGCCGCGCCCACGCAGATCGCCGTGCCGTGCTGGTCGTCATGGAACACGGGGATCTTCATGCGTTCGCGCAGCTTGCGCTCGACGTAGAAGCAGTCCGGGGCCTTGATATCTTCGAGGTTGATGCCGCCGAAGGTGGGCTCCAGCGAGGCGATGATGTCCACCAGCTTGTCGAGGTCGTGCTTTTCATCGATTTCGATGTCGAACACGTCGATGCCGGCGAACTTCTTGAACAGCACGCCCTTGCCCTCCATCACCGGCTTGGACGCCAGTGGCCCTATGTCGCCCAGACCCAGCACGGCCGTACCGTTGCTGATCACGGCGACCAGGTTGCCCCGGCTGGTGTACTTGAACGCGTTGTTCGGGTCCTTGACGATTTCCTCGCAAGGAGCTGCCACACCGGGCGAGTAGGCCAGCGCCAGATCATGCTGGTTGACCAACTGCTTGGTCGCCGCAATGGCTATTTTTCCGGGGCTAGGAAACTGGTGGTATTCAAGGGCTGCACGCCGTAACTCAGCGCGTTTTTCTTCGGCATTCACCGTGGTATTGCTCATCTGGCGTCTCCTGCCATGGCCGCCGACTGGAAATATGCCGGGCAGTCACTGTGTCAAAGGGACTGCGATTGTAGGGGCCGTCCAACGACGGCCTCCGTACGGGGTTTTGCGTACGCCGGTATCAGGCGAAACGCGTAGACGTCGGAGCGCGGCCGGCAATGTGACGGAAGGTGATGCGGCCCTTGGACAAATCGTAAGGCGACAGTTCCAGCGACACATGGTCACCCGCCAGGATACGAATGTGGTTCTTGCGCATCTTGCCGGCGGTGTAAGCGATGAGTACGTGGCCGTTTTCCAGCGTCACGCGAAAGCGCGAGTCGGGCAAGACTTCGGACACAAGGCCCTTCATTTCGATCAGTTCTTCTTTTGCCATGGATAAATTCCTTGAGGATGAGACAGTATCTAAGTAACTAACTAATTTTTAGGCGTGTGCGGCGCTCGGATTGGCGTGGCGCGCACGCACCCACTGCAAACCTTGCTCAACTGCGTATTGTGTCGCGGTTGTGGCATCGTCGAACAGGGCCACGAAACGCATGACGCGGTCGTGCGAGCCATTACGGATCGACACGGAGGAGCCAAAACGGCCATCGGCCTGTTCACGGGTCAGCGGCGAGAGCAAATATTTGCCGGCAGCAATCGAATTATTTTTATTCATTATGGAAAACAAGGCGGCCTTACTAATGGGCGCGCCAGAAATACGTCTTGTCACACTGCGGGTTTTAGACCGGCTTCCGATGGAATTGCACTGGAGGCAGGTCTTGCGCAGCACCCGGTGGGGAGGGGTTTTGCGCGCAAAGCACTTGGAGCCCTGGGTCCGCACAGCATGACAGGGTGCGGACAAACTCGGGGGTGCAGGCTCGGCGTGGTGGTGCGATGTGTTGGGTTGCATCGCGGAGCTCCATGGCGAAGCCCATCTACCGAGATCACCATTATAGCGTAGAGCCGTAAAAGCTGCTTAATCCCGCATCAGAGCCTCGATCGCGTCTGGATCCACCGGTACGCCGCGGCTAATCAGTTCGCAGCCGGTGGCGGTGACGATGGCATCGTCCTCGATGCGGATGCCGATGTTGTGGAAGGCCTCGGGCACGCCGGGCGCGGGGCGCACATAGATGCCGGGCTCGATGGTCAGCGCCATGCCGGGTTGCAGGATGCGACTCGGCCGGTTGGTGATGGTCTCGCCGCTCAGCGGGTCCTTGCGCTGGCTGCTGGCGCCGACTTCCGACGCCTCCACATAGCTGCCGCAGTCGTGCACATCCATGCCGATCCAGTGGCCAGTGCGGTGCATGTAGTAGGCAAAGTAGGCGCGGCTGGCGATCACGTCGTCCACGGTGCCGACCTTGTTCTTGTCCAGCAGGCCTACGTCCAGCATGCCCTGGGCCAGCACTTTCACGGTGGCGTCATGCGGGTCGGTGAAGCGGGCGCCGGGCTTGGTGGCGGCGACGGCCGCATCCTGGCTGGCCAGCACCAGCTCGTACAGCGTGCGCTGCGGGCCGCTGAACTTGCCGTTGGCCGGGAAGGTGCGGGTGATGTCGCTGGCATAGCCGTCCAGCTCGCAGCCGGCGTCGATCAGCACCAGCTCGCCGTCGCGCACCGGGGCCTTGTCGGCGCGGTAGTGCAGCACGCAGGCATTCGCGCCGGCGGCAACGATGGAGCCATAGGCCGGGTACTGCGAGCCCTGGCGGCGGAACTCGTGCAGCAGTTCGGCGTCCAGGTGGTACTCAAACACGTGCTGGCCGGCGCGCAGCATGCGGGCCGACAGCTGCATGGCGCGGATGTGGGCGCCGGCGCTGATCTGTGCGGCGCGGCGCATGGTGTCCTGCTCGCTGGCGTCCTTGAACATGCGCATCTCGTCCAGCACGCTGCACAGGTCGCGCTGGGTATCCGGGCACAGGGCGCCGTAGCGGACCCGCGCGCGCACCTTGTTCAACCAGCCATCGACACGGCCTTCCAGCCCCTTGTGGGTGGCGAACGGGGTCCAGACGGCACTGCGGTTTTCCAGCAGGCGCGGCAGTTGGGTGTCCAGGTCTGCTACGGAAAATGCAGCATCCACCGCAAGCGCTGCGGGCGCTGCGTCCGGCCCGAGCCGGAAACCGTCCCAGATTTCGCGCTCCAGGTCCTTCGGCGCGCAGAACAGGGTGGACTGGCCTTCGCCGGTCACGACCAGCCAGGCATTCGGCTCGGTGAAGCCGGTCAGGTAGTAGAAATAGCTGTCGGCACGGTACAGAAAGTCGCTGTCGCGGTTGCGCTGCTGCTCGGGCGCGGTGGGGACGATGGCGATGCCGCCGGGACCGATTTCACGGGCCAGTTGGGCGCGGCGTTGGGCGTAGATGTGGGTGCTCATGGTGTGTCGCTTCAGTGGAGTTCGGCCAGTTGTTCGGGGGTGCCCACGTTGTGCCAGGGGCCGTCAAAACGGGATGCGGTGATGCGCTGCTGGCGTATCGCGTCAAACAGCAGCGGGCCCAGCGCGGCCTTGCTGCCCAGGGGCACGGCGCGGCACAGTTCGGCGCGCACCAGGGCCAGGCTGCTATAGGTCCAGCGCTGGCCGTCGGGGCCGGGGCCGTCCAGCGCCAGACCGTTGTCGGCAATGCCGAAGTCGCCGCGCGGGTGGTAGGGTGGGTTAGGCACCATCCACAGCTGGGCCAGGGCGCTGCTGCGGGCGAAGTCATTGGCGGCACTGGCGTCATAGCGGAAGCTTGGCGCATAAATATCGCCGGCCACCACCCAGAAAGCATCTCCCAGCTGCGGCAACGCCTTGCGGATACCACCGGCGGTTTCCAGCGCACCGCCGTGGTCGCGGCCTTCCATGGAATAGCTGATCTGCAGGCCCCAGCGCGAGCCATCGCCCAGCGCGGCGGGGATCTGCTCTTCCAGCCAGGCGGTGTTGATGACGACGTAGCGCACACCAGCTGCCGCCAGCGCTTCCAGGTGCCAGACGATCAGCGGTTTGCCTTGTACGGGCAGCAGCGGCTTGGGCGTGTGGTCGGTCAGCGGGCGCATGCGCTCGCCGCGGCCTGCGGCGAGCACGATGGCATGGGTAATCAGGGGGTGGGCGGGCATGGTGTGGATTATCGGGCGGGTCATGCTAGGGCTGCATTTGCTATTGAATAAATAGCTGCTGCCGCAGATGGTTATTGCGCTAGCGGCCTAAAAGGCTTAAGCCTTGGGTGTGGTGTCTGAGGCCGGTACACCCAGCACGCACCAGCTTTCCTTGGGTGGCTCGGTCAGCACCACCAACACGTCCAGCGGCGCAACGCCGAGTGTGCCCAAGCGCTGCACGATGCCCTGGTACAGCGTGCGCTTGGCGTCGATGCTGCGGCCGGGGAACATCATCACTTCGACCAGGGTGTAGTTTTCGGTCTTGCCGGGTGCCACCCAAAAGTGCTCGGGGCGGTGCTCGATGTAGCGCACCTGGCGGTCGTCTTCCGGCACTTTCAGGGCTTCGCGCATGGACAGGTAGACCGCCTCCATCAGCGCGGCAACTTCGGCAGCAGGACGGCTGCGGCGGACTTCAATTTTGGCAAGCGGCATGGCGGTTATGGGGTGTGGGCGAGGGGTTGTCTATTGTGCTGTCTTTGCCGCACCCGCTCCGGGTTACCAGGGCAGCACAAGGCGCAAGGTGTCAGCCCCGTAAAATAACGGGCTTACCAAAATATCCACCCCGAACTTTCTCCGGAGCTGACCTCGATGGCCGACACCCCCCTGAACGAAAACACCCCCGAAGTGGCGGTTCTTCCTGCTGCGGCTCCGGCTGCTGCAAAGCCCACCACCGCCATGGCCAACGCCATCCGCGCGCTGGCCATGGACGCGGTGCAACAGGCCAACTCCGGCCACCCCGGCGCGCCCATGGGCATGGCCGACATGGCTGTCGCCCTGTGGGACGAGCACCTGCAGCACAACCCCAAGAACCCGAACTGGCTGAACCGCGACCGCTTCATCCTGTCCAACGGCCACGGCTCCATGCTGCTGTACGCGCTGCTGCACCTGACCGGCTACAAGCTGCCAATAGCTGAGCTGAAGAACTTCCGCCAGCTGCACAGCAAGACCCCAGGCCACCCCGAATTCGGCTACACGCCTGGTGTGGAAACCACCACCGGCCCTCTGGGCCAAGGCATCACCAATGCCGTTGGCTTTGCCCTGGCGGAGAAGCTGCTGGCGCAAGAGTTCAACCGCGAAGGCCATGCCATCGTCGACCATCACACCTACGCCTTCCTGGGCGACGGTTGCCTGATGGAAGGCATCAGCCACGAAGCCGCGGCCCTGGCCGGCGCCTGGAAGCTGAACAAGCTGGTCGCGCTGTACGACGACAACGGCATCTCCATCGACGGCCAGGTCGCGCCCTGGTTCATCGACAACAGCGCGCTGCGCTTTGTGGCCTACGGCTGGAACGTGCTGGGCCCGATCGACGGCCACGACACCGCCGCCGTGTCGCAAGCCATCGCCGATGCCAAGAAGTCGGCCGACAAGCCCACGCTGATCATCTGCAAGACCCACATCGGCAAGGGCAGCCCGAACCGTGCCAACACCTCCAAGGCGCACGGCGAACCGCTGGGCGCCGAGGAAATCAAGCTGACCCGCGAAGTGCTGAACTGGCCTTACGCCCCGTTCACCATTCCCAAGGACATCGCTGCCGCCTGGGACGCCAAGAGCGCCGGCGCCGCCCGCGAAGCCGCCTGGAACACCCAGTTCGCTGCGTACAAGGCCGCCTTCCCCGCCGAAGCCAAGGAACTGCTGCGCCGCATGAAGGGCGATCTACCAAAGAACTTTGCCCAGACCGCCGTGGACACCGTGATCGGCGCCCACACCAAGGGCGAAACCGTGGCCTCCCGCAAGGCATCGCAGCTGGCGCTGGAAGCCTTCACCGCAGCCCTGCCTGAACTGCTGGGCGGT
This sequence comes from Rhodoferax sp. GW821-FHT02C08, assembly GCF_059421805.1. NCBI lineage: Bacteria > Pseudomonadati > Pseudomonadota > Betaproteobacteria > Burkholderiales > Comamonadaceae > Rhodoferax > Rhodoferax sp. GW821-FHT02C08. The sequence goes on from NZ_JBWKVR010000002.1 coordinate 356,069, forward strand.
TCGGCCGATTTGACCGGTTCGAACCTGACCAACACCAAGAGCACGCCCAGCCTGCGTTTCGACAGCCACACCGGCGTCGGCAACGGTGGCCGCCACATCAACTACGGCGTGCGCGAATTCGGCATGGCCGCCATCATGAACGGCGTGGCCCTGCACGGCGGTTTCATCCCCTACGGCGGTACCTTCCTGACCTTCAGCGACTACAGCCGCAATGCCATCCGCATGGCCGCGCTGATGAAGCTGCGCGTGGTGCACGTGTTCACCCACGACTCCATCGGTCTGGGCGAAGACGGTCCGACGCACCAGTCGGTCGAGCACGCCGCCAGCCTGCGCCTGATCCCGAACCTGGACGTCTGGCGTCCGGGCGACACGGCCGAAACCGCCGTGGCCTGGGCCGTGGCGCTGGAAAACAAGAACCGTCCTTCGGCCCTGCTGCTGAGCCGCCAGAACATCGCCTACGCCGCCAAGGCGGACCTGGGCGAGATCAGCCGCGGTGCCTATGTGCTGTCCGAACCCGCCGCCGTTGGCATCAAGAAGAAGGCCCAGGCCGTCATCATCGCCACCGGCTCCGAAGTGCAATTGGCAATCGCTGCCCAGGCCCTGCTTGCTACCAAAGGCATAGCTGTCCGCGTAGTCTCTATGCCCAGCAACACGGTATTTGACCGCCAATCCGAAGCCTATAAAACCGAAGTGCTGCCGGCCAATCTGCCGCGCATCGCTGTCGAAATGGGCGTCACCGACGGCTGGTGGAAATACGGCTGCGCAGCCGTCGTCGGCCTGGACACCTACGGCGAATCGGCCCCCGCACCAGTGCTGTTCAAGCACTTCGGCTTCACCTCCGAGAACGTGGCGATGACGGTCGAAAAAGTCCTGCGTAAGAAGAAGTAAACGGCGTAGGCCCGGTGCACACCGGGCCTACCATCGCTGGGTTGAGATTTAACTACTGGAGATAAGACAATGGCAATCAAGATCGGTATCAACGGTTTCGGCCGTATCGGGCGCATGGTGTTCCGTGCCGCCATCCAAAACTTTGACGACGTGGAAATCGTCGGCATCAACGACCTGCTGGAGCCTGACTACCTGGCGTACATGCTGCAGTACGACAGCGTGCACGGCCGCTTCAAGGGTGAAGTCTCGGTGGACAACGGCGTGCTGATCGTCAACGGCAAGAAGATCCGCCTGACGCAAGAGCGCGACCCCGCGAACCTGAAGTGGGCCGAAGTCGGTGCCGACATCGTGGTCGAATCCACCGGCCTGTTCCTGACCAAGGAAACCGCACAAAAGCACATCGACGCAGGTGCCAAGAAGGTCATCCTGTCCGCTCCTTCCAAGGACGACACCCCCATGTTCGTGTTTGGCGTGAACGACAAGAGCTACGCTGGCCAAGCCATCATTTCCAACGCCTCCTGCACCACCAACTGCCTGGCCCCGCTGGCCAAGGTGATCAACGACAAGTTCGGCATCAAGCGCGGCCTGATGACCACCGTGCACGCCGCCACCGCCACGCAAAAGACCGTCGACGGCCCTTCGAACAAAGACTGGCGCGGCGGCCGCGGTATTCTGGAAAACATCATTCCTTCCAGCACTGGCGCTGCCAAGGCCGTGGGCGTGGTGATTCCTGAGCTGAACAAGAAGCTAACCGGCATGGCCTTCCGCGTGCCGACCAGCGATGTGTCGGTGGTGGACTTGACGGTCGAGCTGAACACCTCGGCCACCATCGCCGAGATCAACGCCGAACTGAAGGCCCAATCCGAAGGCGCCCTGAAGGGCATCCTGGGCTACACCGAAGACAAGGTCGTTGCGACCGACTTCCGTGGTGACAGCCGTACCTCGATCTACGACGCTGAAGCCTCCATCGCCCTGGACGGCACCTTCGTCAAGCTGGTCAGCTGGTACGACAACGAATGGGGTTACTCCAACAAAGTGTTGGAAATGGCCCGCGTCGTGGCCAAGTAATCGGCTTCTCAGCCCCCAAGAAAAACGCGCCCTCGGGCGCGTTTTTTACATCCGGCCGCAACGTTTAGTGCCGAAAATAAAACCACGTGGACATACAAAACAAGGGAGATGGCATGTTGAATACGAAATGGTGCGCGGGCCTTTTGCTTGCGCTGGCAGCTCTGCTCACCGGGTGCGCGGGCACGGTGCAGCGGGAAGGCGGCAAGACCACAGCCCCGGGCAGCATGCTGGGGCTGAGCTACAACCACGTGGAACTGGCGCTGACGGAAGATGCCCGCAAGCTGCAGGCCGACAACCCGCAATTCAGCACCAAGGAGTTGGGCAGGTATATAGAAACCCGCCTGGACGCCAACAACCTGCTGCGCAGCGACGCGCCTTACAGAATCAATATCACCATCGAGGACTTCCGGGTGCGCTCGGCCGTATCGGCGGTGCTGCTGGGCATCCTGGCAGGCACCGACTCCATGAGTGGGCGGGTGCAGATCGTGGATGCCGCCGGACGCCAGCTGCACGCATTCAAGGTCAATGCCTCCTACGGTTTAGGCGGCTGGGGCGGCGGGCAAGACAGCATGCGCATGAACTGGATGTACGAAAAGTTTGCCGAGCTCACGCTGAACGAGCTCACGGGCAATACCAAAACGGCGGACCTGGATAAATCGACGGCACGTGCGCAACAAAGCCTGGTGATCGCGGCCAAACCCGCGGCATCGGGCACTGCTGCTGCCCCCGCGACCAAGATGACGGGCATTGCCTACCTGGGGAGTGGCTTCGCCAACATCGACGACGTAGACGCCATTCCCTACATTGACGACAAGGCGCGTGAACAGTACCGGGAGTGGTTGAAGAAGTCTGCACCGCGCGCCTTTGCGCTGTCCATGTCCGGCAAATATGCCTGGGCCAATGGCATGCGCTCCGTTGACGGCGGCCCACTGCAAGACCCGGCTGAGCGGGTGATGGCTAACTGCAACCGCATCAGTACCGAACCCTGCCACCTGTATGCCATCAATGGCGTCGTCGTCTGGAAAAAAGAAGACGATGCAGCAGCCAAACCCTTGGCGGCAAGCACTACGCCCTGAGCCTAAGAGCCCCCAATAAAAACGCGCCCCAGGGCGCGTTTTTCATGTACATCATTTTGGCTGCTAGCGCAGTGAATACCTGCGTTAGAAGCTACTTTTAATATAGCAAAATAGCCTCAACTCTCCTGCGTGGCGAACTCGGCTTCGATCTCACCCATGTGGGACTGGCGCTCGGCAATGCGTTTGCCGAGCGGTGGACCGGCGAAGTGCTTGCGCACGCCGAAGACGAACCAGATCACCAGCAGCGCGACCAACAAGGCCACGGTCACATACGCCACCTTTTCGTTCGGTGGCTGCATGCCCACATAGGCCAGGACCAGCGCACCCACGGTGCCCAACAAGGCAAAGGGCTTGGACCAGGCGCCGAGGTTGAACGGGCCTTTCTTGGTCCAGGTCTTGCCCTCGGCGAACACGCCGGCGGCGATGGGCATGGCGTAGGAGATGAACAGGAACACGGCGCTGCCGGCGCTGAGCACGGTGAAGGCGTCGCCATACAGCGTGATCGAAATCGCCAGCACGGCGGTGACCCAGATGGCAGTGCCGGGCGTGCGCTGCACATGGTGCACCTGCTTGAGCCAGCGCGAGCCGGGCAAGCCGCCGTCGCGGGCGAAGGCGTACATCATGCGCGAGCAGGAGGTGACGGCAGCCAAGCCGCAGACGAAGTTGATGAAGAACATCAGCACCTCGATGGTGACACGCAGCGCGGTGGGGATAGGCGCCAGGATGGCCTCGAAGAAGCCGGTACCCATCTTCATGCCCGCCGTCAGGTCGGGCATGACCAGCACGAAGCTGCACACCATCACATAGCCAAACAGCACCGACCACAGCACCGAGCTGATGATGCCCTTGGGCACGTTCTTGGCGGCGTCGCGGGTTTCTTCGGCGGTATGGGCCGAGGCGTCAAAACCGGTGATGGTGTAGGCCGTCAGCAGCAGGCCGGACAAGAAGGCCATCACCAGCGTCTGCTGCGGCCAGGCGCTGCCATCCGTACCGGTGAGGTTGGTGAAGGTGTACAGGCGGCTGAAGTCCAGCTTGCCGGGCGCATAGGCGACCAGCGACACCACCAGCACCACCGTGACCACGAAGATCAGGTAACCCGACAGGTCGGTGATGCGGCTGGCCAGCTTGATAAAGCGGTGGTTCAGCAGCGCCTGCAGGCCGGTGATGACGCTCAAAAAGATCGTCTGGTGCACCCAACCCAGCGACTCGGGTGCTACGCCGAACATGGGCGCAATCAAGGTCTTGAAGAACGGGTCGTAGGTGCCGAAGTTGATCGCCGCCACCACGAACACCAGGCCCAGCAAGTTGAACCAGGCGGTGATCCAGCCCCAGGCCTTGCCGCCCAGGATGGAGCCCCAGTGGTACAGGCCGCCAGCGGTGGGGTAGGCCGAAGCGATCTGCGCCATAGACGCGGCCACCACCATGGCGAACAGGCCGCCCAACGGCCAGCCCAAGCCAATGGACGCGCCACCAGCGGCCGACAGGCCCATCTGGAAGGACGTGATGCCGCCCGACAAGATGCAGATCAAAGAGAACGACACAGCGAAGTTGGAGAAGCGCCCCATGCGGCGCGACAGCTCTTGGGCATAGCCCATTTCATGCAGGAGTTTGACGTCCGCATCCATGGCGGGAGGAGAGATGGCACTCATATGAACCTACCTTTCTGCAGTGGAATGAAAAAAATTAAGCAGCGGTGAAGCAGTTGTCGACGAACAGGTGCGCGCCGTTGACGAAGCTCGCGTCGTCGCTGGCCAGAAACAGCGCGGCCTTGGCCACCTCTTCGGGCTGGCACAGGCGGCCTTGCTGGACCGACAAGGCCTCGACCGAGGCGTCGAAGCCGTACGCGGCCAGGGCCTTGATCTCGCGCTGGCCGTGCGGCGTGTCGATGAAGCCGGGGCAGACCGCGTTGCAGCGTATGCCGCGGTCGCGGTACTCCACCGCTACTGCGCGCGCCAGCATCGCGCAAGCGCCCTTGGTCATGCAGTACAGCACCTCCAACGGCGTGGCGGCTACGGACGAGATGGACGCAGTGCAGACGATGCTGCCCTTGCCGGCGGCCAGCATCTGCGGCAGCACGGCGCGGGTCACCATGAACATGCTCTTCACATTGATGTCCATCAAGCGGTCGTAGTCTTCGTCCGTGGTGTCCAGAAACGGCTTCACGGTGATGGTGCCGGCATGGTTGAACAGCACGGAGATAGTGCCGAAGCGCGCGCTGGCGGCCGCCACGGCGATCTCCACCTGGTCGCGCCGCGATACATCGGCGGCAAAGAATGCGGCCTCGCCGCCCGCAGCGATGATCTCGGCCACCACCGCTTCACCGGCGGCTACGTTGATGTCGACCACCGCCACGCGCGCGCCTTCTGCCGCGAACAACTTGGATGCCGCACCGCCCGCGCCGGTAGCGCCACCGGAAATAAGGGCCGTCTTGCCCGCCAATCTGCCTGCCATGGAATAACTCCTTTAAGTCGAATGAAATGCTGGTTCGCCCCAGTCTAAAAATTCCGTGGCGATGGCACTATCCCGAATTGGCAAAAGACTTGCTTAATCTTTTAGGCCACTTCTTTCGCACCCATGCACCCCGCTGCCACCCCGCACTTCCAGGTTTTCCGCTGCCGCGACACCGATGAGCAGGCGGCGGTGCTGCACGGCTGGAACCAGTCCTACTGCCAGCTGTCGCCCGGCGCCTTCGACGGCAGCGTGACCGCCATAGACACCGGGGCGGTGCACATCGTGGTCGAAAACCTGAACCGTGCTGTGCTGCAACGTGGTGCACTGTCGCCCGGCTGCGTGGCCATCGGCGTGCCTTTGCAGCTAGAAGGGCATTCGCTGCTGTGCGGCCAGCGCAGCCATCTCAACGGCCTGCATGTGTTCTCGGGGGCCGACGGCTTCGAGTTCCGCTCGCCCGAAAAGCATGTGGTGGTGGATATCGAGTTCTACCCGCAGCGTTTTGCCAACCCGGCGCTGCGCGAGGCCCTGGCCCGCATCGCCGGCAAGCTGGGTGTGCGGGCCACCGTGCTGGACATGCCCGGCGAACGCATGGACGCGCTGCGCCAGCTGCTACGCGCCATGCTGGACGCGGTGGGCAAAGACCCGGATTTACTGGACAACCCCCAGGTCTGCGAAGCCTTCGAGAAATCGCTGGTCTACAGTCTGCTGGATCTGCTGGAGGCCGAGCCGCTAAGGGAATCGGCCACTCCGCCCAGCGCCAACCGCAACTGGCGCCTGGCCCAGGCAGCGCGCTCGCACATAGAGCAATCGGCCCGTGACTGCCCGCTGTCGGTGGCCGAGCTGGTGGCCCTGCTGGGTGTCAGCCGGCGCTGCCTGCAGTACGCCTTCCAGGATGCGCTGGGCCTGAACCCGGCGTCCTACCTGCGGGCCGAGCGGTTGAACCGCGTGCGCCAGATCATGGGCGAAGCCGATTCAGTGACCGAGGCGGCCACGCGCTTTGGCTTCTGGCATTTCGGCCACTTTGCCAACGACTACCGTGCGCTGTTTGGCGAGCGGCCATCAGACACCTTCCGGCGCCGACACGGGCAGGCGGTACCGACCCGGTTGAGCTAAGACCCCAGGCTTGATCTGCTGGAGCTGATACGGAGGTGGGCCGACGCTCAAACAGCAGGCCGATGGCCCATCGGAAACCCCGATGCAACTCGACAAGAAGGACCTGCAGCGCGTGGTGGATGCGCTGGCGGTACATGGTGCGGTGACCACGTCCCTGGTGCTGTCCAGCCCGGTGCGCAAGTTCGTCACCATCCAATCTGTGTAAGAAGCAAGCCCCCAGCACAGATAAATACTGCGCAGGTAGCTACAATTTATGTAGTGGTCTGCGGGCCAGTCATTTTGGGTAACCACGCTACCCACCGTCTTTTACCCCCCTTCGCCATGCATCCCGGAATCCTTTACGCCACCCTGGCCTACGCAGCCTGGGGCCTGTTCCCGCTGTACTTCCACCACCTGAACCAGGTGCCAGCGCTGGAGATGGTGCTGCACCGCACGCTGTGGTCGCTGGTGTTTGTGCTGCTGCTGCTGGGCGTGCTCAAGCGCTGGTCCTGGATGCGCGCGCTGCGCGGCCAACCCAAGGTGCTGAGAGCATTTACGCTGTCGGCGCTGCTGCTGTCGGGCAACTGGCTGGTCTATGTCTGGGCGGTGCAGCACCAGCACATCGTGGACGCCAGCCTGGGCTACTTCATCCTGCCGCTGGTCAGCGTGGCGCTGGGCTTTGTGTTTCTGGGTGAACGGCCCCGGCCCGGCCAGTGGCTGGCGGTGGCGGTGGCCGCCGGTGGCGTGCTGTGGCTGACGGTACAGACCGGGCACCTGCCCTGGATCTCGCTGGTGCTGGCGCTGACCTTTGGCTTCTACGGCCTGCTGCGCAAGGTGGCCCACCTGGGCGCGCTGGAAGGCCTGGCGCTGGAGACCATGCTGCTGGCGCCGATCGCTGCCGTCATGCTGGGCTGGGCAACCTGGCAAGGCCAGGGCGTGCTGGCGCAGGGCGACAGCGCCACCATCGCCCTGCTGGTGTTTGCCGGGCCCATGACGGCCGTGCCTCTGCTGCTGTTTGCCGCTGGTGCGCGCCTGATCCCGATGTCCACCATGGGCATCCTGCAATACATCTCACCCAGCCTGCAGTTCGCCACCGGCGTGTGGCTGTTCCACGAGCCCTTCGAGTTATCGCGTCTGGCGGGCTTTGGCATGATTTGGGCCGCGCTGGTGGTGTACAGCCTGGAAGGCTGGTGGACCAGCCGGCGCACCGTAGCCGCATAAGCGGGGCAAACCACCAGGCGGTGCCGGCCGCACATTTCGTAATTTCCGAAGATACGCTATGGTTTAAGCATGTTTTCTCGGAAGTAGCCTACCCCTAGACTTACGCCCTGGCGCCCGGCAGATCTGCACGGGGTCTGGCATACGAAGAAAGGAAGCAGCGGCATGGAAACAATCGGAACCTGGTGGATGTGGGTCGGCTTTGCCGTCTTTGTGGTGGTGGCCATTGGCATCGACCTGTGGGTGATGGAGCGCCAGGGCGCGCACCAGGTCACCATGAAAGAAGCCGCCGGCTGGAGTGTGCTGTGGTTCTCGCTGGCCTTTGTGTTCGTGGGCCTGCTGTGGGCCTACCTGGACTACAGCCAGAGCCGCACGGTGGCCAATACCGTGTCCATGCAGTTCATTACCGGCTACCTGGTGGAAAAGAGCCTGTCGGTGGACAACATCTTTGTGTTCCTGATGATCTTCAGCTACTTCGGCGTGCCAGCCCAGTACCAGAAGCGCGCGCTGATCACCGGCATCATCGGCGCCATCGTGCTGCGCGCCATCCTGATTTTGGCCGGCGCCTGGCTGCTGGCCACCTTCCACTGGCTGCTGTATGTGTTCGGCGCCTTCCTGGTGTTCACCGGCACCAAGATGTGGCTGGCCGCCGGCAAGGAGCCGGACATTGCACAAAACCCGGTGCTGCGCTTTCTGCGCGGCCGCATGAAGATCAGCAACGAGTTTGACGGCGAGAAGCTGTCCACCCAGGTCAACGGCGTCAAGTACTACACGCCGCTGTTCGTGGTGCTGGTGCTGATCGGCACCACCGACGTGATTTTTGCGGTGGACAGCATCCCCGCCATCTTCGCCATCACCAGCGACCCGTTCATCGTGCTGACCGCCAACATCTTCGCCATTCTGGGCCTGCGCGCGCTGTACTTTCTGCTGGCCGACCTGGCGGACCGCTTCCATCTGCTGGCCTATGGCCTGGCCCTGGTGCTGGTCTTCATCGGCGGCAAGATGCTACTGATCGACCTGGTGAAGATCCCGATTGGCTACGCCCTGCTGGTGACGGCGCTGCTGATTGCCGCGTCCATCGTGGCCTCGCTCATCACCTCGCGCAAACCCGGCCCGCCGGCGCACTGATGGCCAGTTACGCGCATACCTTGCGCCATTGGCTGCGCGGCCTGGAGCCCCGGGTGCTGGCCCATCTGCACGGGCCGCTGCTGCAGCGCATGCGGCCCTGGCTGGACCGGCGCGAGGTGTTCAACTTCAACCGCCGCCCGTTGACCCTGGGCGTGGCCATAGGCATGTTCTGCGGGCTGATCCCTGGCCCGCTGCAGGTGCCCGCCACTTTTGCCGCTTGCGCTTGGCTGCGCGGCAATGCGATTGCCGGTGCCCTGGCTACCTGCTACACCAACCCGCTGACCATCGTGCCACTGTATTTGCTGGCCTTTCAGATCGGCCAGTGGGTGCTGCCCGGCACGCAAACCCTGCCGCCACTGCCCAGCATGGGCGATGGCGCCGCCGACTGGATGCAGGGCCTGCTGGGCTGGGTGCAGGCCATGGGCTGGCCGCTGCTGGTGGGTCTGCCGCTGCTGGGCGCCGCCTTGGCGCTTACGGCCTACGGAGCCATGCAGGCCCTGTGGCTCAGCCCAGCCATCAAGCGGACCTGGCAGCAGGCCCGACGCAAGCACAAGGCGTCACACGCAAAAACCGCATAGCCGGCCGAGTCGCCCGATGGCAAGGCCTTGTTCATCAACATCCAACACCCGGATGAGAACACCGCCAACATCGGCGACCCCAGCAAGTACAAGGGCCACTGGCCCGGCCACAGTGATGATCACCAAGAACGATGGTGGCGTGATCGGTTTGCAAGCGCGTACCTTATCAAAAATTAGTCCTTTTTTGATAGCTGCCAGCGCAGGTTATACCTGCGCTAGTGGGCTATTTTCTTGTATGAGTTTTTCGCAAAAACCATAGCGCAGTAGCAAGCTCAAGCGCGCCGGGGCAAACCTCCGGCCTTTGCTTTACAAAGGCTTTGCCGGGGCTTGGCAGGCATGTGACGGGGCTTATGTAAAGTAAGCCGCTGCTACCACACACCCTCACTCCATGCCCAAGTCCCGACTTCTGCGCTACGCGCTGGCCGCCATTTTTCTGCTGGTGCTGGCCGTCGCCGCCAAACTGGTCTTCTTCCCCAGCGCCAAAAAGCCCGACTACGTGACCGCCACCGCCGGCCTGGCCGACATCGAGCAGGCGGTGCTGGCCTCGGGCACGCTGCAGGCCTTCAAGCAGGTCAGCGTGGGTGCGCAGGCATCCGGCCAGATCAAGTCGCTGAAAGTAGCGCTGGGCGACGTTGTCAAAAAAGGCCAGCTGGTGGCCGAGATCGACTCGCTGACCCAGCAAAACAGCCTGCGCACCGCCCAGGCCGCGCTGGCCAATGTGCAGGCCCAGCTGCTCTTCAAGCAGGCCACGCAGAAGCAGGCCGAGCTGGCCTTCCAGCGCGCCCAAACCCTGCTGGCGGCCGACGCGGGCTCGCGCGCCGACTTTGAAACCGCCGACGCCGCGCTGCACACCGCCCGCGCCGATGTGAGCGCGCAGCAGGCGCAAGTCACCCAGGCGCAGATCGCCGTCAACACCGCCCAACTGAACCTGGGCTACACCCAGATCCTGGCGCCCATGGACGGCGTGGTGGTCGCCCTGGTGGCACTCGAAGGGCAGACCGTGAACGCCAACCAGAGCACGCCCACCATCATCAAGCTGGCGCGGCTGGACACCATCACCGTGAAGGCGCAAATCTCCGAGGCCGACGTGGTGCGCGTCAAGCCCGGGCAGAAGGTCTACTTCACCATCCTCGGTGCACCCGACAAGCGCTACAGCACCACCTTGCGCACGGTGGAGCCCGCACCCGACTCCATCCTGACCGACACCACGACCAGCAGCAGCACCTCGACCACCACCAGCGCCACCGCCATCTACTACAACGGCCTGCTGGACGTGCCCAACCCCGACGGCCAGCTGCGCATCTCCATGACGGCCCAGGTCAACATCGTGCTGGATGAGGCCAAGCAGGTGCTCAGCATCCCTTCGGCCGCGCTGGGTGAGCGCGACAAGCAGGGCCGCACCATGGTGCGCGTGCTGGGCCCAGACGGCCAGGCCACACCGCGTGCCGTGAAGGTCGGTTTGAACAACAACATCCACGCGCAGATTCTGGAAGGCCTGAAGGCCGGCGACCAGGTGGTGGTCAGCGAAGCTGCTGCTGGTAGCACTGGCGCTCCCCGCATGCGTCCCCCCATGGGCATGTAGGCATGGCCAGCAACCACACCGGCGCACATGCCGGCGCAATTACCGGAGCAATTGCCAGCCCGCTGCTGGAGCTCACCGCCTTGCGGCGCGAGTTCCCCGCGGGCGAAGAGACCATCACCGTCCTGAAGGACCTGAACCTGCAGATCCATGCGGGTGAAATGATCGCCATCGTGGGCGCGTCCGGCTCGGGCAAGTCCACGCTGATGAACATCCTGGGCTGCCTGGACCGGCCCACCACCGGCTCTTACCGGGTGGCTGGGCGCGAGACCGGCCAGCTGGAGCCCGACGCGCTGGCCGAGCTGCGGCGCGAACACTTTGGCTTCATCTTCCAGCGCTACCACCTGCTGGGCGACCTGAACGCACTGGGCAATGTGGAAGTGCCCGCCGTCTACGCCGGCAAAGACAGCACCGCGCGCCATGACCGCGCCGCTGCACTCTTGACCCGCCTGGGCATGGCCGACCGCATGCGCCACAAGCCCGGCCAACTGTCCGGCGGGCAGCAGCAGCGCGTCAGCATTGCGCGCGCGCTGATGAACGGCGGCAGCGTGATCCTGGCCGACGAGCCCACCGGCGCGCTGGACAGCCACAGCGGCGCCGAGGTGATGAAGATCCTGCAGGAGCTGCACGCCGAGGGCCACACCATCATCCTGGTGACGCACGATATGCAGGTGGCCGAACATGCCCAGCGCATCATCGAAATCAGCGACGGCGAGATCATTGCCGACCGCCAGGTGCGGCCCGCCAGCGTGGCGCCCGTGCTGGCCGCAGCACCTGCGGGCGGCGCCGGCTGGGGCGCGGTGTGGGGCCGCTTCACCGAAGCCTTCCGCATGGCCGTGCTGGCGCTGCGCTCGCACCCGCTGCGCAGCTTTCTGACCATGCTGGGCATCATCATCGGCATCGCCTCCGTGGTGTCGGTGGTGGCGCTGGGCGAGGGCTCGCGCCAGCAGGTGCTGAAGAACATCAGCTCCATCGGCACCAACACGATTGAAATCTTTTCCGGCGCCGGCTTTGGCGACCAGCGCGCGGCGCGCGTGCGCACCCTGGTGCCGGGCGACGCCGACGCGCTGGCCCAGCAGGTATATGCCGACAGCGTGACGCCTACTGCCTCCAGCTCGGCCACGCTGCGCTTCGGCAACGTGGCGGTGACCGGCAACATCAACGGCGTGGGCGAGCAGTACTTCCGCGTCAAGGGCGTGCAGCTGGCGCAGGGCCGCTTCTTCAACCCCGCCAGCATCACCAACCTGGCGCAAGAGGTGGTGATAGACGACAACACCCGCAAACAGCTGTTCCCCACCGACCCCAACCCGGTGGGCCAGGTAGTGCTGCTGGGCAGCGTGCCCTTCCAGGTGGTCGGCGTGGCGAAGAAGGCCGAGTCCGGCTTCGGCAATGCCGAAGCGCTGAACGTCTACATCCCCTACACCGCCGCCCTGCGCCGGGTGTTGGGCCAGAGCTATCTGCGCTCCATCACCGTGCGCGTCAGCGACGATGTATCCACCAAGGCCGCCGAGGCCGGCATCAACAGCCTACTCAAGCAGCGCCACGGCGTGGTGGACTTCTATGTGCTGAACACCGACACCATCCGCCAGACCATTGAAAGCACCACCCAGGTGCTGACCCTGCTGGTCTCGGCCATCGCGCTGATCTCGTTGGTAGTGGGCGGTATTGGCGTGATGAACATCATGCTGGTGTCTGTGACCGAGCGCACCGGCGAGATCGGCGTGCGCATGGCCGTGGGCGCGCGGCAGAGCGATATCCGCCAGCAGTTCCTGATCGAGGCCGTGCTGGTCTGCCTGGTGGGCGGCGTGCTCGGCATAGGCCTGTCGCTGGCCATAGGCTGGGGCTTCAGCCTGGCCGGCACCAGCTTCCAGATGGTCTATTCCACGGCCTCCATGGTGGCCGCGTTTGTCTGCTCCACCCTCATCGGCATCGTGTTCGGCTTTCTGCCGGCCAGTAACGCCTCTCAGCTCAACCCCGTCGAAGCACTGGCCCGCGAATGAAAACCCGCCTCCTTCCATCCACCCTGGTGTGCGCCCTGCTGCTGGCCGGCTGCGCTACCGGCCATCAAGCCGCCTACACGCCGCCGGCCACCACGGTGGCCGCGCAATGGCAGTACGCCCCTGCCAGCCAAGCCGTCAGCAACGACGCCTGGTGGAAGGCCTTCCACGACCCGGTGCTGGACCAGCTGGTCGCCCAGGCCCTGGCGCGCAACAACAACCTGGCCGCCGCCACCATCAAGCTGCGCGAAGCCCAGCTGCAGGCCGGTCTGGCAGAAAACCGCCCCGTCTTCAGCGGCAGCCTCAGCGGCACAGCCACGCGCACGCTGGACACACCGCAGCAAGTCACCCACAGCAGTGGCACCAGCCTGGGCGTCAGCTACGAGCTGGACCTGTGGAACAAGCTGGGCAGCCAGCGCGACGTGGCCCTGTGGGAAGCCCGCGCCACCGAGCAAGACCGTGCCAGCACCGCGCTAACCCTGGTGGCCACCACCGCCCAGCTGTACTGGCAACTCGGCTATGCCCAGCAGCGCCTGGCCGCCAATCTGCAAAGCATTGCCAATGCGCAGAAGACCCTGACCTTGGTGCAAGCCCAGGCCAGCGCGGGCGCCACCAGCGGGCTGGAGCTGGCCGAGGCCCGGCAAAGCCTGCTGAACCTGCAGGCGACGCAAACCACGCTGCAGCAGAACGTGGTCACCGCCAACACCGCCTTGGCCCTGCTGTTCGACGCAGCCCCCCTACCCGCCGCACCCCAAACCCTGCCCACCAGCCCGCTGCCCGAAGTGGCCGCCGGCCTGCCCGCCGAACTGCTGGCGCGCCGCCCCGATCTGCGCGCCGCCGAGCTGCGTCTGCGCGAAGCCCATGTGCAGATCGACGCGACCCGCGCCAGCTACTACCCGGCGCTCACACTCACCGGCGCGCTGGGCACCTCCAGCACCTCGCTGGCAAACATCCTGCAAAACCCGTTTGGCAGCCTGGGCGCGGCCCTGAGCCTGCCCTTCCTGAACCAGCAGACCATGGACCTGAACATCCAGGTCGCCCAGGCCCAACGCGACCAGGCCGTGGTCAACTTCCGCCAGACCCTGTACACCGCCCTGGGCGATGTGGACAACGCCCTGTCCGCCCGCCAGCAGTACCGCCAGCAAGCCGTCTTGCTGCAGCAGGCACTGGACGCCGCCACCCGGGCCGAACGCCTGTACGAAGTCCGCTACCGCGCCGGCTCCGTCGCCCTGCGTCCCTGGCTGGACGCGCAAGACAGCCGCCGCACGGCCGAGATCGCCGTGGCCGAGAACCGCCTCAACCAGTACGTGAACCACGCGACGCTGGTGCTGGCTTTGGGGGGGAGTGCGGGAGCGGTGCAGTAAGCCCGGCTCCTCGCCCTTTCTTGATGGTTGGTTGATGGAAACCTCACCATACAAGCTTGTCGAAGGGCTCCATTACCAGCAGGCCCTTCGACAAGCTCAGGGCGAACGGTAGTAGCGACACGTCTGAGGTACAAATCCGATCAGATCCAATCAGCCTTCGGCGCAGGTACTATCTGCGCTAGCCGCTATAAAAAGCAGATCACATCAGCTCAGCCGAAAGTCCACCGGCAGCAGGGGCGGGGGAATATCGGTGTCGTCTAGCGACTCGCGCAGATTGATTTCCAGGCCACGGCAAATCGCGTCCAGCGGCAGGTCGTTGGGCTCCAGGCCAAACGGCTCTTCGATCTCGTCGCCCAGGGCGTCCAGGCCGAAGAAGGTGTAGGTGACGATGGCCACCAAGCCCTAACGCTATCAGTACAACGATCGGTCCGACGAGAAGTTCAACCATGGGTGTGCCCGGAGCTCGGTGGAGAACGACAACTTACCGTTTACCGTTGGCGCTCCGGTTAAGTGATCGGTTTAGCGCCAGCGCCCGCGGCATGGTGTGCATCATTGACAAGTGGTTGTAAGCGGGATAGGGCCAAAGACAGTTTGCGAACCGGCGAAACCGCCGAGCTGCAAAACGAACGCTGAGTTTGAGGGGCTATGAATGAAGAGCATGTAGTTGTAGCCGTCGTGTACCAGCGGACCGCTTGCGCGAAGTTGAACAGCGGCAAGAAGCTCCTTGTCTGGAGGCAGCTTCGCAGCCACGGGGATGGTGCGGTCAACGCCCACCATAGTGAAGCACGGAGATAGACGCTTCTGCACTGATTCAACGAAAACCCTCTCGTTTGCAGTGCGTGGCTCGATGGCCTTTTGAGCTTTGGCGCTCACAGCAAGAAGCGCAACCGAAGCGAAAAGCAGGTGGCGGGCGATCTGCATAGCTGGTGTAGAAAAATTAGGCATCGCTGTGCGTGCCTTGACGCGAGTTCGGTTCAACGCGACTCCGCGCCTTTGGTGGGATGTAGACATACTTTTCTTGCTCCCCGGATTTATCCCGCCGCTGCGGCCAATCGCACCCACTGCAATCGCACCAGCTAGCGAGATCACAGGCGTCCTTTAAGAAGTCGCCACCAGGCAAGTGACAACTTGCATCGCATGGTACGTCGCAGCCTACATCGCAAAAGCCACCTTGCGTACGGCTTGGTCGACCGCCAGCCTGACGATGCCGACGACAAGCAACACCGCACAAATAAGTTCTTTGCCGGATGAGTACCAGGCCGCCGAAAACGCCGTGGAGGCGCACCGCTCGGTAGCCAAATGCAGAGCAACTGGCGCGACCTGTGTGCTTACCGTATGCGCAGCAGAAGCCTTTGTACGGAGAAACGTACTTCTGATAGGCACGAATGGAGGCTAGTAGCACACGGCGCATGTACGGCGATGCCTAACGTCTGAATTCACCGGCCTGCGCGGCTTTTCGCGCAGTTCCGGAGGAATGATGGGTTGGGCCGCAGGAAATTCTCGACTGTGGCTCGTTGTTGCCTTGGCAAGTAGTCAATGAAAGACGATAGCTCCATCACTAGCGCACATGGAAAACGCCTTCATCCAATCTTGATAGGACGTACGAAAGTACTCATCAGAATGCTTTAAGGCGGCGTCTTGATACTGAAGAAAGTCCTTGTAAACACGCTTGCACACAACGGGGCCAATTACGCCTTCGGCGTCGGAGAAGTCAATAAGCTCCCAAAATGCGCCCCTCTTGATTTTCCAAACCGTAGCGTCGTACCGAAGCTCAGTCTTGCCGTTGAACGATTTGTACGGCGTCTGCTCATTGCCTGCGAGCTTTGCCAACTCGTTTCGCCAGTAGTTGTAGCCAGAATAGGAACCCGCCCTGAAGTCAAAGGCCGACTCGTAGCGATATACCTTTCCCGCTATCAAACCATCAAAGCGTTCCGCGAATTCCACTGGGGCCAGCTTGACTTGATTAGGTCCCAGTGGTTCCCCATCGCTATCAAATTGCGGTGATGGGAAGATGGTGAGTCTTTCGTAGGCTGTTACGTCCAGGCCGGCATTTACAGCAACTGGCCATAGGAATATTGCGATGAGTAACTTACGAAGCATGAATATTCCTAAGGTCCAGCATCCAGGTTAACCGGCAAAAATGTGGAGCATTTTTGTTCGCCTTGAAAATGTTAGACCTATGGTTTAGCACGCAACTCACCGAATTGAGTCCTCTCGACATGAACACCGTGACAATCAGGAACATGGGGTAACGATATTGGGTATTCGGACAAGTAGTCTTCGGGCTCAAAAACGGGAGCATCGAAATCGAATTCATGGTTGCGAGACACGTAGTAGTTCACAGATAGGTCTTCAGGAGTAAGCGTGAAGCTCCATACATCCAGGCGATTGCCGGGAATTCTCGATGCATCGTGTGCTACCCAAAATTCTGGCATTAGTAGCCGAGAAGCATTTTCGGCGACCAGGATGGCCATCTGTATTTCGTCATAAGCATGATCGAACATACTCTCAGCCAACGCTACGCATTGACTCTCAGGCATTTCAGGGCGGCTCCGCACCCAAATTAGCCTGGTTCCTACTTGAAACTCTAACGTGACGTATCCGTTGCAAATGGGGTACCGGCCTAACATCGTAGCTTTACTTAGAGTATTCATAGGCTTAGCGTTGGCGCTGTCCGGTACGCAGCAAGCGCCGCAAAACGGCAATCTGATGCTGTGCGTCCAAAACAAGCAACCTGTTAAGCCGGTGGATTTTTATCAAAGCCTTCTGTATTTCGGGGTGCATACGCAAATACCCGGAACATATTTTTACCCCGCACATAGTCAAGGCCGATACGTGCCAGAATCGTCTCAACTTCAGCGGAGTGGTCTTTGATTTTTTGAACGACCACAGTCTTCCGTGTAACCGGATCCCGAGTAATGTATTCCCTGCAAAAGATGTCAATCCACTCGATGGCAGAAAACGGATAGGGCAGAGCCTCCCATTCATAATCCCAATCACAAACGTAATTGCCGTCGATGCATTTGCATCGATATTGTGGACCAATCCAACTCAAATCGCGACATGCGCCAATGAGTTCTATCCACTTTGTGTCACTTGCCAATCCACCAAGTCCTAGTTCACCAGCAAGTCTTCGCAGCTTTACTCGCTCAGCGTCTGGGTTCGGTTTGTGCAGTCGATGCTTGGCCATATGCAAATGAGGCTTCAAAGCAATATAAACCGCAAAACCTGCGGGATAAAAATGTCGCGGCGGTAACTATCGGTCATCAAAATCCCCAGGAAGTGGCTTGCAGAATGGCTCTCTAGCGAGGTATTGGGACAAACATCCTATGCCAAGCGATGAACCACTATAGCCCGGGAAAACCGATAGGCGCCTGATCCGCAGGCATCCTTCCTTTAAATGGTCTAGTTGCCCAGCGCTCTATTTTTCATAGCTTCTCGCGCAAATGGAATCTGCGCTAGAGTCACTTTTCATTTGAAGATTCCGATACGCAAATTGAGCCGTCACTGGTCGATGATGACCAGCGTGCCCTGGCTGCCTGCTGCCACGGCGTGGGCTTGCCCAGCGGGCACCAGGAAGACTTCGCCGGCTTGCACGCGGATCAGCTGGCCGTCGATTTCCAGGTTCATGTGGCCGTCCACGACCAGCAGGGCTTCGACGAAGGGGTGGGTTTCGGGCGGATAGGCAGAGGCGTCCATACGCAGCACTTTGATGTTGGCGCCGGCGGCCCTGCCGAGCACGGTGGATCGCCAGGGAATGGGCAGGCGACTCGCCTCTGCGCTGAGATTCAGTTTGGACATTGGGGGGGTGGATGTGGGTCTATACGAAGGGCCTGTATTGCCCGGTGCAAACGAGGAAGCACTATAGCCCGGCGCTGCATTTTTCATAGCTTCTCGCGCAGGTGCTATTTGCGCTGGAGACTGTTTTTATTTCAGCACCCAAGCTGCATCGCCGACTGGTAGTTTGCCAACTTGGCGCCTATGCTAAGAAAGCGCTGATCGCCTTGCACCAGCGCCAGCCGCTAGAGCGAAAGGACTACATATGCTAGCCAATGCTTCTGTGACAACCATGCTCCCGGTGATCGATATCGAGCGGGCGCGAGCGTTTTACGAACGCTGCCTGGGATTGACGCCCAGTGGTTTCCGACCCGACGGCAAGTGCATCTACCAGGTGGGCGGTAGCACGCTGGCTCTGTTTCCCCGGCCGGAGGGTACCAAGGCGGAACACACGGCGATCAGCTTTCAGGTGCAGGACATCGCCACCAGCGTGGTCGGGCTGAAGGAGGCCGGCGTAGTGTTCGAGGACTACGATCTGCCTGGATTCAAGACCGTGGACCATGTGTGTGTGCTGGGTGCGGAGAAGGCAGCCTGGTTCAAGGACACCGAGGGCAACTATCTTTGCATCCACCAGGACATTGGCTGAACGCAGGCCCTGGTTTTCGTCAGATATGCAGCTGCAAAGCGCTCTACTTTCTGAAGCTTCTTGTGCTTGTGGAGTTTGCGCTGAGTGCGTCTTTTGATTTGAAGATTTTTATGCTGCGTAGTGTGGTGCGGATCGCTGTGGGCGTCTCTGCGATCCCCGGCCGGGATATGCGCCCGGCAGGGGATACCAAAGGCATCAACCCTTTTAAAAGGTTAAACCCAATCGGCCGCTAGCGCATGAAATACCTGCGTCACCAGCTATCAATTTGAGAGTGGGCGTCTACCCGCCCCTGGGGTCAGAGCCGAAATGCGGATAGACGTCGTGGACTCCGATAAGCGGACTGAGCGCAATTCGGATCTGACCCCATGGCCTTGCGCGCGGGGTTACCGAGAACCGCATACAAACCAAACGGCCAGCGACCCCACCAAGGAGGCGGCAAGAACATGGCGGCGGTTCAACACCAGTGGCTTCCTTGTCTCACGCTGCAGCAGCCAGTGCGTCTGCCGCGTTACGGCTGTACGAGTGGCTGGCTTCCACCAGCATGCGGGTGTAGGGGTGCTGGGCGGCGCCGCTGCAGAGTGCATCCACGCTCAGCGATTCGACGATGCGGCCGTGCTGCATCACCGCCACCTGGTCGCACAGGTGGGCCACCACGCCCAGGTCGTGGGTGACCATCAGATAGGTCAGGCCGTCGCGCTCGCGCAGGTCGGCCAGCAGGTTCAGGATTTCGGCCTGCACGGATACGTCGAGTGCCGATGTGGGCTCGTCCAGCAGCAGCACGCGCGGCTCCAGAATCAGTGCGCGGGCTATCGCCACACGCTGGCGCTGGCCGCCCGACAACTGGTGCGGGTAGCGGAAGCGGAAGCTGCTGTTCAGCCCTACCTTGGCCAGGATGCTGTCGATGCGCTCGCGCTCCCGGTCCATGCCGTGGATGCGCAGGGGCTCGGCCAGCACGGTGTGGATGGTGTGGCGCGGGTGCAGCGAACCATAGGGGTCCTGGAACACCATCTGCACCTCGCGGCATTGGGCCAGCTTAGGTGCGCGGCCCAGCTTGTGGTCCAGCGGATGGTTGCCAATGCGGGCGCTGCCGGTCCAGTGGCTGTACTGCCCGGCCAGGCAGCGTAGCACCGTGGTTTTGCCGGAGCCGGATTCGCCCACCAGGCCGAAGGACTGGCCCTGGCGTACCTGCAGCTGTACATCGTTGAGCACATTCACCGCACCAAAGGCAAGGTGCAGTCCGTTGACGTCGATCATGGCCATGGAATAGTCCTTTGCGTGCCGGTTCAGGTGGTGAGCCAGGCCGGGTCGCGTTGCAGTACGGGCAGGCGGGGGCGGCGTTGCTCCAGGCTGGGCAGAGCGCCCAGCAGGCCGCGGGTGTAGGGGTGTTCGGCGCGGTCCAGGTCGGCGGCGGCAATGCTTTCGACCACGCGGCCGGCGTACATCACCAGCACGCGGTCGCAGAAGTGGCGCACCAGGTTCAGGTCGTGGCTGATGAACAGCAGGCCCAGGCCGCGCTGGCTGACCAGTTCGTCCAGCACCGCCAGCACCTGCAAACGCACCGACACATCCAGCGCCGAAGTGGGCTCGTCGGCAATCAGGATCTCGGGCTCGGTGATGAGCATCATGGCGATCATGATGCGCTGGCCCATGCCGCCCGAGACCTCGTGCGGGTACAGGTTGAAGACACGCTGCGGTTCGCGGATGTGTACCGATTCGAGCATGGCCAGCGCGCGCTCATAGGCCTCGGCACGCGGCACCTTGTGGTGGGCCAAATAGGCCTCGGCGATCTGCTGGCCCACGCGCACCACCGGGTTCAGCGAGTACTTGGGGTCTTGCATGATCATGGACATGCGCTGGCCGCGTATGCCCTGCATGGTCTTGGGGCTGGCGTTCAGCAGATCCACGCCGTCGAAGGCTAGCTTGCGGGCTTCGATGCGCGCGCTGCGCGGGTGCAGCTTGAGCAGGGCGCGGCCCACGGTGGACTTGCCCGAGCCGGACTCGCCGACGATGGCCAGCTTTTCGCGCGACAAATTGAAAGACACGCCGCGCACCGCGTGCATGGGGCCTTCGGGCGTGGCGAAGTGGATGTGCAGGTCTTCAACCTGCAGCTTGGGGGCCACGGACAGCGCGGCGGCAGGGGGGTTGTACATATGCATGGTCCTTATTCGCTGCGCGGGTCGAGCACGTCGCGCAGGCCGTCACCCAGCAGGTTGAAGGCCAGGCTCACCAGCATGATGGCGGCGCCGGGTGCGGCGACCAGCCACCAGCATTCGATCATGTAGCGGCGGCCGCTGGAAATCATGGTGCCCCATTCGGGCAGCGGCGGCTGCGCGCCCAGGCCCAGAAAACCCAGGCCGGCAGCGGTAAGGATCACGCTGGCCATGTTCATGGTGAGGCGCACCACCACCGACGACATCAGCATGGGCGCGATATAGCGCAGCAGGATGCGGCTGCTGGAAGCACCTTGCAACTGCGCGGCCACCACGTAATCGGCGTGGCGCAGCGACAGGGTTTCGGCCCGCGCCAGCCGGGCAATCGGCGGCCACGCGGTGAGCGCGATGGCGATCACCGCGTGGTCCAGCCCAGGGCCCAGCGCGGCCACGAAGGCCAGGGCCAACACCAGGCTGGGGAAGGAGATGAAGATGTCGGTGATGCGCATGAACAGGTTGTCCACCCAGCCGCCGAAATAGCCCGCCATGCTGCCCACGGCCAGGCCGACCGGGCCAACGATCACCGTCACCAGCAGGATGATGTAGAGCGAGATGCGCGAACCATGTACCAGGCGGCTAAAGATGTCGCGCCCGTATTCATCGGTGCCAAACCAGTGCGCCGCAGATGGCGCCTGCAGCGCCTGCTTCAAATCTTGTAGCAAAGGGTTGTGCGTGGCGATGACCGGGGCGAACAGCGCCACCAGCAGCAGCAGGGCCACCACCACCATGCCGGCGACGGTCATGGGATTGCGCAGCAGCCGGCGGGTGCCGCGGGCCAGGTTCTGCCGCAGCGCCTGGGCGGCAGATTCCGGTGTCGCGTTATGTGTGGGGTCGTAGGTAAGCGTGGCCATCAGCGTGTTCTCGGGTCAAAGACTTGGTACAGGGCGTCGGAGACCAGGTTCAGGGTGACGAAGATCACACCCACTACCAGCACGCAGCCCATCACGGCATTCATGTCGCCCAGCAGCAGGCTGCTGGTCAGGTACTGGCCGAAGCCGGGCCAGGCGAACACGGTCTCTATCAGCACCGCACCCTCCAGCAGGCCGCCGTAGGCCAGGGCCACGATGGTCAGCAGCTGCACCAGGATGTTGCGAAACGCATGGCGCCAGACCACACTGCGCTCCGACAGGCCCTTGACCCGCGCCGTGGTGATGTACTCCTGCGACAGCTGGGCCAGCATGAAGCTGCGCGTCATGCGGCTGATATAGGCCATGGAGTGCAGACCCAGAATGCTGGCCGGCAGGATGAGGAACTTGAGCGCGCTGCGGAACACCTCCCAGTCGCCGGCCAGGGCCGAGTCCAGCAGCAACAGGCCGCTGCGCGTGGGCACGATGCCGTCAAACGCCAGGTCCACCCGGCCCGCGCCGCCAGCCCAGTCCAGCCAGGCATAGAACACCAGCAGGCCCATCATGCCGAACCAGAACACCGGTGTGGAGTAGCCAAACAGGCTGATCACACGCACCACATGGTCGGCCAGTTGGCCACGCCGGGTGGCGGCGTACACACCCAGCGGAATGCCTATGCAGGCGCCCAGCAGAATGGCCATGGTGGCCAGCTCCACGGTGGCGGGCAGCACCCGCACCAGGTCTTCGGTGACCTTGTGGCCGGTGAGCATGGCCTTGCCCAGGTCGCCATGCAGCAGGTCGCGCAGGTAGTAGCCGAACTGCACGGTCAGCGGCCGGTCCAGCCCCAGCTGTTTGTAGACCTGCTCATAGGTGGATTTATCGGCATCGAGGCCGACGATGGACAGCACCGGGTCCAGTGGCATGACCCGGCCAATCACAAAGGTCAGCAGCAGCAGGCCGAGCAGCGTCAGCACCACGCTGAAGGCGCGCTGGCCTAGCGCCCGCAAGAGCTTGGAAGTTTTGGAAGAGGACAAGAGCATGTCTCCGGAATAAGAGGGCTGGGCTCAACGCTGCTTGTAGACGTCACGCAAGCGTGTCGTCGCCGATGGATGGCCCTGGTAGTTGCGCAAGTCCTTGCGCACCACCACGGTGTCCACCATTTGCGAGATGGGCTGGATGGCGCCGACCTCGGTTTCATACAACCGCTGCACCTTTTCGTACTCGGCGGTCTGCTTGGCTTCGTCGGGCTCGACCTCGGCCTTGGCGATCAGTGCGTTCAGCTCGGGGTTGAAGAACGATGTGCGCCAGCCCTGGAAGTTGGTGAGCTTTGCCGCGTCGCTGTTGTCGGGGTTGAGCACCAGGGCGCGCAGGCTGCCGTGCGGGTGCGGCTCCACACCGCCGCCGCCGCGCCCCACCAATATTTCAAACTTGCGGTCGCGCATGGCGCCGTAGACCTGGTTGCCGGTGCCCGACAGCACGCTGGCATCAATGCCGGCCTGCGCCAGTGTGGACTGCAGGCTGGTGGCGATGTTGATGAAGGGCGGGTCGGCCAGCACGCGGATGCTGGTCTTGAAGCCGTTGGGGAAGCCGGCCTCGGCCAGCAGCTTCTTCGCGCCGGCCACGTCCAGCACATAGGCCGGGCTGGGCAATGTGGCGGCCAGGCCCAGCTGCACCGGGCGCTGGTTGGGCACGCCATAGTTGGGCATGACGGCACTGTTGATGCCGTCGTAATCGATCAGCTTGCGCAGCGCCAGGCGCACACGTTGGTCGGCAAACTTGGCGTCCTTCATGCTCAGCGCCACGTAGTACAGCGTGCCGCGGCGCATGGCCTGCACCACCGCGTCGGGGTTGTGCTTCATGGCTTCCAGATCGGGCACCGACATGCCCGAAGCCACGTCCAGGTCACCACGCTGCAGCATCAAGCGCAGCGACTGCGATTCGGTCATGTGGCGCATCACCACCCGCTTCATCTTGGCCGGGCCGCGCCAGTAGCCGTCGAAGCGGTTCATGATCAGCGTGTCTTTGGCGCGCCATTCGGACAAGGAGAACGGGCCGGAGCCGGCCGCGTGCGTGGTCAGCCAGGCCGCGCCCATATCGCCGTTCACCTCTTGCGCCATCACGGCCTTGCGGTCCAGCACCACGGCGCTGACCGAGGTGGCCAGGGTGAACAGCACCATCTTCGGGTCGGTGGGCTTGGGCAGGTCGATCACCAGGATTTGCGCGTCGGTGGCGCGCACCATCTTCTCCACATTCTTGGCGCTGAAGCCGTAGCTCTTCCAGGGCGAGGCCATGGCCAGGTTCAGCTTGAGCACGCGCTGCAGCGACCAGGCCGCGTCTGCAGCGGTCAGCATATTGCCCGACTGGAACTTGACGCCGGAGCGCAGGTTCAGGGTGATGCTGCGCCGGTCGGGCGCGACCGTCCAGCGCTCGGCCAGGCCGGGCTGGATCTGGCCCACGTTGTTGGCGTCCAGCTCGATCAGGTAGTCGTACAGATTGGTGTTGATTTCCACCACGTCGTTGCCGGTGGCGGCGGCCGGGTCCAACGACAGCAGATTATTCATGCTGAAGCCGACGATCAGCTGGTCCACCGGCGTTTTAGCCCCGGCGCCGGTGACCAGCAGGCACAGCGCCAGCGCTGCGGGGCACCACCATTTATTGTTATGCATTGACTTGTCTCCTCGGGATTGACGGGCCGGCGGCGCGTCAATACTTCAGGCGTGTATGGGCTTCGATGTAGTCGAAGTTGATGTCTTCGCCCAGGCCCGGCAGCTGCGACAAATGCACATAGCCCTCGGCGTCCATCGGGTCGGCCAGGGTGTTCAGATAGGCCGGCACTTCGTCGTAATCCAGGAAGGGGTGCAGCAGGCCGCGCTCGTACCAGCGGCAGTTCTTGATAGCCGCGCACACCGCCAGGTTGGCCGCGCCGTTGCCGTGCACCTCGCACTGCATGCCAAACGATTCGGCCAGGTGCGCCACCTTCAGCGTGGGCGAGATGCCGCCCACGCCCGGCACGCCGGCGCGCAAGATGTCGCAGGCACCGGCCTTGACCCAGTCGGCACGGCTGTGGTGCTTGCCGGACAGGCTTTCCGGGCCAACGATGGGGATGTCCAGCTGGTCGGCCAGCCAGGCATACGAGGCCATGCTTTGCTCGTTCATCATTTCCTCGAACCAGGTGAAGTTGAGCTTCTCCAACGCGCGGCCGATGGTGAGTGCGTCCATGCGGCTGTAGTCATGGTAGCCATCCAGCATCAGCGGGATGTGCGGGCCCACGGCTTCGCGCACCGCGGCGCAGGCCTTGATATCCATCGCCACGCTGGGCGCGAACGACACCGGCGGCATCCAGGTGTGCAGCTTCAGCGCCTTGTAGCCGCGCGACACCAGCTTCTCGGCAAAGGCGGCGTATTCGTCGGGGGTGGACAGGCCGCCTTCCAGCTCGTCACCGCACATGGTGCTGCCATAGGCCGGCACCTTGTCGCGGTAGCCGCCGATCAGGCGGTAGACCGGCTGGCCCAGCGCACGGCCGGCCAGGTCCCACAGCGCCTGGTCCACGGCGGCCAGGGCCCGGTCGGTCAGCTGGCCGGCGCTGCCGCGTTGCCAGTGCTCCAGGCCCTGCCAGAGGTATTCACGCTGGAAAGCGTTCTGGCCGATCAGCACCTTGCGCACAAAGGCTTCGAGCACATGGGGGCGAATCACTTCGGGTGGCGCGAACGCGTAGCCGCTATGGCCGTCATCGGTGGTGATGGTCAGCATGGCCATCTTGCCCAGACCCTCGGGGCCGGGATGGGAATGGCCCGCGGAATCCACCGAACGGCGGGTGGGGAAGCTGAACTCCGTGCCGTGCACGCTTACGATTTTCATATCCATCCTTTTGATTCATCAGTCGTCAGACTTTGTGCAATTCTAGGCAACACGTCTGACGTGTATTCCTGGTACAAACCCTTGGTCTCTCTGTAAAACCTGCTCTTGGGGCTTGTGCATCAGTCGTCAGGCGAGCCACACGGCAGCGTTATAGTTGCCAGCTATCCACCCGAGCGCCCGTCCATGAGCACCCTGCTGCAAGAACAACCCCTGCGTGCCAAAAGCCAACCACAGCGCGTGGTGGACGGCGTCTCCGAACGCATACACAGCGGCGCCCTGAAGCCCGGCGACCGGGTGCCGCCCGAGCCCAGCCTGATGCGCGAATTCAATGTCAGCCGCACGGTGGTGCGCGAGGCCATGTCGCGCCTGCAGGCCCGTGGCCTGGTCGAAACCCGGCAAGGCGTGGGCACGTTCGTGCTGGCCACTCCGGCGCCCGAGCCGCTGCTGGCCATCGCCTCGCGTGATGTGCAGGTGCGCCAGAAGCTGGCCATGCTGGAGCTGCGCATCAGCCTGGAATCCGAAGCCGCCAGCCTGGCCGCCATGCGCCGGCGTGACGAGCACCTGCAGGCCATGCGCGCCGCGCTGGACGCCTTCGATGCGCAACGCCGCGTTGGCGGCAGCACCACCGAACACGACTTCCAGTTCCACGTGCAGATTGCCGCCGCCACGGGCAACGAATACTTTGAAGAAGTGCTGTGCAGCCTGGGCAACGCCACCATCCGCCGCAACCCGTCCGACGGGGCGGTGGCGACCAACAGTACAAATGTCGACAAGACCGCGGCCCGCTTCGGCGAGGCCCAACCCCTGCTGGAAAGCGGCAAAGCCATCACCCAGCGCGAGCATGAGGCCATCTATGACGCCATCGCCCGCGGCGATGCCGCTGCCGCCCGCGCCGCCATGTTCATGCACCTGAGCAATAGCCGCGAGCGCATGCGCAGCAGCTACGCCGTCCAGGACTGAAAGTCGCCCAGGGATGCTCTGCATAACTTTGGCGAGGATGTGGTGCCACAACCGCCGGGAGTTATGCAGAGCATTCCTAGGTTTTAGGCAGGTTTTCACGCTCTGAAACCACGACCGGGCAGCACGCAGGCTGCCAAGGCATCTGACGTTCAGGGTTTTTACCGATGGGCATGTTCTTTATTCGTTCTTAGTATCGCCCAAGTCATCTGACGACTGACGTACTACCAATTCGAATAACTTTATCCATCGGAGACAAGGTTCATGCAAGCCAAATTACTAGCCACCCTGGTTCTAACCA
The DNA here is from genome assembly GCF_059421805.1 of Rhodoferax sp. GW821-FHT02C08. NCBI lineage: Bacteria > Pseudomonadati > Pseudomonadota > Betaproteobacteria > Burkholderiales > Comamonadaceae > Rhodoferax > Rhodoferax sp. GW821-FHT02C08. The sequence goes on from NZ_JBWKVR010000002.1 coordinate 383,102, forward strand.
GCCTCGCCGGCGCCGCCTCGGCCCAATCCAGCGTCACCCTGTACGGCATCGTCGATGCCTGGGTGGGCCAGACAAACCACAAGGTGGGCGCCACCCCGCCCGGCACGGGCTCGGTGGTGGACAGCGGCGGCGCGCAGGCCAGTCGCTGGGGCCTGCGCGGCTCCGAAGACCTGGGCGGCGGCCTGCAGGCCAGGTTCGTGCTGGAGCAAGGCATCAGCATCGACAATGGCAGCGTCAGCAAGGTCTCCAACTCGGACAACGGCTTTAACCGCGCGTCCTACGTGGGCCTGGCCGGTGACTTTGGCGAGCTGCGCCTGGGCCGCATGCTGACCGCGTTTGACGCACTGCGCGGCTCCACCAACCAGCTGTACGACTCATCGGGCTTTGCCTCGACCGGCCAGGTCTGGGGTGCGGGCAGCACCGCCGCCAACAGCCTGCCCGCCGTGACCGGTAGCGACTACCTGGCGCGCGGCAACAACACGGTCTACTACGCCAGCCCCTTCATTGGCCCGGTCAAGGGCTCGCTGAGCTACAGCGCCCCCGAAGGCGCCACCACCGCCACCGATGCGCCGCGCATGCTCACCGGCCACGTGGAATACACCTCGGGCCCGCTGCGCATAGGCTATGCGCGCCAGCTGGAGCACTACACCACTGGCGCCAACAAGTTCCATTTGGTCGCCGGCCACTACAACTTCGGCCCGGCCCGCCTGGTCGGCGCCATGCAACGCCAAAGCGACGAGCGCGCCACCGGCACGCAAAAATCCAGGGAATGGCAGCTGGGCCTGGACGCCCCGTTTGGCGCAGCCACCGTGGCCATAGGCTACGCCAGCGCAGTGACCGATAGCGGCGCGGGCCAAAAGGTGGTGGACGCCAGCGGCCTGAGCCTGATGGGCACCTACGATCTGTCCAAAAGCACCCGGCTGTACACCGCCTACCGCAGGCTGAAAGTGGATCACGCAGACGGCAGCGCTACGCTGGACGCATCGCGCCTGGGCGTGGGTGTGACTTACAAGTTCTGAGCGGCTCGCCGCGTTTTCAAAAATGGGCCTCCAGCGCAGATGGAACCTGCGCTGAGGCCTCTTTTTTCTTCCAGATACTTCTATGCGGTTTGAGGTGATGTGGATGCTTCTGACGCCCATGCGATCCCTGGCCGCATATCCCGGCCAGGGATACCTATGGCGTCCACAAGCCAAGCAGCGCCTACAAACCCAATCGACCGCTAGCGCAGAAGATAGCTGCACAATCAGCTATTAATTTAAGAGCAATAATCGATCCGCCCCCCGTACCATGCAGCGCCTGGTACGGGGGGCGAAGCCATGGGTTCTATGATGCGGGCACGCATCCACAATACACCTGACCGTGACCATCACGTTCCCATTTCTTGACCATGGCATCACTCCAATTTGACCAGGAAGAACAGCTCTTCACGGCGTTCTATTCCAACCAGGCGTCCCTGCTCGACACCATGTGCCAGAGCTTGCAAAGCCGCATCGCCGAGTTGCTGGGCGGTGCTGGCGGTGTCCAGGGGGTCAAGGTGGAGGGGCGGATCAAAGACCGCGATGAGTGCCTGCGAAAATTCACCAACAAATACCGTTATGCGTTGGAAGAGGCCAACCAGCCCTATGCGATCCAGGACCATCTGACGGATCTGATTGGTATCCGCGTCGTGTGCCTGTATGAAGACGAAATCTGGAAGATTGCAGAACAGATACGGCCCAGCTTCAGCGTGATCGAAATCTCCGACAAGATCGCCAAGGTGGAGGGCACCGACGATTCCTTCGGCTACAAGGGCCTGCACCTGGACCTGGGTTTTCGGGCCGAGGATGTGGGCCTGGCGCCCGACGCCACGCTGCATATCAGGCAGTTTGAGTTGCAGGTGCGCACCATCATCCAGGACTCCTGGAGCGTGCTGGACCACCAGATCAAGTACAAAAAATCGATCCCCAGCCCGCTCAAGCGACGCATCAATGTTTTAGCGGCGTTGTTCGAACTGGCCGACCGCGAGTTTCGGCAGATCCGCGATGAAACGGAAGCCGGCCTGCAGTCCGCCCCGGATGAATCGGCCGTGGCGGAAGCAACCCCCGACACCCGCGCCCCCACGCGCGACGGCCATGCGCAGAGCGAGCTCAATGCCTTCACCTTTCTGAAAATCGTGAACCACTTCTTCAAAGACTTTAGCTTTGAGCCGGCCAAGGTGGACAGCTTTGTGGAGAGCATCAAGTCTTGGTCGCCCAAGATCAACCGCAGCGAATTCAACTCCATCGTGCGCCACCAGATCGGGACGGTAAAGAAGTACAAGCTGTATTTCGAGGACCGCAACGACAGCCTCAAGTTCAACCCCTACACCGTGATCCGCCACTGCCTCTACCTGAGCGACAAAGACACCTACGAACTGGCCCTGCGCCGCAACGCCAAGGAGGCTTTTGATACCTGGTTGGCGCAAAACGCCCCGCCTGCGGCAGGGGTGTGAAATATGAGCCCCCGAACGCAGCGCGGCGATCGCAATGCACCGGCCTACTTAGGCCACAGCACCCATAGCTTCAGCGGCTGCTTCAGGCGGCCAGCCAGCTCGCCCGCCTCGGGGCCCCAGCCAGCGAAGTAGTCGGCGCGCACCGCGCCGACGATGGCGCTGCCGGTGTCCTGGGCCAGCACCAGCTTTTGCAGCTGCACGTTGGGGCCGCTGGAGGCCAGCCACACGGGGGTGCCGTAGGGGATGCTGGCCGGGTCCACCGCGATGGATCGGCCAGGGGTCAACGCCACACCCTGGGCGCCACGCGGGCCGAAGGCGGCATCGAATTCAGACAACACCTCTTCGCGGAAAAACACCATGCGCGGGTTGCTCCACAGCAGCTCGTTGACACGCTGCGGGTTCTGGGCGATCCAGGCCTTGATGCCGGGCCAGGTGGCGTCGCGCACCAGGCCCTGGTCCAGCAGCCAGCGGCCCACGCTCTTGTAGGGCTGGTCGTTGGTGCCGGCATAGGCCAGGCGCACCAGACGCTGGCTGCCGTCGGCCTCGGTGATGCGCAGCCGGCCCGAGCCTTGGATCTGCAGCACCAGCGCGTCCACCGGGTCGGCCAGCCAGGCGATGGCGCGGCCGGCCAGCTGGGCCTTGGCCTCGGGCAGGGTGTCCATCTCTTGCCGGGTGTACCAGGGCTTGCGCTGGCCCAGGGTGGCGGGCGGGCGGTACAGGGGCACGGCAGAGGCGCTGGTGGGGTTGCGGGTGGCATCCATCAGGGGCTCGTAGTAGCTGGTCAGCAGGCCCTCAGAACTGCCCTGCAGGGGCTCGACGCGGTAGGGCTGGAAGCGGGCCACCATCCAGGCGCGCTGTTCGTCGCCCGTGCCTATGCTGAGGCGGCGCACGTCCTTGCACAAGGCGGCGTGTACCGGGCTGGGGCGTTCGCAGCTTTTGATCCAGGCGTTCCAGGCCTCAAACAGCGGGTCTTGGGCGAAGCCGGGCAGCTCGGCCCAGCGCACGGGGGTCCAGCGGCTCTTGCCCTGCACGATGGGCGCGGGCAGCGGGCCGGTGTCGCCCGGTACCACGAAGGGCGGCGCTTCGGGCGCAGTCGGGGTGGCGGGCGGGCTGGGCTCAGGGGTGTAGTCGGGCATGCGGGTGGCGCAGGCGGCCAGGGTTCCTACAATCGCGGCCATCACAGATTGCTGAAGGAGTCGGTTCATGGTGTTGCTATTGCTTGAAGCGCTAGGGGCGGGCTTGTTACTGGTGCTGATAGTCTGGTGGACTATGTTCTCGGGCCGCAGCAATGGGGAAATAAGGGAGATTATCCAGCCCCCCAGCGAGCCCAAGGACTCTGAGGAAAAAAGGCCTCCAGCGCAGGAATAATCTGCGCAAGCAGCTACATCTTCTGTAGCAAGTTGGCCAATTCGACGGCCGACTTCACTTCCATCTTGTCGAACACCCGGGCGCGGTGCACCTCCACCGTGCGCACGCTGATGTCCAACTGATCGGCCACCAGCTTGTTCGGCAGGCCCTGCACCACCAGGCGCATGACGTCGCGCTCGCGCTCGGTCAGCTCGTCCACCCGGGTCTGCAGCTGGCTGCGGCTATGCAGCCGCTGCAGATGCTGGGCCGACTGCTGCAGCGCCTGCTCGATGCGGTCCACCAGCGCGTTGTCGGAAAACGGCTTTTCGCAGAAGTCAAAGGCTCCGCGCTTGACCGCGTCCACCGCGGTGGGCACATCGGCATGGCCGGTCAAGAAGATCACCGGCATGGCCGTATGCAGGCCCCGGGCCACCAGCTTGTCGAACAAGGCCAGGCCGCTCATGCCGGGCATGCGCACGTCCAGCAGCACGCAGCAGGCCTGGCGCGGCGTGAAGTCGGGGCCCAGCATGGCGTCGAACACTTCGGCGCTGGGAAAACTCTCGCTGAACAGGCGGCGCGAGCGCAACAGCCAGGACAGCGCGTCGCGCACGCTGGTGTCGTCGTCCACAATGAATACGGTGGCGTCTTGTATGGGTTGCATGGCGGGCTCCGTTTACTTCACCGTGGGCAGGGTGAATCGGAACACGGTACCACGCGGATAGTTGGCCTCGAATCCCAAGAATCCCCCATGCTGCTCCACCACCGTACGGCACAAACTCAGGCCCAGGCCCATGCCTTCCAGCTTGGTGGTGAAGAAGGGTGTGAACAGGCGCTGGGCCACGTCTTCGGGGATGCCGTCGCCCTGGTCCAGCACGGCGAACTCCAGCCAGCCGCTGGGCTGGGAGGCACGCAATGCCGCCCCGGCCAGGCTGACGCGCAGCACCAGCAGGCGCTGGCTAATGTTCGGCTGGTCCATGGCCTGCATGGCGTTGCGGGCCAGGTTCAGCAGCACCTGCTCGACCATGGTGCGGTCGCACAGCACGGCGGGCAGATGGGCCGGCAGCTCGGTCTGTACCTGCACGCCCAGCTTGCGGGCCTGCAGCTCCACCAGGGGCATGATGGCGTCCAGCAAGGTCTGCGGTGCCACGGCCTCGCGCGACTCGGCACGGCGGCGCACGAAGTCGTGCACGCTGCGTATCACCTTGCCTGCGCGCTCGGCCTGCTCGGCAATGCGGCGCATGGCCATGGCCAGGTCGGCGCCGTCCAGCGCGTCGGCCTGCAGCAAATTCAGCGAGCCGGTGGCGTAGCTGGAGATGGCGGCCAGCGGCTGGTTCAGCTCGTGGCTGAGCAGGGATGCCATCTCGCCCACGGTGGCCAGGCGGGCCGTGGCCTGCAGCCGGTCCTGGCTGGTGCGCGACAGCTCTTCGATCCGGCGCTGCTCAGTCAGGTCCACCACCGCGCTCATCCAGCCGGTTTGCGTGCCCTGGGCGTCGATCAAGGCGGCCTCGATGATCAGCACCGGGAAGCGGGTGCCGTCCTTGCGCATGAAGACCGAGCTGAAGCCCTCGCGCGGCGGCGCATTGCCGGCCAGGCGCACTTCCTGGCGCTGCTGGTATTCCTCGGCCAGGTCGGGTGGCCAGTAGGGGGCGGGCATGGCGTGGTCGGCCAGCTCTTCCACGCTGAAGCCCACCATCTGGCAAAACGCCGGGTTGACGTAGGTGATGCGGCCCTGCAGATCGCGCGCGCGCAGCCCGGTCAGCAGCGAATCCTCCATGGCCTTGCGAAACGCCAGGGCCTCGGCCAGGCCGCGCTCGGCGCGCTGGCGCAGCCGCGTGTCGCGCGCCAGCAGCACGGTGACAGTGATCAGCGCCAGCGACATCAGCGTCACCAGGGCCATCATCAGGTTGGGAAACACGCCGGGCGCGCCGCGCCAGCTGTCCAGCCGCACCACCAGGGTGTTGCCAGGCAGGTCCAGCAGCTGGCGGGCGGTGAACACCGGCGTGCCACGCCGCGCCACGCCGTTCAGCGCCAGGCGCGCGCCATCGGCCTCGGCAAACGACACTTCCTGGCTGCGCGTCAGCTGCCGGCCCACCAGGCCGGCCAGAATCTCCGGCAGCGAATAGGTGGCCACTACATAACCCGTGATGCCACCGCCCGCGGCCAAGGGCAGGCAGACCTCCATCACCTCCATACCCAGGCCGTCCTTCTGGGGCAAAAAGTAATTGGTGGAATAGGCCGCGCCATTGAAGCGGCGGGCCGTGGCGCAGCCCAGGGCTACATCGGCCTGGGCATAGCCACGGCCCAGCATGTCGAACGCGGGCGGACGAAACGGCGAATCCACTGCGGCCAGGGTGTCCATCGCCGGGGTGCGCCACTCCACGCGCAGCAGCTCGCGGTGCTCGCCCATGAACTGGGTGGCGTTGTCGGTCCAGATACTCGGTGAAGGATCGCGCGCATGCAGGGCCTGCAGGCTTTGCACATTGCGCGTGAGGCCGCTGCGGATATCGTTGACCACATCGGCGGCGTCGCGCTCCAGCTTTTCCTGCACCTGGCTGGCTTCAAAGCGCCCGGCCAGCCACACCAGGGTGACCAGCAGCAGCAGCATCAAGCCCAGCAGCAGCCCCCACAAGAACCAGCGGTGTCCCGCCGGGCCGCGTGGCCAGCGCAGGGCTTTCACAGAACCCGGTGCTCCAGCGCCGGCAGCTGGCGGCGGTAGCTGTCGCGTTGCGCGGCGTCCAGCAGGCCAGCCACCACGGCCTCGCCCTCGGCATGCTGGGCCAGCACGGTTCCCCAGGGGTCCACCAGCATGCTATGGCCCCAGGTGCGGCGGCCGTTCTCGTGCAGGCCGCCCTGGGCCGGGGCCAGCACATAGGCCAGGTTTTCCACCGCGCGGGTGCGCAGCAACAGCTCCCAGTGGGCCTGGCCGGTGGTGTGGGTGAAGGCGCTGGGCACCAGCAACACATCCGCGCCCTGGGCAGCGTAGCGCCGGTACAGCTCGGGAAAGCGCAGGTCGTAGCACACGCTCAAGCCGATGCGCCAACGCTGGCCGTCGCGCGCCACCAGCTCGAACAACACAGGCTCGCTGCCGGGCTCCAGCACACGCGACTCGTCAAAGCGCTCCTGCCCGTTGTCGAAGCGGAACAGATGGATCTTGTCGTAGCGCGCCACGCAGGCACCCGTGGCGTCGAACACCAGGCTGCTGTTGCGCACCCGGCTGCCGTCACCGATGGTCAACGGCAGCGTGCCGCCCACGATGCACATGCCCAGCTGGCGCGCGCTGCGGGCCAAAAAGTCCTGGATGGGGCCGCTGCCATAGGCCTCCTGGATCTGCAGCTTGTCGGTGTCCTTGCGGCCCAGCAGGCAAAAGTACTCGGGCAGCACGGCCAGCTCGGCGCGACCGGCCGCCGCCTCGGCCAGCAGTTGGCCGGCACGCTCCAGGTTCGCCGTCAGGCTGGTGCTGGAGACCATCTGGATGGCGGCGACTTTCATGGCGTGGTTCCTGGCTTGGGTGGCAGATCGGCTTTGCTTTCCGAGATCTTATGCGGCACCTTGGTGATTTTCGGGTCGGCCCAGGTGCCGTCGATATGGAATTCCTGCGTGGCGGCCTCGGTCAGGGGGCGGCGCAGGAACCACTGGGCCAGGAAGGAACCTATGCCGATGGCCGGGTTGATGACGGTGGCCACCAGCGAAGCCGTGCCGGCGTTGATCTCGGGCACCACCACCACCTTCAGGTTCTGCGTTTCGTTCGGGATGCTGGCGCTGCCTTCCATCAGCACGGCGGCGTTCACGCCCTTCATCTGCAGGTTGTTGGTGCTGGCCGTGCCCTGGTCTATGCGCACATCGCCACGGATGAAGTCGAACGCAAAGCCTTCGCTGAACACATCGCGGAAATCCAGCGTCAACCGGCGCGGCAGGGCCTGCAGGTTCAGCACGCCCAGCAGCTTGGCCAGGCCGGGGTCGGCCTTGAGGAACTGGCCGTTTTCCACCTCCAGATTGAACTGCCCGCCCAACGAGGGGTAGTCCAGCGACAGGGGCGAGCCTACCCAGGCCACCTGGCCCTCCATCTGCCCCTTGCCACGCCGGATCACACCGGCCATGCCCAGGCGGGTGAGCAGGGCACCGGCATCATTGATGTCCAGCTTGAAGTTCATTACCGAGCGGTGCGGCATATAGCCCGATGCCAGGCCCGGCGCCGCGGGCAGGGCCGCGCTGGCCAGCGCCGTCCAGTTGCCGGTGGCGCTGAGCTGGGCCTCCGGGGTGGTGATGATGAGCTTGTTCAGTCGCCAGTCGCGCATGCCGCGGTTGACCGCATCCACCTCCACCCGGCCCAGCTTCTTGCCCTTGAGCTCCAGCTCATCCACCACGATGTCCAGCGCCGGCACGCTCTCGGTGGGCTCGTCGAACAAGGTGTTGACCTCGGTGCTGGCGCTGGGCGTCAGGGTCAGGCGGGCCAGGCGGGCGTAGACGCGGCCGGGGCTACCGCCGCCAGGCTGGCGAAATTCCACATAGCCATTGAGCTCCTCGGCATCCACATTCCCATGCCAGGTCGTGCCCTGGCGGGTGCTATCCAGCACCAGGCGGTGCAGGGTGCGGCCATGGGCGGTGAGCGTATTGGCGCGCAAGTTCAAGGCTGTGGGCAGATAGGCGATCGCGTTCGGGTCCACCGCAGCCAGGCCGGTGGCGCCAGGGGTGGAAGCCAAAATACGATCCCAGGCATCGGTGTTGATGCTGTCCACGCGGATGTTCGCGGCCACGCCTTCTTCCGGCATGGCCACCGTCTCGCCCGCTGGCAGGCCCACAGCCATGCTGCCGCGCAGCACCCGGGGCTCGGGTCCGCTCACATCACGCACATAGGCCACACTACCGATACCGGCCAGGTCCAGGGACAGGCGGTCGCGCAGCGTGCCAGCCGGGCTGGGCAGCAGGGCGTTTTCAAACCGCAAGGGCATGGCAACCTCGGCCGACTTTTTATAGGGCGCAGGCAGGTCCAGGGCCATGCCTTGCAGCGTGCTGTTGACGGCCACTTCCAGCACCTGCTGGCGCAAGCCCAGCACCGCGGAATAGGCTGTGCTGCCGCTGATGCGAGCAGTCAAGCGCGACAAGCTACCCAGCCCCGGGGCCTGGCGCAGGCCGTCGGCCGTGGCCACGCCCTGCACGCGGAATTGCAGGCCCACATCGCGCGAGGCCACAGCGGCAGTCGGGTTGTTAGCCGCCGCCGGCGTCCGCGTGCCTCCGTCAATACGCGCCTCGCCCCCGAGCAAACGCGCCTGGCCGCCCGCCACGGTAAAGCCCGACTCGGTGAAATTCACCACGCCGCGCACCTTCTCCAGGCCCACGGTGCCGGGTACCACCTGCAAGTCGTTGCCGTTCAGCACCAGGCTGCCCTGGATCTTGCTCTGCTCGATCTTGTCTATCGGCAGCTGCAGCTGCAAGCGGATATCGGCCATGCCGGTGCCGCTGGCGCGGTCCAGTGCATGCTCGGTCAGCGCCGCCAGCGGGGAGCGCGCCATCGCGCCCAGCATATCGGGCAGGGGGCCGCGCCCCTGGCCCTTGAACACCACCACGGCATACTCCACATCGGCAATCTGCACCTCGGCCTGGCTGATGCGCAGGTTCGGCGCACCGGCCAGCACCGCGGTAGCCCGGTTGACCTGCAGAGAGCTGCGGTCCAGCACCAGCTCGCCCGACAGCTGCTCCAGCGCCGGCCAGGGCAGGCTGCCCGCGGGGTGCAGGCTGGGCGGCGAGTAGGCGTAAGTGGCGTTCTTTACCTCGGCCACCACGCGGAACTCGCCCTGCTGTGGCTTCAGAAAGGGGAAGTCGTGCAGATCCCCCTTGACGCGGAACTTCACCCGGTCCGAACTGCCGGCCACCAGGGCTTCGCGCAAGTAGTGGCGCGTCTCGGGCAGCGACAGCGGCAGGTAGCGGTGCACGCGTGCACCCTCGGCCCGGCTCAGCTGGCCTTGCAGGTCCAGCACGCCGGGGAAGCGCGAACGGCTGCCGGAGCGCGCCGGGTCGCTGGTGTGCCAGCTGGCCTGCAGCGTGCCTTCCAGGTCGGGGTTGGCAAAACGCATATCGCTGACCTGCACAGACAACGCCTTGCCATCGATCTTCCAGGCCAGGCCGGCCGACAACTGGTCCACCGGCAGCACGGGTTCTTCAAACACGCCGGGCAGCTCCAGTGCGCCCTGGGCGATCTGCAGACTGGCCTTGCCTGCGGCCTGGTTCACGTCAAAGTCCAGAGTGGCGCCACGCACGCCCAGCACCGCAGCACCACCCACGTCCAAGTTCGTCGCACGGCCCTTGGCCTGGAACTGCGTGGGCGCCGCCACATCGCCCTGCCAGCTGGCCTCGATGCGCTCAACCAGGCCTTTGGGGGCATAAGTATCCAGCGCCGTATGGACATCCGGGCCCAACGGCAGGCGCTCGGCAATCTGCGCCAGGGTCGCCAGGTCCAGGCGGTCGGCGCGCAGCTGGCCCTGGTTTTTTTGCACCCGGGCAAACACATTGCCGCCGGACCACTGCACGCCCGCGTCGGTAGTGAACTGCAGACCCTCGGTGCTGAACTCGACGCCGCCAGCCAGGGGGCGCCCGGCCAGGCGGCCCTGCAGCTGCTGCAAGGCCAGGGGCTGCAGATCGGCCCCCAGTTGAACGCGCACATTGGCCAGGGCCACGTCGGCCGTGGCGGCCTGCAGCTTGCCGTGCTGCAACTCGGCCCATAGCCGCAAAGCCCCCACACCCTGGGCCACGTCCAGGCCCAGGTCGGTGTATTGCCGCAGCTGCGACACATCCACCCGGGGCAGGCTGGCGTACACCGGGCCATCCCATTCCTTCCAACGGCCCCGGTGCACACTCAACAGCGGCTGACGGAACTGGGCCATGGCGCTGAAGCGCTCACCCCATTCGGCCGGCGGCGACGCGTCCAGGCGCAGGCTGTGGCGCAGGCCCTTGTTGCGCATCACAAAGTCCACCGCGCTCAAAGCCAGCGGTGGGGCGCCGCGCTGCTCGTCGGTCCAGCGCACGGTGCCACCGCGCACCACCAGCTCGGTCTGGGAAAACAACCAGTCCAGCGCCCGGGTGTCCTGGCTGTCGCCGCGCGACACATCCAGCCCGGCCACCAGCAGGCGGCCATCGGCGCTGCGGCGCACATCCAGTTCGGGCTGGTCTATCACCAGTTGTTCAAACCCCAGCTTCAGCAGCGAGGCGGGCGACAAGGCAGCCAACACGCGCGGCAAGCGCAAGGCTTCACGGCCCTGCGGGTCCAATATGGCCACGTCGCGCAGCTCCACCGACGGTATCCAGCCCGTGGAATGTGCAGAAATCGAGCCTATGCGCACCGGCAACCCCACAGCCAGGCTGGCCTGCGCTTCCAGCTGCGGGCGAAACTCGCCGATTCGCGGCACAATCCAGCCGTGCAAGGCCCCCCAAGCGATGGCCAACACCAACCACGCCGCCGCTACCAGGCCCAGGCCCCAGGGCGCTGCCTTGGCAGCCAGTCGCAGCAGACGCGTAGGTTGGGGCTTAGATTCAGTCATTGGACACATGGATGCAACAAGAATTATCACTCCCATGCTTCGCCCCCCTGTGGCGCAGCCCAAGCGAAACGGTGAAGTTTTGTTAATAAGCCAGCCCCCCACCTCCCCTCTGTCGGAGCATTCGCGCTTTGTGCAGCGCCTGCGCCGCCGTTATGCCGATCAGCTGGACCTGCTGCCGCCCGGCCCGCCGACCTACGACAGCATGCAATACACCCTGGCTGCCCTGTTGGCCCAGGGCCTGGAACTAGGCGCCGCCCTGCGCAGCCTGCGCCAGCTGGTGATGGAGCGCCTGGTCAGCCTGGACTGTGACGAACAGGCTCCGCTGGCCGTGGTGACCCACGCGGTCACCGTGCTGGCCGAAATCGCCCTGGACGCCGCCTGCACCTACGCACAGCAGACCCTGGACGCCCAGCACGGCATGCCCCTGGGCCCGGACGGCCAGCGCGCCCAGCTGTGGGTCATCGGCATGGGCAAGCTGGGGGCGCGCGAGCTGAATGTGTCCAGCGACATCGACCTGATCTACATCTACAACACCGAGGGCGAAACCGCCGGCACACCCGAGGGCCGGGGCCGCATCTCCAACCACGAGTACTTCGGCAAAGCGGTCAAGACCATTTACGCCCTGGTGGGTGACACCACCGAGCACGGCTTTGTGTTCCGCGTGGACCTGGCGCTGCGTCCGCATGGCAACTCCGGCCCGGTGGCCTTGTCGCTGGACGCACTGGAAGACTATCTGCAGCAGCAAGGCCGCGAATGGGAGCGCTTTGCCTGGCTCAAAAGCCGGGTGGTGGCGCCGCGCGCCTGCATCCAGGACGCCTGCGCGCTGCGCGGTGTGGTGCTGCCCTTCGTGTTCCGCCGCTACCTAGACTACAGCGTGTTCGACGCCCTGCGCAACCTGCACCAGCAGATCCGCGAACACTCGGCGCGGCGTAGCGCCGGCCGGCCCGAACGCGCCAACGACGTGAAGCTGTCGCGCGGCGGCATACGCGAGATCGAATTCACCGTACAGCTGCTGCAGGTGGTGCGCGGCGGCCAGTTCCCCGAGCTGCGCACCCGCCCCACGCTGGATGCGTTGCAGCGCCTGGCCCGCGCCGGCCTGATGCCCCAGGCCACCGCCGACGCACTGGCCCAGGCCTATTCTTTCTTACGCCGGGTGGAGCACCGCATCCAGTACCTGGACGACCAGCAAACCCATGTGCTGCCCACCGCCGACGAAGACCTGGCCTGGATCGCCCACACCATGGGCTACCCCGACTGCTGCGCCTTCCTGTGCGAGCTGGATAGCCACCGTGAACGCGTGGCGCAAGAGTTCGACACCCTGCTGGGCGGCGCGGGCAAAAAAGAATGCAAGGGCGGCAGCTGCAAAGGCGCCAAGAGCATGGGCAGCAACGACCTGGGCAATGTCCCGGACCTGGCCACCCTGGCTGAACAATTGCAAGAACCTCTGCGCGCGCGCCTGCTGCAATGGGCCGAAAACAGCCGCATCCAGGCGCTGCGTGACGCTCCCCGCGCCCGCCTGTCGCGCCTGGTGCAGCGCACCGCCGGCTGGCTGCGCGACGGCACGGCCAGCGAAGAAGGCGCGTTGCGCTGGATGGACTGGATCGAATCCCTGCTGCGCCGTGAAAGCTACCTGGCCCTGCTGCTGGAGCGCCCGGCCATCCACCAGCGCCTGCTGCGCCTACTGGGCGCGGCCCGCTGGCCGGCCCGCTACCTGCAGCAACACCCGGGCGTGATCGACGAACTGGCCGCGGACACCATGCTGTCCGAGCGCTTTGTGCCCGCCGAATTCGAGGCCGAACTCGAAGCCCGCCGCGCCGCCCTAAAGTCCACCCAGGAAGACGACGACGAAACCCTGCTCAACCTGCTGCGCCGCGCCCACCATGCCGAGCTGTTCCGCACCCTGGCGCGCGACGTGGAAGGCCGCACCAGCGTGGAACAGGTGGCCGACGACCTGAGCGCACTGGCCGATGTGGTGCTGCGCGTCACCGCCCGCTGGTGCTGGCAGCGCCTGAAAAACCGCCACCTGGACGAACCGCGCTTTGCCGTCATCGGCTACGGCAAGCTGGGCGGCAAGGAACTGGGCTACGGCAGCGACCTGGACATTGTTTTTGTCTACGAGGACGAGGACGACCGCGCCCCCGAGGCCTATGCCAACCTGGTGCGCAAGCTGATCAACTGGCTGAGCGTGAAGACCGCCGAGGGCGACCTGTTCGAGATCGACACCGCGCTGCGCCCCAACGGCAACTCTGGCCTGCTGGTCACCACCTTGAACGCCTACGCCAGCTACCAGCAAGGCCGTGGCAGCAACACCGCCTGGACCTGGGAACACCAGGCCATGACGCGCGCGCGCTGCGTGCTCGGCCCGGCCGATATGCACCAGCGCTTCGACGCCGTGCGCCAGGCCGTCATCACCGCGCCGCGCGACCTGCCTGCGCTGCAGGCCGAGATCGTGGCCATGCGCAACAAGGTACGTGGCGCCCACCCGGTGCGCGGCGGCCAGTTCGACGTGAAGCACAGCCCCGGCGCCATGGTGGACGCCGAATTCGCCGTGCAATACCTAGTGCTGGCCCACGCGGCCCAACACCCGGCACTGCAGGACAACGTGGGCAATATCGCCCTGCTACAGCGCGCCGAAACCGTGGGCCTGCTGCCCCCTGGCGTAGGCATGGCGGCCGCCAATGCCTACCGCGTGCTGCGCAAGGTACAGCACCACGCACGCCTGAATGAAACCCCCACCCAGGTAGCACCCGAGCCGCTGCAGGCCGAGCGGGACGCGGTGCTGACGCTGTGGCATGCGGTGTTTGGCTAAGCACCGTTCAAGACCTCTGAGCCCTGAATCCGGCGGCCCCTCCCGCCAGATTTTTGTCCGCATTGCTATGCCCCCGATACAGCGCTAAGCTGTGCCGCTATGCATACCTTCGCGTTTGCGCCATGGGCCCATTGAGACAAGGTCCGCTTGCTCGGCTGGCCCAGAGCGGGCTTGGTATAGGCCCGCGCATCGTCGCCCTGTTTGTGCTGGTATTCGGGCTGATGGGCGGGCTGGGCCTGATGCTGATGCAAAGCAAGCTGCTGCCCGCCTTCGACGCCATCGAAAAGCACTTTGCCCAAGACAGCGTCAAGCGCGTGGCCAGCGGCTTTGACGAGCAGCTCGCAGCCCTCAGCATCCTCAACCACGACTGGGCTTTCTGGGACGAGCTGTACAGCCACATGCAGCAGCGCAGCAAAGCCTTTGAAGACAGCAACCTCAGCGATGCCGCCATGCTGACCTCGCATCTGAACGCCGTGCTGCTGGTAGACCAGCAGGGCCAGCTGGTTGGTATGGGCAGGCGCCCCCAGAGTGACGGCAGCCTGGTGCATGCAGAGCAGGTGTTGGCCCCCCTGCAGCGCCGCTGGGCCGCCCATCCCTGGCAGTCCAGGCCCACCGAATGCGGGCTGACGCAGGCCGGCAAGATCCTGTCCGCCGTGTGCTGGACGCCCATCGTGCACAGCGACGGCCAGGGCACTGCCGCCGGCCTGGTGGTGATGGTGCAGGAGCTGGACGACGGCGCCATGGCCGTCATCGCACAAAACGCCGGCGCCGCCTTTTCCATAGAACCGCACGCCGAGGAACCCAACAGCCCCGGCGCGGTCGAGCTGGCCTGGGAGCTGCCCAAGTTCAAATACTTCAGCAACCGCCAGGTGCATGCCACCTACGAGCCCCAGAACATCACCTTGCACTACCTGCTGCGTGACCTGGAAGACAAGCCCCTTTCCACCGTGCACATGAACCTGCCGCGCAACCTGGCCCTGCAGGCCCAGCGCATCCTGCAAGAAGTAGCCTGGCAGCTCGCCGCGCTGGCCCTGGTCACCGGCCTGGTGTTGCTGCTGGCCATACACCACTGGCTGGTGCGCCCCATCCGCCAGCTACAGGCCGATCTGGCCACGATGACCTCCTCACGGCGCTGGGACCGCATACTCACTGCCAAGCGGCCCGATGAAATCGGCGCACTGACCCAGGGGGTGAACGCCCTGCTGCAGGTGCTACACAGCCAGGTGGATGCGCTGGAGACACTGTCCAGTACCGATGCGCTCACCGGCATCGCCAACCGCCGCCAGTTCGACGAGCGCCTGGCCTACGAGATCGTGCGCCTGGCGCGCCGGCCCGCCCCCTTGTCCTTGCTGGTGCTGGACGTAGACCACTTCAAACGCTACAACGACCTGTATGGCCACCCCATGGGCGATGTGGCCCTGCAGAAGGTCGGCACGCTGCTGAAAGACCTCTGCCGCCAGCAAGACCTGCCAGCCCGCATAGGCGGCGAAGAGTTCGCCCTGCTGCTGCCCGAAACCGATGCGGCGGGCGCCATCGCCATGGCAGACAAATGCATGCTGGCCCTGGCGGCAATGGCCCTGCCGCACGACAGCTCGCCCACCGACCGCTACCTGACATTCAGCATCGGCATCGCCACCTGCGAAACCGGCCAGCGCGGCGACGCCAACCTGTTGCGGATACAGGCCGACGAAGCGCTCTACGCCGCCAAGAACCTGGGCCGCAACCGCGTCTGCCACCGCGACCAGGTGGGCCCCCCGGCCGCCTGAGAAGCTGTGGTTTTGACATAAATCGACACAATCCGATACGCGGCTGCGAAAACACCAAGCGCCGTCTCTGGCACCATGGCGGCGCGGCGTCCACCCCTTGGCGGACATATGCCAGCCAGGCTTTCTACAAGCCAGGTTCCCCCCATTACGATAGGCCCCCCATCCCCCAGGAGCTTTCTGCATGCATGTGCCCCGATGGACTCTTTTGTGCAGCCTGCCGCTGTGGCTCGCAGCCTGCGCCAGCACGCCGCCGCCGGCCCCCAGCGTTGCGGCCGTAGCGCCCGCGCAGTGGCAGGCGGCACTGCCTTCCACCATGCCCCACCACGGTGACCTGGGCGACCTGGCCAGTTGGTGGCAGCGGCTGGACGACCCGCTGCTGGTGCAGTTGATTGAAGCCGCGCAAAACGTCAGCCCCACGGTGGCCTCGGCCGCCTCGCGCATCACCCAGGCCCGCGCCACCGCCGTGGGCGCGGGCGCCGCGCTGGGCCCCACGCTGGACGCATCGGCCAGCGTCAGCCGGGGTATTTCGCAACCCGCCACACCCGTCGCCACCACGCTGCAAGGCGGGCTGCAGGCAGCCTGGGAGATCGACCTGTTTGGCACCCAGCGTGCCGCGTTGAACGCCGCCCAGGCACGCCAACAGGGCGCCCAGGCGCTGTGGCATGACGCCCGCGTGTCGGTGGCCGCCGAGGTGGCCAACCAGTACGTCAATGTGCGCGCCTGTGCCCTGCTGCGCGGCCTGGCCGGCCAAGACGCCCGCTCGCGCCAGGAGACGGCCCGCCTCTCCAACCTGAGCACCCGCGCCGGCTTCACCGCCCCGGCGGTGGACGCGCTGGCCCGCGCCAGTGCCGCCGAGGCGAATAACCGCCTCAACCAACAGCTCACGCAGTGCGATCTGTACCTGAAGGCCATGGTGGCGTTGACCGCGCTGCCCGAGGCAGACTTAGCACAAAAGCTGGCTGCAGCGCCCGCACCTTCTACGCAGATAGCTCTGTTTTCCATAGCATCCATCCCGGCCCAGGCACTGGCCCAGCGGCCCGATGTATTCAGCGCCGAGCGCGACGTGGCCGCCGCCAGCTTCGACGTGGGCAACGCCCAGGGCCAACGCTACCCGCGCCTGGCCTTAAGCGGCAACATCGGCGCCCTGAGCTACCGCACCGGCGGCGGCAATGTGGACATGAACACCTGGTCCATAGGCCCCTTGAGCCTGTCGCTGCCGCTGTTTGACGGCGGCGTGCGCAGCGCCAACATCGACGCCGCCCAGGCCCGTTACACCGAGGCCGTGGCCCTGTACCAAGCCAAGGTGCGCCAGGCCGTGCGCGAGGTAGAGGAGGCCCTGGTCAACCTGCGCAGCAGCGACGACCGCATGGCCGACACCCAGACCGCTGCCGCCGGCTACCAGGCATCGTACGAGGCCACCCAGGCCCGCTACAAAGCCGGCCTGGCCAGCCTGCCCGAACTCGAAGACGCGCGCCGCAACGCCCTGGCCGCCGACACCAACGTCATCGCCCTGCAGCGCGAGCGCCTGCTGGCCTGGGTCGCCCTGTACCGCGCCGTGGGCGGCGGCTGGGCCGGCCCCGATGCCAACACCACCGCCAGCACCGCAAACACTGCGCAATAGCCCTGACACACCCTGGACACACCGCATGACTTTCAAACCCAACGCTATCGTTTTCGCAGCTGCTTGCGCACTGTCTATCTGCGCTGCAGGTCTTTTTTCCATAAATTCCCAAGCGGCGGATGACAAGCCCAAGGCCCAGCCCAAGCCGGCGCTTAGCGTCACCACCGTGCAGCCACAGGCGCTGGCCTGGCCGCTGCAGCTCAGTGCCAACGGCAACGTCGCCGCCTGGCAGGAGGCCAGCATCGGCAGCGAGGCCGCCGGCCTGCGCCTGCAGGAGGTGCGCGCCAATGTGGGCGACGTGGTGCGTGCCGGCCAGGTGCTGGCCATCTTTGCCGCCGAGAGCGTGCAGGCCGACCTGGCCCAGGCCAAGGCCAATCTGCTGGAGGCCGAGGCCAATGCGCTGGACGCCAGCGGTAACGCCGCCCGCGCCCGCACCCTGCAAAGCACCGGCGCCCTGAGCGAGCAGCAGATCAACCAGTACCTGACCACCGAGCAGGTCGCCAAGGCACGCGTCGAGGCCGCCAAGGCCACGGTAGTGGTGCAGCAGCAGCGCATGAAAAACACCACGGTGCTGGCGCCCGACAGCGGCGTCATCAGCGCCCGCAGCGCCACCGTGGGCGCCGTGCTGGGCAGCGGCACCGAGCTGTTCCGCATGGTGCGCCAGGGCCGGCTGGAGTGGCGCGCCGAGGTCACCGCCAGCGAGCTGGAACGCATACGCGCAGGCACCAACGTGCAGGTCAGCACGGCCAACGGCACGCCGGTCAAAGGCAAGGTGCGCATGGTCGCCCCCACGGTGGATACGCAAACCCGCGCCGGCCTGGTCTATGTGGACCTGCCTGCGGGCAATGCCCTGAAAGCCGGCATGTTCGCCAAGGGCGCGTTCGAACTCGGCCAGACCAATGCGCTGACCGTGCCGCAAACCACCGTGGTGGTGCGCGACGCCTTCAGCTACGTCTACCGGCTGAACGCCGACAAGCGCGTCACGCAGATCAAGGTGCAAACCGGCCGGCAAATCGGCGACCGGGTCGAGCTGCTGAGCCCGCTGCCGCCCGACGTACAGCTGGTGGCCAGCGGCGCCGGTTTCCTGAACGACGGCGACCTGGTGCGCGTGCTGGAGACTTCCAAGCCCAATACGACCGCAGCGCAGGCAGCTCCTGCGGTAGCAGCTAGCAAATAAGGAGCATTTATGAATGTCTCCGCCTGGTCCATCAAGAACCCCATTCCGGCGGTCATGCTCTTCGTGATGCTGACCTTTGCCGGCCTGCTGTCCTTCAACGCGATGAAGGTGCAGAACTTCCCTGACATCGACCTGCCCACAGTCACCGTCACCGCGTCCCTGCCCGGCGCCGCGCCGGCGCAGCTGGAAACCGAGGTGGCCCGCAAGATCGAGAACTCCATCGCCACCGTGCAGGGCCTGAAGCACATCTACACCTCGGTGAAGGATGGCGGCGTGGTCGTCACCGCTGAGTTCCGGCTGGAGAAGCCGGTGCAAGAAGCGGTGGACGATGTGCGCTCCGCCGTAGCCACGGTGCGCAGCGACCTGCCCGCCGATGTGCGCGACCCCATCGTCGCCAAGATGGACATGGCGGCCCAGCCGGTGCTGGCCTTCACCATCACCAGCCCCAAGATGGACGACGAGGCCCTGTCTTGGTTTGTCGATAACGACGTCACGCGCAAGCTGCTGGCCGTGCGCGGCGTGGGCGCGGTGAGCCGCGTGG
Organism: Rhodoferax sp. GW821-FHT02C08; assembly: GCF_059421805.1. Lineage (NCBI taxonomy): Bacteria > Pseudomonadati > Pseudomonadota > Betaproteobacteria > Burkholderiales > Comamonadaceae > Rhodoferax > Rhodoferax sp. GW821-FHT02C08. The sequence continues at coordinate 402,365 of NZ_JBWKVR010000002.1, forward strand.
GCGGCGTGACGCGCGAGGTGCGCGTGTCGCTGGACCCACTGAAACTGCAGGCCCTGGGCGCCACCGCCGCCGACATCTCGCGCCAGCTGCGCCTGGTGCAACTGGACAGCGCTGGCGGCCGTGCCGACCTGGGCAGCGGCGAGCAACCCGTGCGCACCCTGGCCACGGTACAAACCGCCCAGGAGCTAGGCCAGCTGCAGCTGGCGCTGAGCGACGGCCGCCGCATCCGCCTGGACCAGGTGGCCACCGTGAGCGACAGCACCGCCGAGCAACGCTCCGCCGCCTTGCTCAACGGCAAGCCGGTAGTCGGTTTTGAAGTCTCGCGCAGCCGGGGCGAGAGCGAGGTGTCCGTCGGCGCAGCGGTAGAAAAGGCGCTGGATGAACTCAAGGCCCAGCACCCCGACGTCACGCTCACCGAGTCCTTCAACTTCGTGGCCCCGGTGCAAGAGGAATACACCGGCTCCATGCATCTACTGTACGAGGGCGCCATCCTCGCCGTGGTGGTGGTGTGGCTGTTTCTGCGCGACTGGCGCGCCACTTTTGTGTCGGCCGTGGCGCTGCCGCTGTCGGTGATTCCGGCCTTCATCGGCATGGCCTGGCTGGGCTTCTCGGTGAACGTGATCACGCTGCTGGCGCTGTCGCTGGTGGTGGGCATTCTGGTGGATGACGCCATCGTCGAGGTGGAGAACATCGTGCGCCATCTGCGCATGGGCAAGACGCCCTACCAGGCAGCCATGGAGGCGGCGGACGAGATCGGCCTGGCCGTCATCGCTACCACCTTCACCCTGGTGGCGGTGTTCCTGCCCACGGCCTTCATGAGCGGCATTGCCGGCAAGTTCTTCAAGCAGTTTGGCTGGACCGCCGCGCTGGCCGTAGTGGCATCGCTGGTGGTGGCGCGGGTGCTGACGCCAATGATGTCGGCCTACATTCTCAAGCCCATCGTCACCGCGGAGAAGGAGCCCGGCTGGCTGCGCGTCTACATGCGCTGGGCCGCCTGGTGCCTGAAGCACCGGGTGCTGACCATGGTCGGCGCCACGCTGTTTTTCATCGGCTCGGTGATGCTGATCCCGCTGCTGCCCACCGGCTTCATCCCGCCCGACGACAACTCGCAAACCCAGGTCACGCTGGAGCTGCCGCCCGGCTCCACCCTGGCGCAAACCAGCGCGGTGGCCGAGCAGGCGCGCCTGCTACTGGCCCAGCTGGAAGATGTGAAAAGCATCTACACCACCGTGGGTGGCGGCAGTGTGGGCGGCGACCCGTTTGCGCCCGCCGGCACCGCCGAAACCCGCAAGGCCACGCTGACCATCACCCTGACCGACCGCGGCGCACGGCCGCGCAAACAGGTGATTGAAAACCGCATGCGCGCCACGCTGGAGGCCCTGCCCGGCGTGCGCAGCAAGGTGGGCCTGGGCGGCTCGGGCGAGAAGTATGTGCTGGTGCTCAGCGGCGAAGACCCGATGGCCCTGCAAGAGGCCGCCATGGCCGTGGGCAAGGATTTGCGCACCATCCCCGGCCTGGGCAGCGTGGCCTCCACCGCCAGCCTGATACGCCCAGAAATCGCCGTACGCCCCGACTTCGCGCGCGCCGCCGACCTGGGCGTGACCAGCAACGCCATCGGCGAAACCCTGCGCATCGCCACCGTGGGCGACTACGACACCTCGCTACCCAAGCTCAACCTGTCGCAGCGCCAGGTGCCCATCCTGGTCAAGCTGGATGACGCCGCGCGCAAAGACCTGGCCGTGCTGGAACGCCTGGCCGTGCCCGGTAGCAAAGGCCCCGTCATGCTGGGCCAGGTGGCCACGCTGCAGACCACCGGCGGCCCGGCCGTCATCAGCCGCTATGACCGCACGCGCAACGTCAATTTTGAAATCGAACTGTCCGGCCTGCCGCTGGGCGACGTGACCGCCGCCGTGCAAAAGCTGCCCTCCATCCAGCAGCTCCCCCCCAGCGTGAAAGTGGTGGAGGTGGGCGACGCGGAAGTGATGGGCGAGCTGTTCGCCAGCTTCGGCCTGGCCATGCTGACCGGCGTGCTGTGCATCTACATCGTGCTGGTGCTGCTGTTCAAGGACTTCCTGCACCCGGTAACGATTTTGTGCGCGCTGCCGCTGTCGCTGGGCGGCGCCTTCGTGGGCCTGCTAATCGCGCAAAAGAGCTTCTCCATGCCCTCGCTGATCGGCCTGGTGATGCTGATGGGCATCGCCACCAAGAACTCCATCCTGCTGGTCGAATACGCCATTGTCGCCCGTAGAGACCACGGCATGACCCGCGTCGAAGCGCTGCTGGACGCCTGCCACAAACGCGCCCGCCCCATCATCATGACCACCCTGGCCATGGGCGCCGGCATGCTACCCATCGCCCTGGGCTGGGGTGCCGCCGACAGCAGCTTCCGCAGCCCCATGTCGGTGGCCGTGATTGGCGGCCTCATCACCTCCACTGTGCTCAGCCTGCTGGTGGTGCCTGCCGTGTTCACCTACATCGACGACCTGGAGCACTGGTTCAAGCGCATGGGGGCGAAGCTGCGCGGGAAACCGGCCCCGGGGCCCGCCCAGCTGCCCCCGGCACCGCAGCCCAAGGCGCTATCGTAATGAGAGCTTCTGGCGCAGATACTACCTGCGCTAGCGGCCCTTTTTGCCTGATTAGCTACTTGCCTCAGAGTATCGAAGAACAGTCAATGGAAGTGGCTGGGTCGTCACAGCCGCGCGCAGCAGACGCGGCAGCATGGCGGCCAAGTCAAATCTGCGGTTGAAGCGGTACGCAAACTCGGCTAGGTAGCGCGCAGCGTACTTGGCATATGCCACCGAATGGTAGGTCCCACTCAGCGCCGTCTTCACGTTGCCCAGTACCGTATTCACCCATTTGAACGCGGGCATCTGGGCCGCTTGTCGGCC